>NZ_JBHJRX010000013.1:56162-171852 GCF_042268605.1 Streptomyces sp. NPDC056296 | reverse complement strand
CAAAACGCTCGGCTGGGATACCCCAGCCGAGCGTCTACGTGATCTACTCACCACCTGAAACCAGGCGGTGTTGCGACGACCCCTTGAACCCAAGGGGCGCGTCGGCCGGGCCCCCGCCTTCCCGCTCCCGGGACGGCGGCCTACTCGCCCTCGGGTGACCGCGGCGGGCTGACCGTCGTCCGGGGCGGGCGGCGCTGCGAAGACGTACGCACGATCAGTTCGGTCGGTATCACCTGCTCGACCGGCTGGTCCGAGTCGAGCCCCTCGATGGCGTCGATGAGGACCTGGATCACCGCCGTGCCGATGCGGCGGGGTTTCAGCGACAGGGTGGTGATGGGCGGTTCGGTGCTGGCGTACACGGTGGACTCGCTGCAGCAGACCAGCAGCAGATCCTCCGGGACGCGAAGCCCGTAGCGGCGGGCGGCGGCGAGCAGGTCGGTGCCGTTCGGGTCGAAGAGACCGTAGACGGCGTCGGGCCGGTCGGGGCGGGCGAGCAGCCGGTCCGCGGCGACGGCACCGGCGCACGGATCGTGTGCCGGATAGGCCTCGTAGACCGGGTCCTGGCCGACGCGCTCGCACCAGCGCAGGTAGGCGGTGGTCGACAGATGGGTGTACGTGTCGGTCGTGGTGCCGGTGAGCAGGCCGATCCTGCGGGCGCCGGCGTCGGCCAGGTGGTCGAGGATGCCGAGTACGGCGGCCTCGTGGTCGTTGTCGACCCAGGCGGTCACGGGGAGCGAGCCGGCCGGGCGGCCGTCGGAGACGACCGGTAAACCCTGGCGTACCAGTTCGCTGACGACCGGGTCGTGGTCCGAGGGGTCGATGACGACCGTGCCGTCGAGCGCGACGTTCGACCACACGTCGTGCCGGGAGGTCGCCGGGAGGATGACGAGGGCGTAGCCGCGGGCCAGCGCGGCGGACGTGGCGGCCCGCGCCATCTCGGCGAAGTACGCGAACTCGGTGAAGGTGAAAGGTTCATCCCCGTACGTCGTCACGGTCAGGCCGATGAGTCCGGACTTGCCGGTGCGGAGCGTGCGGGCGGCGGCCGAGGGCCGGTAGCCCAGTCGGTCGGCGACCTCGCGCACATGGCGCCGGGTGGCATCCGGGAGTCGGCCCTTGCCGTTGAGGGCATCGGAGACGGTAGTGATGGATACTCCGGCGGCGGCGGCCACGTCCCTGATGCCCGCCCGGCCCGGCCGGCTGCCTCGACGTGAGGTTTCCGCGCGGCTCACCTGGTGCTTCCCTGCTGCTGTCATGGCGAGCCGATAGTAGGGCTCATGGGGTGGGGTAGGGCGGACGCATATGCATGCGTTGACAGTCACGTTTCTGCATGATCATTAAGCAGTAACGGCCTTCGAAAGCAAGTTAGTTGGTGGCTTGCATCCCATTACCTGGCGTGTCGACCTGTGAGGGCCTGCCAAGCGGCCGATGTTGCGAAGAGGTCTCAACTCACCTGCACGAGGGATGCGCGCCACGGCGCGAGCCACCGGCGCGTAGATATATGTGCGGCGCGCCCCCCGAATCGTGCGCCTTCGTGCCCTGATGCCCCTGATGCCAGTGTGACGGACGAGGTCTGGCCTCACCTATACGCAGCGGCGCTGAATCCTCATAAGGTGAGAAGCATTCGATGCCGGTGGTGGTCACGAGGAGGACTGCGGTGAGCGAGACGAGCCCCAAGCTACGCGCCGAGCTGGAGGGAATTCCCACCTACAAGCCGGGCAGGCCCGCCGCGGCCGACGGTCCGGTGGCCTACAAGCTGTCCTCCAACGAGAACCCCTATCCGCCCCTGCCGGGCGTGATGGAGACGGTGACGGCCACGGCCGCGTCGTTCAACCGGTACCCGGACATGGCCTGTACGTCCCTGATGAGCGAGCTGTCGGACCGGTTCGGCGTGCCCCTCTCCCACCTGGCCACCGGCACCGGCTCGGTCGGTGTGGCCCAGCAGCTCATCCAGGCGACCTCGGGCCCGGGCGACGAGGTGATCTACGCCTGGCGCTCCTTCGAGGCGTACCCGATCATCACGCAGATCAGCGGCGCGACGTCCGTGAAGGTGCCGCTGACACCGGGCGACGTGCACGACCTGGACGCGATGGCGGCCGCGATCACGGACCGGACCCGGCTGATCTTCGTCTGCAACCCCAACAACCCGACGGGCACGGTGGTGCGGCGGGCCGAGCTGGAGCGGTTCCTCGACCAGGTGCCGAGCGACGTGCTGGTGGTCCTCGACGAGGCCTACCGCGAGTTCATCCGGGACCCCGAGGTGCCGGACGGCGTCGAGATCTACCGTGAGCGGCCCAACGTCTGCGTCCTGCGTACCTTTTCCAAGGCATACGGCCTCGCCGGCCTGCGCGTCGGGTTCGCGATCGCCCACGAGCCGGTGGCGGCGGCGCTGCGCAAGACGGCGGTGCCCTTCGGGGTCAGCCAGATCGCGCAGGAGGCGGCGATCGCCTCACTGCGCGCCGAGGACGAGTTGATCGGCCGGGTCGGTTCGCTGGTGTGCGAGCGCACGCGCGTGGTCGACGCGCTGCGCGCGCAGGGCTGGACGGTGCCCGAGACCCAGGCCAACTTCGTGTGGCTGCGGCTGGGGGAGCGCACGGTCGCCTTCGCCGACGCCTGCGAGCAGGCAGGCGTGGTCATTCGGCCGTTCCCGGGCGAGGGTGTGCGGGTGACGGTCGGTGAGAGCGAGGCGAACGACATCTTCCTCAAGGTGTCGGAGGAGTTCCGCAACGAGCTGTAGGTCGCTGTGGGACGTTCGCAAGACCGCTGTGGAGGTTGACGGCCGCCGTAGAGCTGGAAGGCCGCTCTAGAGCTTGAAGGCCGCTGTAGCGGTTGAGGACCGCTGTGGTGGTTCTACGTGTCGACGCGTTCGACGCGTATCGGGTCGCCGTTGCGCACCGTCGCCAGCAGGCGCGGATCGCCGTCGAGACGACCCAGGACGTTGCAGGGACTCGCGAGGCGGCATTCGTCGCCTCGCGAGATCGGCGTGGGCCCGTACGGCAGCGCCAGAGCGTCGCCGTCGGTCCAGAAGGCGACCGTGCCCGGTTCGACGACCTCCCGGGCGTCCGTTTCACGTGAAACCGACACACCCGTGTCGAAGTACACCTCCTCGCCCCATGTATGGGCGGAGGCGGTGAACGGCAGGGCCTTGAGGAGTGCCTGCGTGGTCGGGGTGTCGTCGAGCGCTGCGGTGAGGTGACCCGCAGGCCAAGAGATCCGTATCTTCATGCGGCGAATTCAACAAGTTGTTGAAGCTCTTGCCAAGGGGTTGACGTCACAGGGGACCCCCCTTCCGGTGTCGAAAAGCTGTACGTCATAATTGCTTGTGAATGTGAACGCGTTCACAAGCGTGTCCCGGTTGCGCCCGAGATAGGTGTGACATACACGCTCAAAGCGCCGCTGACCACAGCGATGTGGCGATGTAAGGAGACTGACGACGTGGACATGGCTCTGGCGCCGGAGACGCTGGCGCGATGGCAGTTCGGCATCACGACCGTCTACCACTTCCTGTTCGTCCCGCTGACGATCTCGCTGGCCGCCCTCACGGCCGGACTGCAGACCGCCTGGGTCCGCACCGAGAAGGAGAAGTACCTCAGAGCGACCAAGTTCTGGGGCAAGCTCTTCCTGATCAACATCGCCATGGGTGTCGTCACCGGCATCGTGCAGGAGTTCCAGTTCGGCATGAACTGGTCCGACTACTCCCGCTTCGTGGGTGATGTCTTCGGTGCCCCGCTCGCCTTCGAGGCGCTGATCGCCTTCTTCTTCGAGTCCACCTTCATCGGCCTGTGGATCTTCGGCTGGGACAAGCTGCCCAAGAAGATCCACCTGGCCTGCATCTGGATGGTCTCGATCGGCACCCTGCTGTCGGCGTACTTCATCCTGGCCGCCAACTCCTGGATGCAGCACCCCGTCGGCTACCGCATCAACGAGGAGAAGGGCCGCGCCGAGCTCACCGACTTCTGGGCCGTCCTGACCCAGAACACCACGCTCAACCAGGTCTTCCACAGCTTCTCGGCGGCCTTCCTGACGGGCGGCGCCTTCATGGTCGGCATCGCTGCCTTCCACCTGATGCGCAAGAAGCACATCCCGGTGATGCGGACGTCGCTCCGGCTCGGCCTGGTCACCCTCGCGGTCGGCGGCGTGCTCACCGCGGTCAGTGGCGACACCCTCGGCAAGGTCATGTACGAGCAGCAGCCGATGAAGATGGCCGCCGCCGAGGCCCTGTGGGACGGCGAGGAACCGGCACCCTTCTCCGTCTTCGCCTACGGAGACGTCGACAAGGGCCACAACACGGTCGCCCTGGAGATTCCCGGACTGCTGTCCTTCCTCGCCCACAGCGACTTCGACTCGTACGTGCCCGGTATCAACGACACCAACAAGGCGCTGCAGGAGAAGTTCGGCCCCGGTGACTACAAGCCCATCGTCCCCGTCGCCTACTGGGGCTTCCGGTGGATGATCGGTTTCGGCATGGCGTCCTTCTCCCTCGGCCTGCTGGGCCTGTGGCTGACGCGGAAGAAGTTCCTGCTGCCGGCCGCGGTGCGGACCGGGGAGGACGAGGTGCCGCACCTGGTGCTGCTGCGCAAGCCGCTGGGCAGCAGACTCACCCGCCTGTACTGGCTCCTCGCCCTCTGGACGATGGCGTTCCCGCTGATCGCCAACTCCTGGGGCTGGATCTTCACGGAGATGGGCCGGCAGCCCTGGGTCGTCTACGGCGTGATGCAGACCCGCGACGCGGTCTCCCCCGGTGTCTCCCAGGCGGAGGTCATCATCTCGATGGTCGTCTTCACCACGCTCTACGCCATCCTCGCCGTCATCGAGGTCAGGCTGCTCGCCAAGTACGTCAAGGCGGGCCCGCCCGAGCTCACCGAGGCCGACCTCAACCCGCCCACGAAGATCGGCGGCGACCTCCGTGACGCCGACAAGCCGATGGCCTTCTCGTACTAGGCCGAGGGAGCTGCACAGTCATGGAACTGCACGACGTCTGGTTCGTTCTCATCGCCGTCCTGTGGACGGGCTACTTCTTCCTGGAGGGCTTCGACTTCGGGGTCGGCGTGCTCACCAAGCTGCTCGCCCGGAACCGGGCCGAGAAGCGGGTTCTGATCAACACCATCGGGCCCGTGTGGGACGGCAACGAGGTATGGCTGCTCACGGCCGGCGGTGCGACCTTCGCCGCCTTTCCCGAGTGGTACGCCACTCTCTTCTCCGGCTTCTACCTGCCTCTGCTCGTCATCCTGGTCTGCCTGATCGTCCGGGGTGTCGCCTTCGAGTACCGGGTGAAGCGGCCGGAGGAGCGCTGGCAGCGCAACTGGGAGACCGCGATCTTCTGGACCTCGCTGATCCCGGCGTTCCTGTGGGGCGTGGCCTTCGGCAACATCGTCCACGGCGTGAAGATCGACCGGGACCTGGAGTACGTCGGCTCCGTCTGGGACCTGCTCAATCCGTACGCGCTCCTCGGCGGCCTGGTCACGCTGGCGCTGTTCACCTTCCACGGGACGGTGTTCACGGCGCTCAAGACCGTCGGTGAGATCCGCGAAAGGGCACGGACCCTGGCGACGCGCGTCGGCCTCGTCACGGCCGTGCTGGCTCTGGCCTTCCTGGTCTGGACGCAGGTCGACAGCGGGGACGGCAAGAGCCTGGTCGCCCTCGTGGTGGCCGTCGCCGCCCTGGTCGTCGCCCTGATGGCCAACCAGGCCGGTCGCGAGGGCTGGTCGTTCGCACTGTCCGGCGTCACCATCGTGGCCGCCGTGGCGATGCTCTTCCTGACGCTCTTCCCGAACGTCATGCCGTCCACGCTCAACGCGGACTGGAGCCTCACCGTCACCAACGCTTCGTCCAGCCCCTACACCCTGAAGATCATGACCTGGTTGGCCGCGGTCGCCACGCCGGTCGTCCTGCTCTACCAGGGCTGGACGTACTGGGTGTTCCGCAAGCGGATCGGCACCCAGCACATCGCCGAACCCGCGCACTGAGTCCGGCAGGGTGTGTTTCACGCGGCTCGTTTCACGTGAAACACACCCTCTGGACGGGAGGGTACGTTTCACGTGAAACCCATCGATCCACGTCTTCTGCGGTACGCCCGCGCCACCCGGTTCTTTCTGACGGCGGTCGTCGTCCTGGGCGCCGTCGGGGCTGGGTTGCTCGTCGCGCAGGCGATGCTCATCGCCGAGGTGGTGGTGGGCGCCTTCCAGCACGGCATGGCAACCAGTGAACTCCGTACCCCCCTCCTGCTGTTGGTGGCTGTCGCCTGCGGCCGTGCGCTGGTCGGCTGGCTCACCGAGCTGGCCGCGCACCGGGCGAGCGCGGCAGTGAAGTCGGAGCTGCGGGGCCGGCTGCTGGAACGGGCCACCGCGCTCGGTCCCGGCTGGCTGGGCGGGCAGCGGACCGGGTCGCTGGTAGCGCTGGCCACCCGTGGAGTCGACGCCCTCGACGACTATTTCTCGCGCTATCTGCCCCAGTTGGGCCTCGCGGTGGTCGTACCCGTGGCGGTGCTGGCCCGCATCGTCACCGAGGACTGGGTCTCGGCGGTCATCATCGTCGGCACCCTGCCCCTCATCCCGATCTTCATGGTGCTGATCGGCTGGGCCACACAGTCCCGGATGGACCGCCAGTGGCGGCTCCTGTCCCGGCTGTCCGGGCACTTCCTGGACGTGGTCGCCGGGCTGCCGACGCTGAAGGTCTTCGGGCGGGCCAAGGCGCAGGCCGAATCGATCAAACGCATCACCGGCGAATACCGGCAGGCGACCATGCGGACGCTGCGGATCGCCTTCCTGTCGTCCTTCGCGCTGGAACTGCTCGCCACGCTCTCCGTGGCGCTCGTCGCCGTCACCATCGGCATGCGGCTCGTCCACGGCGACATGGCCCTGTACGACGGCCTGGTGGTACTCGTGCTGGCGCCCGAGGCCTATCTGCCGCTGCGGCAGGTGGGGGCGCAGTACCACGCTGCGGCGGAAGGGCTTGCCGCCGCCGAGGAGATTTTCGAGGTGCTGGAGCGGCCCGTACCGGCCTCGGGGACCGGTCCCCTGCCGGCGGGCGGTGCCCTGTCCTTCGAGGGCGTGACCGTCCGCTACCCCGGACGCGCCGCGGCCGCCGTGACGGACGTGAGCTTCACCGTCGAGTCCGGCGAGACGGTCGCGCTCGTCGGTCCGAGCGGTGCGGGCAAGTCGACGCTCATCAACGCCCTCCTCGGATTCGTGCCCCCGGCCGGCGGACGAGTCCGCATCGGGGGAGCCGATCTCGCCTCCCTCGACCTGGCGCAGTGGCACGCCCGCGTCGCCTGGGTGCCGCAGCACCCGCACCTGTACGCCGGCACCATCGCCGAGAACGTACGGCTGGCCCGGCCCGACGCCGACGACACCGCCGTACGGCAGGCGCTGCGGGACGCGGGCGCGCTGGAGTTCGTGGACGCGCTGCCCGAGGGGACGGGGACCGTGCTCGGGGAGGACGGTGCTGGGCTGTCCGCCGGGCAGCGGCAACGGCTGGCGCTGGCCCGGGCATTCCTCGCGGACCGGCCGGTACTGCTGCTCGACGAGCCGACGGCCGCCCTGGACGGGGCCACCGAGGCCGAGGTCGTGGCCGCCGTGCGAAGGCTGGCGGAGGGGCGGACGGTATTGCTGGTGGTGCACCGCCCGGCGCTGCTGGAGGTGGCCGACCGGGTGGTGCGACTGGAGGAGCCGGCGCCCGTCGCCGCGGCCGACGGTACATCCGTGGCGCCCGCTGCCCGCCCCCTCGACGAGTCCGTTGGAGCCGTTGCTCCGGTTACCCCCGAGGGTCCGGCTCCCTCGACGGAGGCCGCGGGCGGCGTCCTCGCCAGGGTGCGGGCGATGTCCGGCGCCCGGCGTGGACGGCTCGTCCTCGCGCTGCTGCTCGGCAGCCTGGCGCTCGGCAGCGCCGTCGGTCTGATGGCCACGTCCGGGTACCTCATCTCGCGGGCCTCCGAGCAGCCGCCGGTGCTGTATCTGATGATGGCCGTGACGGCGACGCGCGCCTTCGGGATCGGGCGGGCCGTGTTCCGCTACGCCGAGCGGCTCGTGTCGCACGACGCCGTGCTGCGGATGCTGGCCGACACCCGGGTCGCCGTGTACCGGCGCCTCGAGCGGCTGTCACCCTCTGGGCTTCGCCACAGCCGCCGGGGCGACCTGCTGTCCAGGCTCGTCGCCGACGTCGACGCCCTGCAGGACTACTGGCTGCGGTGGCTACTGCCCGCCGCGTCCGCGGTCGTGGTCTCGGCCGCGTCGGTCGGCTTCACGGCCTGGCTGCTGCCGGAGGCCGGCCTCGTGCTCGCGGTCGGTCTGCTGGCGGCCGGAGTCGGGGTCCCGCTGGTCACCGGCGCCGTGGCACGGCGGGCCGAGCGCAGGCTCGCCCCCGCCCGCGGCGTGCTCGCCACCAGGGTGACCGATCTGTTCACCGGCACCGCCGAGCTGACCGTCGCCGGCGCTCTGCCCGCGCGGGCCGCCGAGGCGCGCCGGGCCGACGGCACGCTCACCCGGATCGCCTCGCGGGCCGCCACCGCCACCGCGCTGGGCGACGGACTCACCGCGCTGATCTCCGGCCTGACCGTAGCCGGGGCCGCCCTCGTCGGGATCCAGGCGGTCGCCGACGGCCGGCTCGCCGGCGTGGCCATGGCCGTCGTCGTGCTCACCCCGCTGGCCGCCTTCGAGGCCGTACTCGGACTGCCGCTGGCCGTGCAGTACCGGCAGCGCGTGCACAGGAGCGCCGAGCGGGTGTACGAGGTACTCGACGCCCCCGAGCCCGTACGCGAGCCGGAGACGCCCCGACAGGCGCCGGCATCGCCCTTCCCCGTCGTTCTCAAGGGGCTGGCCGCGCGCCACGCCGGGCAGGACCGGGACGCCCTGGCGGGGCTGGACCTGACTCTGGCGGAGGGTCGCCGTATCGCCGTGGTCGGGCCCTCCGGGTCGGGCAAGACGACGCTGGCCCAGGTGCTGCTGCGGTTCCTGGACGCGGACGCGGGCTCCTACACGCTGGCCGGCGTGGACGCCTACGCGCTGGCCGGAGACGACGTACGGCGCCTCGTCGGGCTGTGCGCCCAGGACGCGCACCTCTTCGACAGCTCGGTGCGCGAGAACCTGCTCCTGGCCAGGAAGGACGCCACCGAGAACGAGCTGCGCGACGCGCTGGCCCGGGCCCGGCTGCTGGACTGGGCCGACAGCCTGCCCGACGGCCTGGACACGTTGGTCGGTGAGCACGGGGCACGGTTGTCGGGCGGACAGCGGCAGCGGCTCGCACTCGCCCGGGCGCTGCTCGCCGACTTCCCCGTCCTCGTGCTCGACGAGCCCGCGGAGCACCTCGACCTGCCGACCGCCGACGCGCTCACCGGCGATCTGCTGGCCGCCACCGAGGGCCGTACCACCCTGTTGATCACGCACAGGCTGGCGGGCCTGGCGGCCGTGGACGAGGTGATCGTCCTGGGCGAGGGCCGGGTCGCGCAGCGGGGGACGTACGCGGAGCTGGTCGCGGTGCCGGGGCCGCTGCGGGCGATGGCGGAGCGGGAGGCCGCGTCGGAACTGCTGGTGGGAGCCCGGTGACCGGCGGAACCGGGCCGAGGTCCTGCAAGATTCTCAGCGAATCCGACTTTCCTGAACAAAAGGGTCTCATTAGGCTCGGGTCATGCCCCCAGCACCGCTTCCCGGCCCCCCGTCGCACCGCGAGGGGGCCTCGGCCGAGCTTCTGGCACGGGTACCGAAACTGCTGGACGCGATGCGGTCCGTCGGCAGTGGACTGGAGCTGCACTCCACGCTGAACCGGATCTGCGAGACGGCGGCCGACCTGGCGAACGCCCGGTACGCGGCCATCGGCGTCGTGGGCGAGGACGGCGAGGGGCTCGCCGACTTCGTGCACCACGGCGTCGACGAGGCGACCGTCCGACGCATCTGCCACCTGCCCGACGGCCGCAAAGGCGTGCTGGGTGCCCTCATCCGCGACCCGGAGCCGGTCCGGCTCACGGACCTGAGCGAGGACCCGCGCTCGTGCGGTTTCCCCGAGCACCACCCGCCGATGCGCAGCTTCCTCGGTGTCCCCATCCGCGTCCAGGGCGAGATCTTCGGCAACCTCTACCTGACGGACAAACACGCGGTCGAGCCGTTCAACGACTACGACCTCGCCATGGTCCGCGTCCTGGCCACGGAGGCCGGTATCGCCATCGGCAACGCGCGTCTGTACGAGGCCGCCCGGCAGCGGGAGCGCTGGATCGACGGGTCGGTCGCCGTGACCACCGCGCTGCTGTCCGGCGGCGACATCGACGACGCCCTCCAGGTCGTCGCCGATCAGGCCCGTCGGCTCTCCGGAGCGGCCGCCGGAATCGTGCTGCTGCCGGCCGACGGGGGTGGCCTGGAGATCGCGGCCGTGGCAGCGGAGCATCCCACGAACGAGCTGGGCAGGGTCATCCCGCCGGAGAACGGCATCGTCGCCGAACTGCTCGCAGGACGGTCCGTGTTCGTGGACGACGCCGCCACCGACCCGCGTCTGGAGGCCGGACCGGTGCGCGCGTACGGACCGATCATGCTGCTGCCCCTGTGCCGGGACGGGCGGGTCCTGGGGAGCCTCGTCATGCCCCGTGCCAGGGGGGATCGCCCGTTCACCCGGACGGAACGCGCACTCGGCGACCGGTTCGCCTCGCAGGCCGCGCTGGCGCTGATGATGGCCGACGCCCAGCGGGACCGGGAGCGGCTCGCGGTGTACGAGGACCGCGATCGCATCGCCCGGGACCTGCACGACCTCGTCATCCAGCGGCTGTTCGCCACGGGGATGATGCTGGAGAGCGCACAGCGCAGGTCGGCCGTCCCCGAGGTGCGCGACGGGGTGGGCGGGGCCGTCGACGAACTGGACGTCACCATCCAGGAGATCCGCTCGGCGATCTTCGCGCTGCGGCAGCCGGCCGAGGCCCCTGCGGCGCTGCGCACCCGTGTGCTGCGTGAGATCACCATGGCCGCGGTCCCGCTCGGGTTCACGCCCTCGCACCGCTTCGTCGGCCCGGTGGACGTTGCCGTCGGTGAGCTGACCGGCAAGAACCTGATCGCCGCGCTGCGCGAGTCCCTGTCCAACGCCTTCCGGCACGCCCACGCCACCCGGATCGACGTGGTCGTCGACGCGACGGCGACTCTGGCGGACGGCCGACGGGGCGTGCGGCTGACCGTCGCGGACGACGGCGTCGGCATCCCCGAGGGCGGTCGGCGCAGCGGCCTGCACAACCTCGAGCGCCGAGCCGAGACCGTCGGCGGCGCCAGTCGGCTCACGCCGGGCATCGGGGCGGACGGCGCCGGCACGACGGTGCTGTGGGAGGCACCGTACTGAGGGCTGCCGACGCCGTGTTGCCCCATGTGCAGCAGCCGCACTGAGCCGAGTGCAGCAATCGGTCCCCCGCTCGTACGACCTGGACAAGACCGTGTGCCCCCGTTCGGTCCACGATCGCTGACATGCGCTCACCTCGCCGCCATCCGCTGCTCGTACCGGTGTTGCTGTGCGCGCTCGCCGTGCTCGCGGCCCGCCCCACCGACGCCATGGACGAGGACGGCGGCTCCGGCTCCGCTCTCGGCGCTCAGGTGACGCGGCTGTACGAGGAGGCGGGCAAGGCCACCCAGCAGTACGAGGACGGGCGGCGCGAGGCCGAGGCGCAGCGGTCGAAGGCGCTCGAGTACGAGAAGCGGCTCGACCGGCAGCGGCAGAAGATCGACGGCATGCACGAAGACCTGGGCCGGATCGCCCGCGCCCAGTACCGCAGCGGCGGCGGGCTCCCGCTCACCGCTCGGATGATCCTCGCGGAGGACCCCGACGAACTGATGCGAGGTCAGCGAGCGCTGTCACGCGCGGACCTGGCCGTCAACAACGCCATCGGGAAGAGCCTGCGGGCCGAGGCCCGCCTCGCCGCCGACGAGGCCAGGGCACAGGCGGCCTGGCAGGCGTTGGAGGAGCGCAACGCCGGTCTGGCGGAGCTGAAGAGGAAGATCGAGGGCAAGCTGGAGGCGGCGCGGTCGCGGCTGGAGGGGCAGGCGGACGCCTCTGTCGCAGCCGGTTCGTGTCCCGGCGCGGTCCGCCTCGACCAGCCGGGCGGACGCTCGAGCCGGTCCTGGGTGGCCCCGGTGGAGACGTACGAGCTGTCGGCGTCCTTCGGCAGCGGCGGGACGCGGTGGGCGAACCGGCACACCGGCCAGGACTTCGCGGTGCCGGTCGGGACACCGGTGCGGTCGGTCGGCACGGGCCGGGTGGTGAAGGTGTCGTGCGGCGGCGCCTTCGGCATCCAGGTCGTGGTCCAGCACGCGGGCGGCTACTACACGCAGTACGCCCATCTCGCCGCTGTCGCCGTGGACCAGGGCGACCGGGTCCGTCCCGGCCAGTGGGTCGGGCAGTCGGGCAGCACCGGCAACTCCACCGGACCGCATCTGCACTTCGAGGTGCGGGTCACCCCGGAGATGGGATCGGGGCTGGACCCGGTGCCGTGGCTGTCACAACGTGGTGTGCCGCTCTGACGGGACCTGACGTGCTGCCGGGCCGGGGGCCGCGGGACCGGCCGCTAGGGAAGGTCCGTCAGCATCCGCTCGATCACGACCGCCACCCCGTCGTCGTTGTTGGCGACCGTCCGCCCCGACGCGGCGGCGATCACGTCCGGGTGCGCGTTGCCCATGGCGTACGACTGTCCTGCCCAGGTGAGCATCTCCACGTCGTTCGGCATGTCACCGAAGGCGACGACCTCCTCGTGCGAGATGCCGCGCTCGGCGCAGCACAGGGCGAGCGTGCTGGCCTTGGAGACCTCCGGCCCGCTGATCTCCAGCAGGGCGCTGGGGCTGGACCGGGTGACGTTGGCGCGGTCGCCGATGGCGAGGCGGGCCAGCGTGAGGAAGCCGTCGGGGTCCAGCTCGGGATGGAAGGCAAGGATCTTGAGGACCGGCTCGGCGGCGGCGCGACCACCCGGCGCCAGGATCTCCTCGGCGGGCAGGAGGTCGTCGGGGACCTCCACGTGCATCTTCGGATACGCCGGCTCCTGGTGGAAGCCGTACGTCTGCTCGACCGCGTACACCGTGCCGGGCGCCGCCTCACGCAGCAGCCGTACGGCGTCCAGCGCGTTGTCCCGGGCCAGCTCCCGGACCTTCACGAACCGGTGGGCGCCGGGGCCGCCGTGCAGGTCGACCACGGCGGCGCCGTTGCCGCAGATGGCGAGGCCGTGACCGTGGACGTGGGCACTGACGACGTCCATCCAGCGGGCGGGGCGGCCGGTGACGAAGAAGACCTCGATGCCCGCCTGCTCGGCGGCGGCCAGCGCGGCGACCGTGCGCGGTGAAACCGACTTGTCGTCGCGCAGCAGTGTGCCGTCGAGGTCGGTGGCGATGAGCCGCGGGCGGGTGGCGGCGGCCGGGGGCTCGGGCTGTCGGGTCGCTGAGGTCACCGGGTCATTGTCACGCATATGCCTGCACGATCGTGCGCGAGTCCGCACATCTGTGAGCTACGGCTCTCATTCCTTCAGCTGTGCCAGTGCCTCCATGGCGATCCGCTCGAAGATCTTCTCGTCCGCCGTGAAGTCCGAGTGGGGGATCGGCCAGTGGACGACGAGCTCGGTGAAGCCCAGATCGCGGTGCCGGCCCGCGAAGTCCACGAACGCGTTCACGGACTCCAGCGGCCGACTGCGGTCGGGTGTGAAGCCGGTGAGCAGGACCCTGTCCAGCTCACTCACCTCGCGGCCGATCGCGGCGCAGGCGTCGGCCAGCTTGTCGCTCTGCTCCCGCAGTGCCCGGTCGGACTGTTCGGGGGTGCCGTTCTCGTACAGCTTCGGGTCGCCGGTGGTCACCCATGCCTGCCCGTACCGCGCGGCGAGCCGCAGCCCGCGCGGACCGGTCGCGGCGACCGCGAACGGCAGCCGGGGGCGCTGCACACATCCCGGGATGTTGCGCGCCTCGTGCGCCGAGTAGAAGTCGCCCTCGTACGACACGGCGTCCTCGGTCAGCAGCCGGTCGAGCAGCGGGAGGAACTCGGCGAGCCGGTCGGCCCGCTCCCGGGGAGTCCACGGTTCCTGGCCGAGCGCGGTGGCGTCGAAGCCGGTGCCGCCCGCTCCTATGCCGAGCGTGACCCGGCCGCCGGAGATGTCGTCGAGGGAGATCAGCTCCTTGGCGAGCGTCACCGGGTGCCGGAAGTTCGGCGAGGTCACCAGGGTGCCCAGGCGAAGCCGCTCGGTGACGGCCGCGGCAGCGGTGAGCGTCGGCACGGCACCGAACCACGGGCCGTCCCGGAAGCTCCGCCAGGACAGGTGGTCGTAGGTGTACGCGGTGTGGAAACCGAGCTGCTCGGCACGCGTCCAGGTCGAACGGCCGCCCTCGTGCCAGCGGCGGTACGGGAGGATCACGGTACTCAGACGCAGACTCATGCCTCCGAGCCTATGCGGCCGACCCCGGTTTCACGTGAAACAGCCACCGGCATCACCGTACGCGACTGCTCAGCCACGGGGTGAGGAGGATCATCGTCACGAACTCCTTGTGCGTGCGGTCGCCCGGCAGCGGCACGATCAGGCGGTAGCCGGGCGGAAAGCGGCGCCCCTTGACGAAGGCGAGACCGCCGAAGACGGAGCGCAGGAAGGCGGGGACGTCGTCGCGCGGGATGTCCGTGCACTCCACGTTCTCGACGGTGATCAGGGCGTCGCCCTCGGGAAAGAGCCGGACGCTCACCCGGGGCACTCCGCCGAACTCGACGAATGCCTCGTGGGGGAGGGAGCCGTCGGCGTCGGTGGTCACTCCCACGCCCGCGGCGCTGCGGCGGGAGGTCTGGTCGGCGCCGATGTCGTCGGTGACGTCGATGTCCAGCGCGTAATCCGCTGCGATGGCCCGGAGGGCGGTGACTGCGGCTTGAGTGGTGGGCAACTGCTCCATGCCACCGATCATGTGGGATCAGTGCCGAGCGGGAAAGCGCACATACCGCGGTGGCACGTTCTTCGTCAGCCAGACCCCGTTGGCGCTGACGTGGAAGACATGGCCGTCGCGGTGCATGGCGGCGGCGTCCACCGACAGCACGACCGGCCGGCCGCGGCGGGCACCGACTCGGGTCGCGGTCTCGCGGTCCGGCGAGAGGTGCACGTCGTGCCGGTTCATCGGCCTCAGCCCCTCGGCACGGATCGCGTCCAGGTGCCGGGCCACGGTCCCGTGGTAGAGGTACGGCGGCGGGGTCGCCGCGGGCAGGGCGAGGTCCACGTCGATGGTGTGGCCCTGGCTGGCGCGGATACGGGTGCCCTCGATCGCGAACCGCCGCTTGTCGTTGGTGGCGACCACGTGGTCGAGTTCCTGGCGGGTGAAGCGGAAACCGTGCGCCACGGCGGCGGCGATCAGCGTGTCGATCTCGACCCAGCCGGCCTCGTCGAGCGCGAGCCCGATTCTCTCCGGCTGGTGGCGCAGATGCTTCGACAGATACTTGGACACCTTCACGGTGCGTCTGTCGTCCATGTGTTCCTGTTTCATGGAATCAGCGTGCCGAGAGAGACACGCGTCACGCGATCGATTTAGCGGCCGATGTTTGATCCACAGCCAAGTGCGGTTATCCACAGGCTGGTTGGAACAGTCTGTGGAAACTACAGTGGCGGCTTCACACGCGCGAGACGCCTCAACGCTCCTGGAACGAACCGGGACATGAGATGGACGCCACGCGCCTCCGGCGTCACCGGGACCACGGCCCTGTTGCGCACGACCGCCTCCAGGACGGCGTCGGCCACCTTCTCCGGCGGGTAGTTGCGCAGCCCGTACAACCGCGCCGTGCGCCGCTGCCGCCGCTTCTCCTCGTCGGCGTCGACGCCCGCGAAGTGCGCCGTGGAGGTGATGTCGGTGTTGACGAGGCCGGGGCAGACCGCCGTGACGCCGATCCCCTGTCCGGCCAGTTCGGCGCGCAGGCACTCGCTCAACATCAGCACGGCCGCCTTGGAGGTGCTGTAGGCGGGCAGCGCCCTGGAGGGCTGGAAGGCCGCCGCCGACGTGGTGTTGACGATGTGGCCGCCCTGCCCGCGTTCGGCCATCTGCCTGCCGAAGAGGCGGCAGCCGTGGATCACGCCCCACAGATTGACGTCGAGGACCTTCTTCCAGTCCTCAGGCGTGGTGTCGAAGAAGGAGCCCGACATGCCGATCCCGGCGTTGTTCACCAGGACGTCCACCACGCCGTACTCGGCGGCGACCTTCTCCGCGAGCTTCTCCATGGCCTGCTCGTCGGAGACGTCGACGGTCTCCGCCCAGGCCGCCCGCGCACCGATCAGCCGGGACAGCTCCGCGGTGCGGGCGGCGGCCTCGGCGTCCCGGTCGACGGCCACGACGCGTGCGCCGGCCTCGGCGAAGGCGAACGCCGTGGCCCGCCCGATGCCGTTGCCCGCGCCGGTGACCAGCACCAGCTGCCCGCCGAAGCGGTCGGCGTGCTTCCCGCTCGCCGCGACCTCGGGCCGACCGCCGTCGACGGCGGTGACGAACTCCGTGATCCAGTCCGCCAGCCGGTCCGGACGGGTCCGCGGCACCCAGTGCTTGGCGGGCAGCGTGCGGCGGGTCAGCCGCGGCGCCCACAGCTCCAGTTCGTCGTAGAGACGCTCCGACAGGAACGCGTCGCCGAGGGGCGTGATGAGCTGCACGGGCGCGTGCGCGTAGGCGTCGTCGCGCGGGCGGCGCAGCCGGGGCCGGACGTTGTCCCGGTACAGCCACGCCCCGTGCGCCGCGTCCGACGGCAGGGACGGGGTCGGGTAGTCGCCGCCGGGCACCTTCTCGACGCGTCGCAGGATGCCCGGCCAGCGCTTGCCGAGGGGGCCGCGCCAGGCCAGTTCGGGCAGTACGGGCGTGTGCAGCAGGTAGACGTACCAGGACTTGGCGCCCTGGCCGAGGAGCTGTCCGATCCGGCGCGGGGTAGGGCGCTTGAGACGTTTGTTGATCCAGTGCCCGAAGTGGTCGAGGGACGGTCCGGACATCGAGGTGAAGGAGGCGATGCGGCCCTCGGTGCGCCTGACCGTCACGAACTCCCAGGACTGCACCGAGCCCCAGTCGTGGCCCACCAGGTGCACGGGCCGGCCGGGACTGACGGCGTCCGCCACGGCCAGGAAGTCGTCCGTCAGCTTCTCCAGCGTGAACCCGCCGCGCAGCGGGCTCGGGGCGGTGGACCGGCCGTGGCCCCGGACGTCGTAGAGGACCACGTGGAAGCGGTCGGCGAGGCGGGCGGCGACCTCGGACCAGACCTCCTTGCTGTCCGGGTACCCGTGCACCAGGACGACCGTGGGCTGGTGCGGGTCGCCCAGTTCGGCCACGCACAGCTCGACCCCGCCCGTGCGCACCCAGCGCTCCCGCGCACCGTCCAGCACTGTCATCGCTCCTCCGCCCAGCGCCGCACGTGCGGCAGATCGTCGTCCAGCCAGAAGGCGCTCTGCTCGGGATCCGCGGAGTCGGTGACGATCAGGATCTCCTCGAACTTCGCGCCCGTGCCCCGGAAACCGAGGTGGGGTTCGACCGCCCACAGCCCCGGCCGGGGCGGGTGGTCGGAGAAGCGGTACGGCGACCACAACGGGGACCAGCCCTCGCGGTGGCCGTGCAGCGCGTCGCTCGCCAGGCCCTTGAGCGACTGCGTGCCGAAGCCGAACAGGCGCGGGGACAGGCGCCGTTCCCGTACCCGGTCCACCTTGTGGGCGATCACGCCGAAGGGGTAGGCGCGGTGCCGGTTGGCATAGCCCTGGCGGACCATGAGCCGGTCCACGTCCTCGTAGATCTCCCGCAACGGGCGGCGTTCGCGCACCTCGCGCAGGATCAGCGCGCGGTGCGCCTCCAGGTCGGCCATCAGCCGCTGCTGCACGGGATTGGGGCCGAGCGAGCCGGAGTAGCCGATGTCGGCGGTGAAACCCCCGTACACCGGGGCCATGTCCAGGATGAAGGGCATGCCCGGCTCCAGCCGGCGCCCAGTCGGGAAGAACTGCAGCGGAACGCGGAAGTCCGTGAACGCCGTGCGGTCGCCGAACCAGGCGAAGGGCAGGTGGAACCAGTCCCGCACGCCCCGCTCCCGCAGCCTCTCGCGCTGCATGCGGGCCGCCTCCCGCTCGGTCACCCCCGGCTCCAGCCGGGCCGCCACGGCCTCGGCGCACTCGTAGGCGAGGCGCTGCACCTGCCGGAATCCGCGCAGCTCCGTGCGGAACTCCGTGCCCGGTCCTGATGTCACTGCCGTCGTCATGCCACCCCGTCCCACCCGTCGGCCCGTCGGCCCGTCGGCCCGTCCACCCGCCCCACGCGCCGGGCGCGGTCCGTGCCGACCGAGCTACTCGCGCGTAACGTGACGTCGCCGAATCTCCCAGCTGTTAGACCTCGCGTCAATAGCGCGGGACGAAGGGCGGACACACGGCCCCGGAAGACCGCTCCGTAGCTCTCAGGCACGGCATCCCCTACGGGCCCGTACTACTCGAGTCTGACTCCAAGACGGCTCTCCGGTCTGACGACCTCAGTGGCGCGCGTCACTACTGTCGTGGATGTGACTGTGATCGCGACCGAAAGCCTGAGCAAGCGGTACCCACGGGTGACCGCGCTCGACCGGCTCTCCGTGGACGTCGGACCCGGTGTGACCGGACTCGTCGGTGCCAACGGCGCCGGTAAGTCCACCCTGATCAAGATCCTGCTGGGTCTGTCTCCCGCCACCGAGGGCCGGGCCGAAGTGCTCGGACTCGATGTCGCGACCAAGGGCGCCGACATCCGCGAGCGAGTCGGCTACATGCCGGAACACGACTGCCTGCCGCCCGACGTCTCGGCCACCGAGTTCGTCGTCCACATGGCACGCATGTCCGGCCTGCCCCCCACCGCCGCCCGCGAACGCACGGCCGACACCCTGCGCCACGTCGGCCTGTACGAGGAGCGCTACCGGCCCATAGGCGGCTACTCGACCGGCATGAAGCAGCGCGTGAAGCTCGCGCAGGCCCTCGTCCACGACCCCCAGCTGGTCTTCCTCGACGAGCCCACCAACGGCCTCGACCCGGTCGGCCGCGACGAGATGCTCGGCCTCATCCGCCGCATCCACACCGACTTCGGCATCTCCGTCCTGGTCACCTCGCACCTGCTGGGCGAACTGGAACGCACCTGCGACCACGTCGTCGTCGTGGACGGCGGCAAGCTGCTGCGCTCCAGCTCCACCACGGACTTCACCCAGACCACGACGACACTCGCGATCGAGGTCACCGACACCGACGAGCACCCCGACGGCACCCGCGCGGTGCGCGACGCGCTCGACGCGCGCGGGGTGACCGTCCAGGACGGCAGCGGCCTGCCCGGCGCCGGCCACGTCCTGCTGCTCACCGCGGCGGGCGAGGAGACCTACGACCTGGTCAGAGACGTCATCGCCGACCTCGGCCTGGGCCTGGTGCGCATGGAGCAGCGCCGGCACCACATCTCGGAGGTCTTCCAGGACAGCGACGCAGAACGGAAGGAGGCGGTCGGCCATGGCAGCTGAACAGCCCACAGCCACGGTGCCGGGTGACCAGACCCGCATCCACAACATCGGCTACCGCAGCTACGACGGCCCCCGCCTCGGCCGCGCCTACGCCCGCCGTTCGCTGTACTCGCAGTCCCTGCGCGGCGCCTACGGCCTCGGCCGCTCGGCCAAGTCCAAGGTGCTGCCCATGCTGCTCTTCGTGGTGATGTGCCTGCCCGCCGCCATCATGGTCGCCGTCGCCGTCGCCACCAAGGCCAACGACCTGCCCCTGGACTACACGCGCTACGCGATCGTCCTCCAGGCCGTCATCAGCCTCTACGTCGCCTCGCAGGCCCCCCAGTCCGTCTCGCGCGACCTGCGCTTCAAGACCGTGCCGCTGTACTTCTCGCGGCCGATCGAGACCGCCGACTACGTCCGGGCCAAGTACGCGTCGCTGGCCTCGGCCCTGTTCATCCTCACCGCCGCCCCCCTGCTCGTGCTCTATGTGGGCGCGCTGCTCGCCAAACTCGACTTCGCGGACCAGACCAAGGGGTTCGCACAGGGACTCGTCTCCGTGGCACTGCTCTCGCTGCTCTTCGCCGGCCTCGGCCTGGTGGTCGCGTCGGTCACCCCGCGCCGCGGCTTCGGTATCGCGGCCGTCATCGCCGTCCTGACCATCACCTACGGCGCGGTCTCCACGCTCCAGGCCATCGCGGACGTCCAGGGCAGCTCCGGGTCCGTCGCCTGGATCGGCCTGTTCTCGCCGATCACCCTCATCGACGGTGTGCAGTCCGCCTTCCTGGGCGCCACCTCGGCCTTCCCCGGCGGGGTCGGCCCGAGCAACGGCGAGGGCGCGGTCTACGTCCTCGTCACCCTGGGCCTGATCGCCGGCGCCTACGGCCTGCTGATGCGCCGCTACCAGAAGGTGGGACTGTGACCACGCTGAACATCGACCACGTCTCCCGCTGGTTCGGCAACGTGGTCGCCGTCAACGACATCACCATGACGATCGGCCCCGGCGTCACCGGCCTGCTCGGCCCCAACGGCGCGGGAAAGTCCACCCTCATCAACATGATGGGCGGCTTCCTCGCCCCCTCCACCGGCACCGTCACCCTCGACGGACAGCCGACCTGGCGCAACGAGGCCATCTACCAGCACATCGGCATCGTCCCCGAGCGTGAGGCGATGTACGACTTCCTCACCGGCCGCGAGTTCGTCCTCGCCAACGCCGAACTGCACGGCCTCGGCGCCAAGGCGGCCCACGAAGCGCTCGCCACGGTACAGATGGAGTACGCGCAGGACCGGAAGATCGCCACGTACTCCAAGGGCATGCGGCAGCGCGTGAAGATGGCGAGCGCCCTCGTCCACAACCCCTCGCTGCTCCTGCTGGACGAGCCCTTCAACGGCATGGACCCGCGCCAGCGCATGCAACTGATGGACCTGCTGCGCCGCATGGGCGACGAGGGCCGCACGGTGCTGTTCTCCTCGCACATCCTCGAAGAGGTCGAACAACTCGCCTGGCACATCGAGGTCATCGTCGCCGGACGGCACGCGGCCAGCGGCGACTTCCGCAAGATCCGCCGCCTGATGACCGACCGGCCGCACCGCTACCTGGTGCGTTCCAGCGACGACCGGGCCCTCGCGGCGGCGCTGATCGCCGACCCGTCGACGTCCGGCATCGAGGTCGACCTCGCCGAGGGCGCGCTGCGCGTCCAGGCCGTCGACTTCGGCCGGTTCACGGCCCTGCTGCCCAAGGTCGCCCGCGACCACGGCATCCGGCTGCTCACGGTCTCGCCGTCCGACGAGTCCCTCGAGTCCGTCTTCTCGTATCTCGTCGCGGCGTAGGAGGCCGAAGAATGTACGACCCCACAGTCGCCAGGCTCACCTACCGAGCCCTGCTCGGCCGCCGCCGGGCCCTCATCCTGGGTGTACTGCCCCTGCTGCTGCTCGTCATCGCCGTGGCGGTGCGCGCGCTCGCCGGAGCCGACGACCAGACCGCGGCCGACGTGCTGGGCGGATTCGCCCTCGCCACCATGGTGCCGATCATCGGTGTCATCGCCGGTACCGGAGCCATCGGCCCCGAGATCGACGACGGCTCGGTGGTGTACCTGCTGTCCAAGCCGATCAAGCGACCGACGATCATCTTCACCAAGCTGATCGTCGCCATCGCCGTGACGATGGTCTTCTCCGCCGTGCCGACCCTGCTCGCCGGCCTGATCCTCAACGGCAACGGCCAGCAGGTCGCCGTTGCCTACACCATCGCCGCGCTGGTCGCCTCCATCGCCTACGCCGCGCTGTTCCTGCTGCTGGGCACGGTGTCCCGGCACGCGGTCGTCTTCGGGCTCGTCTACGCCCTCGTCTGGGAGGCCCTGTTCGGCTCCCTGGTGCCCGGCGCCCGGACCCTGAGCGTCCAGCAGTGGTCACTGGCGGTGGCCCAGAAGGTCGCCGACGGGAACCTGGTGACGTCCGACGTCGGCCTGCCGACCGCGACGGTGCTGCTGGCCGGGGTCACCGTGCTCGCGACCTGGTACGCGGGCCAGAAGCTGCGGACGCTGAAGCTCGCCGGGGAGGAGTGACCGGGCGGCCCCGGTCCTGACGGGGCCTTCACCCCGGCCTGGGCACACTGGGCCGAGGAACGTACGGAGGAGACACGGGGGACGCAGGGCTGGGAGGAACCGGGATGGCGGGCCAGACACCTCAGCAGGGCGGCCGCGGACAGCCGGAGGACGGTGCCGGTAGCGCCTCCGGGCGCGGCATCACGGACGGCACCGGTGACGACACCTGGGACGGCCTCGTCCTGGACGAGGAGTTCGTACGCGACGCCGGTACCTCCGAGCCGTCGGCCCGCGCCCGGATGCTCGCCGCCCGTTGGCGCCGCGAGAAACCGGAGCCGCAGCCGTGGCGCTCCGACGAGCCGCCCGCCGGATGGTTCTTCAGCAAGGCCCGCCGTCGCAGGTGGCGCCGACGATAATGCGGTGTACGTCCGCTTTTATTCGGTGGCGCCCGGCTTTCCGTACCGGCACAGTGATGAATGCACGAGGCCGGACGGCGCCGGCGAATCGGGCGGCCGCTTCGAGCACGCGAGACGCCTCGCGTGGGCCGACCGACGGGGACGCCGGCGCCGTCCGGACCGTGCGGCCGGGAGCCCCTGGTCTCAGAGACCCGGGGTGTTGGGGCCCGGGGTGTTGAGGGCCGGGGTGTTGAGGGCCGGGTCAGGCCGCCAGCCGCTCCAGTACCACCGCGATACCGTCCTCGTCGTTCGAGGACGTCACCTCGTCGGCCACCGCTTTCAGCTCCTCGTGGGCGTTGGCCATCGCCACACCCCGGGCGGCCCAGCCGAACATCGGGACGTCGTTGGGCATGTCGCCGAACGCGATCGTGTCCGCGGCCTTCAGACCCAGTCGGCGGGCCGCCAGCGACAGCCCGGTGGCCTTGGACAGGCCTAGGGGGAGCAGCTCGACGACGCCCGCGCCCGCCATGGTCACCGTGACGAAGCCGCCCGCGGTGCGCCGGGCAGCCTCGGCCAGCTCGTCGTCCGACAGGGTCGGATGCTGGATGTAGATCTTGTTCAGCGGCGCCGACCACAGATCCGAGGCGTCGGTGAACGGCACTGCGGGCAGGTCGCCCCCGACCGCGTAACCCGGGCCGACCAGGACGTCGCCGTCCAGGCCGTCACGGCTCGCGGCCAGGTACAGCGGGCCGGTCTCCGCCTCGATCTTGGCCAGCGCCACCCCGGCCAGCTGACGGTCCAGCGTGACCGAGGTCAGCAGCCGGTGCTCCCCGGCGTGGTAGACCTGCGCGCCCTGGCCGCAGACGGCCAGCCCGTCGTACCCGAGGTCGTCGAGGATGTGCCGGGTCCACGGGACCGCGCGGCCGGTGACCACGATGTGGGCCGCGCCCGCCGCGGTGGCCGCGGCGAGCGCGTCACGGGTGCGCTGCGAGATCGTGTCGTCGCCGCGCAGCAGCGTGCCGTCGAGGTCGGTCGCGACCAGCCGGTACGGGAAGCTCGCGCCGGGGCCGGCGTCGGGGACCGTGGCGGAGGCGGTGTCAGTCACTTGGCCACCGGCTCCAGGACCTCCCGGCCGCCCAGGTACGGGCGCAGCACCTCGGGCACGCGCACCGAACCGTCGGCCTGCTGATGGTTCTCCAGGATCGCCACGATCGTGCGCGGTACGGCGCAGAGCGTGCCGTTGAGCGTGGCCAGCGGGCGCACCTTCTTGTCCTCGCGGACCCGGATCGACAGCCGGCGCGACTGGTACTCGGTGCAGTCCGAGGTCGAGGTCAGCTCGCGGTACTTGCCCTGGGTCGGGATCCACGCCTCGCAGTCGTACTTGCGCGCGGCCGAGGAACCCAGGTCGGCCGAGGCGACGTCGATGACCCGGAACGGCAGCTCCAGCGACGTCAGCCACTGCTTCTCCCACTCCAGCAGGCGCTGGTGCTCGGCCTGCGAGTCCTCGGGGAGGACGTAGGAGAACATCTCGACCTTGTCGAACTGGTGCACCCGGAAGATGCCCCGGGTGTCCTTGCCGTGCGAGCCCGCCTCGCGGCGGAAGCAGGGCGAGAAGCCGGCGTAGCGCAGCGGCAGGCGGTCGGCGTCGAGGATCTCGTCCATGTGGTACGCGGCGAGCGGCACCTCGGACGTGCCGACCAGGTACAGGTCGTCCTTGTCGAGGTGGTAGACGTCCTGGGCGGCCTGGCCGAGGAAGCCGGTGCCCGCCATGGACTGCGGGCGCACCAGCGCCGGGGTCAGCATCGGCGTGAAGCCGGCCGCCGTGGCCTGCGCGATCGCCGCGTTGACCAGGGCGAGCTCCAGGAGGGCGCCGACGCCGGTCAGGAAGTAGAAACGCGAGCCGGAGACCTTGGCGCCGCGCTCGACGTCGATGGCGCCGAGCAGCTGGCCCAGCTGCAGATGGTCCCTGGGCTCGAAGCCCTCGGCCGCGAAGTCGCGGTGGGTGCCGTGCGTCTCCAGCGTGACGAAGTCCTCTTCGCCGCCGACGGGCACGTCGGGGTGGACGAGGTTGCTGAGCCGCTGGAGCAGCTCCTGGGTCTCGGCGTCGGCGGTGTCGCGCTCGGCGTCGGCGGCCTTGACGTCGGTCTTCAGCTGCTCGGCGCGCTTGAGCAGCTCGGCCTTCTCGTCTCCGGAGGCCTTGCCGATGAGCTTGCCGAGGCCCTTCTGCTCGGCGCGCAGCTCGTCGAAGCGGACGCCGGACGACCTGCGCCGTTCGTCGGCGGACAGGAGGGAGTCGACGAGCGCGACATCCTCTCCACGGGCGCGCTGCGAGGCGCGCACACGGTCGGGGTCCTCACGGAGCAGGCGAAGGTCAATCACGCGGTCAAGGCTACCGGTGTGCGGTCACGGGTCTCGACTCACTATTGCCGAACGCGGGACTCGCGTTCCGTTATGCGGGAATTGCGGCATATGTGGTTCTTGTTCGTACGTGCTTCTCGCGTGCTTCTCGCGTGCTTCGCGGGCGTCAATGAAAGGCGCCGCATTCCCCGGAACGAGGCGGCCGACGAGTGGCGGGTTGACCGGATTTTCTTGTGGAGAACGGGACTTGAGGCCGCCCGTGGGCTCGTCTGTCCACAGGAATCCCCAGTCGGGAAAAGTTATCCACAGGCTGTGCGAAAGATCTGTGGACTCTCGGAGGTGATCATTCCCAATTCTCGTGGTGAGCCACCCAAACCCGCCACGCCCCCACTTTCGAGTGGAAACAGGGCACTCGGTGTCGCTCCGGAGGATGGCGGGCGAGAAGCGGGTGGACGAAGGGTGACCTGGGCGCCTGTGGACGAAGTGGGGGCTGTAGGGGGATTTGTCGACTGAGTCCCACTTCGTTGTCGACTTGTCCCCAGGTCGAGAAGCGGACCTGTGGATAACTCGAAGTGCTCCTGTGGACAACGAAAATCAGCAGGTAGGACTGGCCGGTTCCGGCCGTCAGAAACGGCCGTCCTGGCAGCGCGCCACCCAGTCCGCCGCTGCCACGAAGTCCTCGTCGGAGGTGCCCCGCCGCAGCGCGTCCACGTCCGCCGGCTCGACCTCCGCCCGCGGGTACGACCCGAGGTAGCGCACCTGGAGACAGGTCCGCTTCAGGCCCATCAGGGCATCGGCCACCCGGCGGTCGGAGATGTGCCCCTCGGCGTCGATGCAGAAGCAGTAGTTGCCGATGCCGGCACCGGTGGGCCGGGACTGCAGCAGCATCAGGTTGACGCCCCGGGTGGCGAACTCGCCCAGCAGGTCGCGCAGCCCGCCGGGGTGGTCGTCGCGCTGCCAGAGCACGACGGACGTCTTGTCCGCGCCGGTCGGTGCCGCGGGCCTGGCGGGCCGGCCGACCAGCACGAAGCGCGTCTGGGCGTTCTCCGCGTCGTGGATGTCGGCCTCCAGGACCTCCAGGCCGTAGCGGGCCGCGGCGAACTCGCCGGCGAACGCCGCGTCGTAACGGCCCTCCTGCACCAGGCGGGCGCCGTCGGCGTTGGAGGCGGCCGACTCCCAGGCGACGTCCGGGAGGTGCGACTTGATCCAGTTGCGTACCTGGGGCTGGGCCGCCGGGTGGGCGCTGACCGTCTTGATGTCCGACAGCTTGGTGCCGGGGCGGACCAGCAGCGCGAAGGTGATGGACAGCAGCACCTCGCGGTAGATCATCAGCGGCTGGCCGGCGACCAGTTCGTCGAGGGTGGTGGTGATGCCGCCTTCCACGGAGTTCTCGATCGGCACGAACGCGGCCTCGGCCTCGCCGGTGCGGACCGCGTCGAGCGCGGACTGGACGGAGACGTAGGGGACCAGCTCCCGGGTCGCCGTCTCCGGAAGTGTGCGCAGAGCGACTTCGGTGAAGGTGCCTTCGGGGCCGAGATACGCGTAACTGGCTGGCATGTCCTCACCCTAATAGGCCCCGGGAGACCGGGCTGACGCGTCTCGGGCAAGCCGCTCGTCGGGGTGGCTCCCGGCCGGTTTCACCCCTCCAGCAGCCGCTGTCCCACGTACTCTCCCTCCGCCGCCCCGCCCGGCACCGCGAACAGACCGCTCGCCTCGTGCCGGACGAACCGCGAGAGCGCGTCACCCCGGTCCAGCTTGCGCTGCACCGGCACGAAGCCGCGCAGCGGATCGGCCTGCCAGCAGACGAAGAGCAGTCCGGCGTCGGGGACGCCGTCCGCGTCGAAACCGTCGTGGTACGAGAAGGGCCGACGGACCATGGCCGCGCCGCCGTTCTGGTCGGGGCGGGTGATGCGGGCGTGGGCGTTGATCGGGACGATCAGGTTCCCGGCCTTGTCCGTCTTCTCCAGGTCCATCTCGGTCGTCTCGCTGCCCCCGGACAGCGGGGCCCCGTCGGACTTGCGGCGCCCGATGACGTCCTCCTGGGCCTTGACCGAGAGCTTCTCCCAGTCGTCGAGGATCATGCGGATGCGGCGTACGACGGCGTAGGAGCCGTTCGCCATCCATGCCTGCTCGCTCTTCCCGGGCTTCTCCGGGACGAAGATCCGCTGGTCGAAGTCGGCGTCGGCGGGCTTCGGGTTGCGGGTGCCGTCGACCTGGCCCATGAGGTTGCGGGCGGTCATGGGGTGGGCGGTGGCGCCCGGCGAGCGGTTGAAGCCGTTCATCTGCCAGCGGACGCGGGCGGCCGATCCGGCGTCCTGCTGGATCGCGCGCAGGGCGTGGAAGGCGACCAGGGCGTCGTCGGCGCCGATCTGCACCCACAGGTCGCCGTTGCTGCGGTTCTTGTCGAGGTGATCGGAGGAGAAGTCGGGCAGCGGGTCGAGGGCTACCGGGCGCTGCTTGTCCAGGCCGGTCCGGCCGAAGAAGCTGTGCCCGAATCCGAAGGTGACGGTCAGCGAGGAGGGACCCGCGTCCCGGGCCACGCTCGTGTCACGGGCCCCGGCAGGCTCCCCCGCCATCAGCCGCCGTGCGGTGTCGGACCAGCGGCGCAGCAGCGCGGCGGCCTCCCTGCGGCCGGCGCCCGCCGCCAGGTCGAACGCGACGAGGTGCCCGCAGGCCTGCATCGGGGTGGTGATGCCGGGCTGATGTTTCCCGTGAAACATCACCTGCTCGTCACCCAGCGAGGTGAGCGGCGTGGCCGCGGAGGAGGGCGCGGCGGCGTAGCCCGCGGCGCCACCGGCCGCGCCGAGTACGAGCCCGGTGGCGCCGGCGGTGCCGAGCAGCCGTCGCCGCGAGACGCCCTGGCGCGTGGTGGTGTTCTCGGAGTCGAGCGGCCCGGGTCCGCCGGGCGCCCCGCGGGTCGCCTCGGGGGTGCGGGCCTCCGGGATGGACTGGTCAGCCATGGTGCGGTTCAGCCGATCTGCGCGTTCTTGGAGACGGTCACCTGGTCGATGTCGGAGGTCCGTACGGTCACGGCGACCTCCCAGTCGCCGGCCATCGGGATCTGCACCCCGCTCGCCGACCAGTGCCCGGTGGTGATGTGGTCGGGGACGACGGGGAGCGGCCCGATGTCCTTGGCCTCCTGGGTGAAGGCGACCTTCACCTCGGGGATGTCGAAGGCCTCGCCGTTCGGGCGCTCGACGTAGAGGTGCATGTCGTTGGCGCCCACTCGCGCGGGGTCGAGCTCGACCCGTACGACTCCCTTGCCGTTCTGGCCGCCGGTGTCGAAGGGCATGTCCAGGGTGACCGCACCGGAGGAGGGGCCGGTCGCGGCGGCGGAGGACGGGTTGGCGGCCTTGGCCTCCTCCTCGGTCCGGCCGGGCTCGGTCTGGGTCAGGACGGTGGTGACGGCGAGCAGGACGACGGCGATGCCCGCCTCGGCGAGCACGGAGCGGCGCAGTCCGAAGCGGTGGGGGTCGGCGTCGCGTTGCCGTTTCTGCCGGGCGGCGTCCACGGCCGCGCGCTGCCGGGCGAGCTGGGCGGCGCGCTGAGTGGCGCCGGAACCCTTCGACGCACCGGAGGAGCCCTGCCCGGAAGTCTTCGCTGCCCCGGCTCCCTTCGCTGCCCCGGCCCCCTTCGCCGCCCCGGACACCTTCTCGGCGGCCTTCGCCTTCTCGGTGGAGCGCGCCTTCGCGGTGGCCTTCGCCTTCTCGGCGGAGCTCGCCGTCTCGGTCTTACGGCCGTCGGACGCCCCGACCTGTTCCTTGTCCCGCTGACGGGCGATGGCCGGCACCGCCTCCGCCAGCTGTGCCGTCCACCGGCGCGAGAGGTAGGCGATGCCCACCAGCACCGCCACGAGCCCGATCTTGACGAGGAGCAGCTGCCCGTACCGGGTGTCGGTGAAGGCCGTCCAGGAGCCGAGCTGGCGCCAGGACTGGTAGGTGCCGGTCACCACCAGCGCGACCACGCTGCCGAAGGCGAGCCGCGAGAACCGCCGTACGGCGGAGGCGGCGACGGGCGTGTCCGCGGGCGCCCGGTACAGGGCGACGAGCAGGGCGGTCAGCCCACCGAGCCAGGCGGCGACGGCGAGCAGATGAACGATGTCGACGGGCATGGCGAGACCGGCCTGGATGCCGACCGAGGCGTGCTCGGACATCGCCCAGGTCGCCGCGAGCCCGGCCGCCACCACGGCTCCACCGACCGCGAGCCCGAAGGTGAGGTCCCGTTTCTCCTCGTCCTCCCGCTTGTCGTAGGCGCCGAAGAGTACGGCGACGAAGAGCGCGGCCGCCGCGAGCAGCAGCAGCCGGGAGACCAGCGCGGCGCCGGTCTTGGTCTGCAGTGCCTCGCCGAGCAGGTTCAGGTCGAAGACGTCGCCGAGCTTCCCGGAGCCGGTGTAGGAGCCGCGCAACAGGAGCAGCCCGAGAGTGGCGGCGGTCAGCGCGAGCCACCCGGAGACGACGAGCCGCTGCACGGCCCGGACGCCGGAGCCGCGCGACCAGCAGGCGAGGACGAAGACGGCGCCGCCCACCAGCACGGTGAACCCGGCGTACGACACGTACCGTCCGAGGCCGTACAGCCAGCCGACGACCCCGCCGCCCGCCTCCGCGTCGTAGACGGAGACGGAGGTCTCGGACGGGGCGCCGATGGAGAAGGTGTAGGCGCCGGCGACGGGATGGCTGTCGGCGGAGACGACCTGGTAGGTCACCGTGTACGTGCCGTCGGGCAGCCCCGCGTGCAGTTTCACGGCGTACTTCGTGCCGCTCGTGCCGGACGGCCTGCCGTCGTCGACGCGCTCGCCCTTGGGGTCGAGGACGCGCAGCGAGTCGTCGTCCACGGAGACCGACTCGGAGAAGGTGAGCGACACCTGGGCCGGAGCCTTGTCGACCACCGTCCCCTGCCGGGGGTCGCTGCCGGTCAGCGCGGCGTGCGCGGAGGCCGGCCCGGCGCCGGCGAGCAGCGCGCAGGCCGCGGCCAGGAGCAGCAGCACCAGGGTCCGGACGCGCGGGGCGATGGTCTGCGTCAAGGTGGTCCCTCCCTCAGTGTCCGGAGTGTCCGGTGGTGGGCTGGTAGGTGGCGGCCTTCACGGGCAGCTTGACCGTGACGGGGCCGGAGTGGGCGAAGTGCAGTTCGACGGAGACCGTCTGTCCCTGCTTGGGCTGCTGCTTCAGCTTCTCGAACATCAGGTGGTTGCCGCCGCTCTTGAACACGAGTTGACCGTGGGCGGGGATCGGGAGGCGGTCGACCTCCTTCATCGTCCCGTCGACGGTTTCGTGCACGGTGACGTCACCGGCCTCGCTGGTGACGGAGGTCAGTTCGTCCTCGGCGTCGCCCTTGTTGGTGATGGTGAGGAAGCCCGCCGCCATCGAGTCGGAGACCGGCTGCGGTATGTAGGCGGCGCCGACGGAGAGTTCGGCACGGGCGGGCGAGGAGCCGGAGTCGGAGCCGGAGTCCGAGTCGCCGCAGCCCGCGAGGACCAGGGCGCCGATCATCGTCACGGCGGCGAGAACGGGACGGCCTCTCACGGGTTCTCCCCCTTGACGAGCTTGGGGAGGTCCTTGGTGTAGTCCTCGACGGTGGCGTCCTCGCCGTAGAGGACGTAACCCGCGTCGGACTTCGGGGAGAAGGCGACGACCTGGGTGCCGTGCGTCGAGACGATCTTGCCGTTCTTGTCCTTGGTCGGCGGGTCGATGGAGATGCCGAGGGTGCGGGCGCCGGCCTGGACGGTGTCGAAGTCGCCGGTCAGTCCGACGATCTGCGGGTCGATGCCCTTGAGCCACTTGCCGAGCGCGGCCGGGGTGTCGCGCTCCGGGTCGGTGGTGACGAACACGATCCGGAGCTTGTCCTGCTCGGCCTGGGACAGCTGCTTCTTGGCCACGGCGATGTTGTTCATGGTCAGGGGGCAGACGTCGGGGCAGTGGGTGTAGCCGAAGTAGATCAGGGTGGGTTTGCCGGCGGTCCGCTCGCGGAGGTCGTACTTCTTGCCCTGGGTGTCGGTGAGGACCAGGTCGGGCTTCTCGAACGGCTTGTCGAGCACGGTGGCGGCCTGCTGGCCGGTGTCCTCGGAGACCACGGTGACGGGCTTGTCGCTGTCGGCGCCGCTGCCGCAGGCGGACAGGGTCAGGGAGGCGGCGGCGAGCAGTGCGGCCGCGGCGAACGTCTTCTTGCGCATAGAAAAATGTCCCAGATGTGAGGTGCTCCGGTGCGCGCCGGGGTCCGTCGGACCGACGGAGGGTGCCCGGCGCGCACCGGACGAGAGGATGCGGCGGCGTCGTTACGCCGACGCACCGGCGCGGGCGTGGTTACGCCGACGCACCGGAGTCGCGCCGACGTCCGGCCAGCACGCCGTAGGCGACGCCCGCGGCGCCGACGACGATGCCGACGATGCCGAGGACGCGGGCCGTGGTGTCGCTGCTGTCACCGGAGCCGGAGCCGGAGTCGGAGGAGGCGGAGGTGTCCGCGGCGGTGTTCCGCGCCGCCGCCTCGGTGTCGTCCTCGGCCTTCGCACCCGACGACCCGTGGGCGTCGTCCTCGGCGGCGGCCAGCTTCAGCACGGGTGCCGGGCTCTCGGGCTCCTCCTGGCCCTCCTGCGGCACCTCGATCCAGCGCACGACCTCCTTGTTGTCGTAGGTCTGGATCGCCTTGAACACCAGCTCGTCGGCGTCCTCGGGCAGAGCGCCGAGGGAGACCGGGAACTTCTGGAAGTAGCCGGGCTCGATCCCCTTGCCGTCGGCGGTCCAGGTCACCTTGCTGACGACCTCGGTGATCTTCTTCCCGTGCGACTCCAGCGGCTTGGCCGGCTTGGACTTGGTGACCACTGCCTTCCAGCCGGGGACCGGCTGCGGCATCACGGACGCCAGTGGGTGGTCGGTGGGGAAGTTGACCTCCAGCTTGGTGGTGGAGGCGTTGTCGCGTTCGTTGGGGACCTTGAAGCCGACGACCGCGTAGCCGCCCTTGGCGGCCGTGCCCTCCGGCTGCACGCTGACGTGCGCGAAGGCGGGCGCGGACAGGGCGAGGACGGCGATGCCGGAGACGGCGCCGACGGCGGCGATACGAGAAATGTTCATGGACGGAGCACTCCGCTTCGAGTGGGCCACCGGTACTGAGCCGGTGACGGGTGACGGGAGGGATGCGCGCACGCGCGCGTGCCGCACGACGGCGGCCCCTCCGCACGGCGGCCGATGGGCCGGAGCGGGGTGGTGGTCGCGTCGTGTCAGGCGGCGAGGGCGAACGCGTCGCTCGGCGGGCCGCGCCTGATCACCGTGTGCTGGAGTGCGGTGGTGCGGGGCCGCGGCGGCGCCAACCGAGCGGTGTGCGGCAGACGCGGGCCCGTTCCGGGAACGCCGGCGAGCCCGGCGTGCAGGGCGTGGACCAGGGAGAGCGCCGCGCGCAGGGCGCGTACGAACGCGGCCTCGGCCACCGACTGGGCCGAGTGTGCCGAGAGTTCGACGAGCCGGGCCAGGGCCAGATCGCCGCGCCGCAGCAGCCAGCCGGCGGCCAAAGCCGCGAGGACGTGGCCGAGCAGCATCGGCAGGGACGGCAGCAGCGAGGCCGAGGAACCGCCGGTGGACAGGGCGTCGGCCGGGTGGTGCGCCGTGCCGGCCCCGACGTCCGGGGCGATCCGCGCGTCGGTGAGGATCCGCTGGGCCTGGGCCGGGCTGATCGCCGCCGCGGTGGTCCCGCACACCAGCCGTGCCGCCTGCTGGACCAGTGACGCGTCGGACAGCGCGCCCGCCCCGCCGGTGGACGCGGCGGTCGTACCGGACGCCGTGACCGCCGTGACCGCCGTGGCACCGTGCTGGCCGAGTCCGAACAGGGTGTGCAGCGCGGTCTGCCCGACGGTGAGCAGCACCGCTATGCCGGGCAGCGAGCGTTCGCGTCCGGCGAGGGGCGCGGCGACCACGACCGCCCCGAGGAATCCCGCGCCCAGCGACCACAGCGGAACACCGGCGCAGGAGGCGAGGGTGTGCCCCGCCGCGGCCAGCACGACGCAGACCGCGGCGAACACCGCGGCCCGCAGGATCCGGAGATCGTTCCCGGAGCGCGCCGTAGGCGGGTGGGGGGCAGTCATGGCGGCCTCATCATCGCACTGGCGCCCCCCACGCCGTACGGCAGGTCCACAAGATGACGTACGACCGGAAGAGCACCGGAAGATCACTCTCTGGTGCGAGCCGCCCCACATACACCGATCGGCGGCATGGACACATCCGCCATATGGGCGGTCTCACGCGGAGTCCGCGCTTACGCACGGCCACGGGGGGCAATACGTAACGGTATGTCGAGCCGCGGCCGGGAGGCTGGAGCATGAGCATCTGGTGGTCACTCCATTTGCGGCGCGAGGCCGCGAGCGTGCCCCTGGCCCGCCGCCTGCTGATCGGCACCATGGAGACCGCGGGCGTCGACCCCGACGTCTCCTTCGACCTCTCCGTCGCGCTGAGCGAGGCCTGCGCCAACGCCGTGGAGCACGGTGGGGACGACGCACCCGACGGCTCCTCGGAGGCGTACCGCGTCACGGCCTACCTCGACGGCGAGTTGTGCCGCATCGAGGTCGCCGACACGGGTCCGGGATTTCCCGCGTCCGCTCCGGGCCGGCCGGGGGGAGCGGCCCGCCCGGTGCCCGACGACGCCGAGGACGGCCGCGGGCTGTGTCTCATCCGGGAACTCGCCGACCACGTCCACATCGGCAGTACGCCGGGCCGGTCCGGGGCCGTGGTGAGCTTCGACAAGATCCTCAAGTGGCGTGAGGGCACTCCGCTGCTGGCGGTCTGACGGCACCTCGGTGGGCTCCGTCGCCCTCGGCTCCGTCGCCCTCGGCTCCGTCGCCCTCGGCTCCGGTGTCCCCGTAGGCTCCCGCTCACCCTTGGGTCCACGACCGCCCGTCGGCCCGCCTCACGGCGCCGCGTCCAGCACCCTCCCCAGCACCTCCAGCGCCTCGGGGTACGCCCGTTCCCGGGGCGTCCCGTACCCCACGACCAGCCCCTGCGGCCGATCGGACCCGCCCGGGGACGATGACGATGACGGGGCCGGGGACGATGACGGGGCCGGGGACGGGAACTGCCAGTGGTCACCGAGTCGGCCGACCGCGAGGCCCTCCGTCTCCGCCCGCGCCAGGACCTCGGCCTCGTCGTCGACCTCCACCAGCGCGTGCAGCCCGGCCGCGATCCCGTGCACCCGCCGGCGTCTGCCGAGCCGGTCCACGAGTTGGTCGCGCCGGCGCCGGTAACGCAGCCGGGACGCGCGTACGTGCCGGTCGTAGGCGTGCGTGCCGATCAGTTCGGCGAGTGCGAGCTGGCCGAGGGACTCGGTGTGGTGGTCGCTGTGCAGCTTGGCGTCGGCGACCGCGTCGACCAGGTGGGGCGGCAGCACCATCCAGCCCAGCCGCAGCGCGGGCCCGAGCGTCTTGGACACGGTGCCCAGATAGGCGACGTGACCCGGCGCCATGCCCTGGAGCGCGCCGACGGGCTGCCGGTCGTAGCGGAACTCCCCGTCGTAGTCGTCCTCGACGATCAGGCCACCACGCGCGCGTGCCCAGTCGGTGAGCGCCCGCCGCCGCTCCGGATGCAGTGTCACGCCCGTCGGGTACTGGTGCGCGGGCGTGACGACCACGGCAGCGGCGTCCCCCAGGTCGTCGGCACGAACTCCCCGCTCGTCGACCCGCACTGGCAGCACGCTCCCGCCGGCCCGCCGTACGACCTCACGGTGGAAGGGCAGCCCGGGGTCCTCCATGGCCACCTCGGTGCCGTCCAGTACGCGGGTGAGGAGCGCGAGGCCCTGCACATAGCCCGAGGTGATCACGATGCGCTCCGGCGGCGCGATCACCCCGCGTGCCCGGCCCAGGTAGCCCGACAGCGCCGTACGCAGCTCGACGCGCCCGCGTGGGTCCCCGTAGTCGTACGCCGGCAGCGGCGCCGTGGCTACCGCGCGGCGCAGTGCCCGCAGCCAGGCCGCCGCGGGGAACGCGCCGACGTCCGGGCTGCCGGGCCGCAGGTCGAAACGTGGCGCACGCGCGCGTGCCGCTCCCCCGGGCGGCTCCGTGTCGACGGAGGGCAGCTGCGCCACGCGGGTGCCCGAGCCCTGCCGCGCTGTCAGATAGCCCTCGGCGACCAACTGGTCGTACGCCGCCTTCGCCGTGCCCCGCGAGACGCCTAGCTGGTCGGCCAGCCGTCGGGTCGCCGGCAGCTGCGACCCCGGAGCCAGCCTGCCGTCCCGTACGGCGTCCCGCAGCGCCCGTTCGAGCCCGGAACGGCGCCCCTGCCCGGCGTCCGGCTCCAGATGCAGGTCCACACCGATGCCGGACCAGAAGTCGTCCACGTCCACGAAAATGCCTCCCCCTGGGCGCCTGGGCGCGTCGAAAAACCCAGGGAGCCTTCCCGCGGACCCTTTCCGCGAACCCCTGGGCACGTCGATGGCCGGGTACCCCGTGCGGTACCCGGCCATCGAACCGTGGATCAGCCCTTCAGCGCCGCCATCCACTCCTCGACCTCGTCCGACCGGCGCGGCAGCCCGGCGGACAGGTTCCGGTTGCCGTCCGCGGTGACGAGGATGTCGTCCTCGATGCGGACGCCGATGCCCCGGTACTCCTCGGGCACGGTCAGGTCGTCGGCCTGGAAGTACAGGCCCGGCTCGACGGTGAGCACCATGCCGGGCTCCAGCGTGCCGTCGACGTACGACTCCACGCGCGCGGCGGCGCAGTCGTGGACGTCCATGCCGAGCATGTGGCCGGTGCCGTGCAGCGTCCAGCGGCGCTGCAGGCCCAGCTCCAGCACCCGCTCGACAGGGCCCTCGACCAGGCCCCACTCGACGAGCCGCTCGGCCAGCACGCGCTGGGACGCGTCGTGGAAGTCGCGGTACTTGGCGCCCGGCTTCACCGCCGCGATCCCGGCCTCCTGGGCGTCGTACACGGCGTCGTAGATCTTCTTCTGCAGCTCGCTGTAGCGGCCGTTGATCGGCAGCGTGCGCGTCACGTCCGCGGTGTAGTACGTGTGCGTCTCCACGCCCGCGTCGAGCAGCAGCAGGTCGCCGGAGCGGACCGGGCCGTCGTTGCGTACCCAGTGCAGGGTGCAGGCGTGCGGTCCTGCGGCGCAGATGGAGCCGTAGCCGACGTCGTTGCCCTCCACGCGCGCGCGGAGGAAGAAGGTGCCCTCGATGTAGCGCTCACTCGTCGCCTCGGCCTTGTCGAGGACCTTCACGACGTCCTCGAAGCCGCGCACGGTGGAGTCGACGGCCTTCTGCAGCTCACCGATCTCGAACTCGTCCTTGACCAGGCGGGCCTCGGAGAGGAAGACACGCAGTTCCTCGTCGCGCTCGGCGGTGACCTTGTCGGTCAGGGCCGTCTCGATGCCGGCGTCGAAGCCGCGCACGACGCGCACCGGGCCGGTGGCCTCGCGCAGGCTGTCGGCCAGCTCGCGCACGTCGGAGGCGGGGATGCCGTAGCGCTTCTCGGCCTCGGTGAGGGAGTGGCGGCGGCCGACCCACAGCTCGCCCTGGCCGTCGAGCCAGAACTCGCCGTTCTCACGGTCGGAGCGCGGCAGGAGGTAGATCGTCGCGGTGTGGCCGTCGCCCTTGGGCTCCAGGACCAGGACGCCGTCCTCCGTCTGGTTGCCGGTGAGGTAGGCGTACTCGACCGAGGCGCGGAAGGAGTACTCCGTGTCGTTCGAGCGGGTCTTCAGGTTGCCCGCGGGGATCACCAGGCGCTCGCCCGGGAAGCGGGCGGACAGCGCGGCGCGGCGGGCGGCGGTCTCGGCGGCCTGGGCGACGGGCTCCAGGTCGCGCAGCTCCGTGTCGGCCCAGCCGGACTTCATGTTCTCGGCAAGCTCGTCGGACACGCCCGGGTACAGGCCGTTCTTGCGCTGCTTGATCGGCTCTTCGGACTCTTCCGGGTTCTCCGGGTTCTCCGGGTTCTCCGAGATCTCCGGGTTCTCCGGGTTCTCCGAGGTGAGCTCCTCCGCCACGGTCATCCTCCTTGATACGGCACTGGACCACCCCCCATCGTACGGTCGTACGGAAGGGGGCCCAGGGTCGAAGGGCCTGTTACACGGAGGCGCTACCGTCCGTTATGCGGGACGTGCGGGGTGTCAGTGCCCGATATTCGGATCGGCCCGATATCGGATCGGGGGCGGGTGGGGCGGGTGGGGCGGGTTTCGGAGCAGCCGGGACCGTTGTTCTGGCCGGGCTCTCGGGCTGGGTCCGTCATTCGGGCTGGGCCCGTCATTCGGGTTGGGTCCGTCATTCGGTCCGGGCTCGTCATTAGGGCTGGGCCCGTCATTCGGTCCGGGCTCGTTATTCGAACCGGACGGCCAGCAGGACTACGTCCTCCTCGGAGTCGGCCTCGGCCTTCCCGTCGGGCAGCACCGTGCGCAGGACGTGCTGGACGACGGCGTCCGGGTCGTGGCGCTCGGCCCGGGGTACGCCGGCCGCCGCCGCGTGCAGCCGGGCGAAGGCCCGGTCGGCCGGGTCGCCGGTTCGGTGCAACAGTCCGTCGGTGTACAGCAGAACCGTCTCTCCGGGTTCGGCCTGGAGCTCCACGCTCGGCGCCTCCCAGCAGGCGAGCATGCCGAGCGGCGCGGAGACGGAGGTCTCGACGAACTCCGTGCGCCGCTCCCCGATCAGCAGCGGCGGGCTGTGCCCGGCGCCGGCCAGCGTGATCCTGCGCAGCGCGGGCTCGCAGTAGCCGAAGAGGGCGGTGGCCGAGCGGGCGGGCTCGGTGAGGCGCAGCAGCAGCTCCAGGTCGGACAGGACGGCTACGGGGTCCTCGCCCTCCATCACGGCGTACGCCCGCAGGGAGGCGCGCAGCCGGCCCATCGCGGCGACCGCGCTGGGTCCGGACCCGGTGACGGACCCGACGGCGAGACCGAGCGCGGCGTCGGGCAGCGGCAGGGCGTCGTACCAATCGCCGCCCCCGCGCGGACCGGTGCGGTGCCGGGCGGCGATCTGCACGCCGGGCACCCGCGGCAGGCGGGAGGGCAGCAGTTCCTCGGCCATCGTCGCCATGCACGCGCGCGTGCGCTCGACTTCCAGCAGGCGGGCCAGGTGCTGGGCGGCGTACCGGGCGTAGCGGCCGGCGAGATGGCGTTGCCGCTCGTCCGGTTCGGCGGGCTCGTCGTAGAGCCATACGGCGGCGCCCAGGCGGCCGGTGGCCGCGGCGGGCGTGTTGGCCACGGTGGCCCCAGTGGACCTGTTGGTCCCGGTGGCCCCGGTGGCCCCGTTGGACCTGTTGATCCCGGTGGTCACGGCGTCCCCGGCGTCCCCGGCATCTCCGGTGTCCTCGGCGGACAGGGGGAGCGCGTAGCTGGCGGCGTAGCCGAGGCGGGCGGCGACCTCGCGGTGGCGGGGGTCGAGATTCTTCTCGGCGAACAGGTCGGGCTCGGCGACCCCGTCCGTACTGACCGGCAGTCCGTCCAGAATCCGCCCGTAGGACAGGGCACTTCGGGGGACGGTCTCCATATGGCCGAGGTCGGCGCGGGTCAGCCCGAGGCCGACGGCGGTGTCCGGGCCGAGTCCGTCGGCCGGTTCCAGGACGACGAGACCGCGCCGGGCGCCCACCAGGGCGGCTCCGGCGCGCAGTACTTCCTGGAGGCCTTCGGAGAGGGAGTCCGTACGGACCAGGCGCTCGGTCAGCTCGTGCAGGGTCGTCAGGTCCGACACCCAGCCGGCCAGCCGGTCCTGGAGCAGGGCGCCGGGGGCGCAGGGGGCTCCCGACGCGGCCGTGACGTCCGCGGCGTCCGTGGCGTTCGGGGCGGTGGCCGGGGAGACGCCCGGGGCGGCGGACGCGACAGTGTGTGCGGGGGACGGAACCGTTGAATCGATTCCGGCCACTTTCGCAGGGTGCGGGGCGTTCATGGCGTCCGGCCTTCCGACCGGCGCTTACTGCTCAAAAGCATCGCAAACCCCCATGTCATTCTGCGCCGCCAGCAGTGTCTCCACATGTACACGCACTCGTAAGGAGATGTCCAGCATTGTCCTGCTGGGATTCCTGGTGTCCGTGAGGTGCGAGTGACCTCCTTCCCGACCTCTTGCGGAAATGCGAAATTGGCTTGAAACTGCCCCAGGGGACGCCTTGTTGCGGTCGACTGGGGGTGCTTTACGGAGCGTCACAGCGGTCGTGATGGGTACGTACTCGGAGAAGGCCAGGGGTGGTTGGGGGCCACCTGGAACCTGGCGGCGGACCCGGGCGTCCTATCCACCGACGACCGTGCCCCATCCTCCCGTGGCGGAGGCGGAGAGAAATACGCGGGACGGTAAACGCCAGACTTCGCCACCCCTGCGCCACGCCCATGCTTTTGATAGACGCAGTGTGGACGGAACCGCCGCGGACGCAGTCAGTGCTCGACCCACAGGGGTTTCCCTTGCCCTTGGCAGTGATGTCCTTCTCGGCAGGGGTGTGATGCGCCACCAGCTACGCACAGCGAAGAGATCGACACATGGTGTGATGTGACCACGGTGTTGCCAGGCGTGCAACGGAAAGGAACGAGCGCTCATGCGCGAGATCCTCGGAAGGCGACGCAGGCTCTTGTCCCAGCACGACGACGGACGGCCTGAGCTGATCGGCGCGGCCCTGACCTACGCGACGCAATGGCAGTGGCCCGTACTCCCGGGCGTGGCGGCGGACCCGCGGGCGCGATCGCGCTGCGGCTGCCCCGACCCGGAGTGCACGGTGCCCGGCGCGCACCCCTTCGACCCCGGCCTCCTCGCCGCCACCACCGACGGGCGCATGGTGCGCTGGTGGTGGACCAACCGCCCCACCGCGCCGATCGTCCTGGCCACCGGGGGCATCGCCCCGTGCGCTGTCTCCCTGCCCGCCCTGCCGGCCGCCCACGCCCTTGCCGCGCTCGACCGCGCGGGTCTGCGGCTCGGCCCGGTCGTCGCCTCGCCCACCCGCTGGTCGCTGCTGGTCAAGCCGTACTCGATGGAGCAGCTGGGCGAGCTGCTCTACGCCAAGGACTTCGTCCCCGGCTCACTGCGCTTCCACGGCGAGGGCGGCTATCTCGCGCTGCCCCCGTCCGAGACCGGTGGAGGCACCGTCCGCTGGGAGCGGGCGCCGCTGCCCGGCTCCGCCTCACCCTGGGTGCCCGACGTGGAGGCCGTGGTGGACGCCGTGGTCGACGCCCTCACTCGTACGGGTGTGAGCGCGCCCGAGTTGTAGGGGTGTCCGGCGTGCGCGGAAGTCCTCGCACGCCTGTGGTCGTTATCGTCCGCCCCATGCCGCTTCATGCTGGGGAGCACCGCGCCGCCGGGCCGCACCGTGCCGCCGGGCCGGACCGTGCCGCCAGGGCGCACCGCGCCGCCGGGCCGGACCGTGCAGGGCCGCGCCGCGGCGGGCCGGACCGCCGACGAGTCCGTCTGTACGGGCTCGTCGGTGTCGTGGTGTGCGCGGTCGTGCTGCCGTTCGCCGTGGCGTTCGCGGGGCCCCCGGGTGACGGGGCGGAGAAGAAGCCTCCGGCCGTCCGTCTCCTCTCGCAGGGCGGGGACAGAAAGGCGCCCGCAGGAGCCGATCGTGCCCCGGCCGCGGCCGCCCGTTCGCCGCTGCCTCCCGGCCCGGCCACCGCCGTGCGCTGTGGCCCAGAACTCACCTCGCCCGAGGGGGTCGAGGCGCAGACCTGTGTCGTGACGCAGGGGACGGAGACCTGGGCGCGGACCTACTACCGCAACGCGACCGGTGACCCGCTCGAATCCGTGCTGAGCTTCATGGGGCCCGACGGGCGCAGCGTGCGGACGCGCTGCGCGGTGGGCGCCGAGGACGCACCGGGCACCTGCGAGACGCCCAGGGAACGCGTCCGGGGCGGGCCGACGGCGTACACCGCGGTCGCGGAGTTCGCGGCGCGGGCCGGGTACGGGCCGCTGCTGCTGCGTACCGGTAGCAACCGCAGCGACGGGGGCGACGGGGGCGACGAGCGTGACTGGGGCGACGGGCTCGACGGGAGCGGCGGGAGCGGCGGGAGCAGTGGCGGCAACGGAGGCGCCGGGAGCGGTGGGGAGGCTGGGCGCGGCGGAGTCGGCGCGGGCAACTCACCTGCGGAAACGGCGAGTTGACGAACGACTGCGGTGCGTGTGCGACCGGGCGCATGGAAAGACCCGGTTGCTGGCGACGGGGGATGCACCAGCAACCGGGCTACTCGAACGGTAACAAGAGATCGGCGGTTAGCAAATTCGATCTCTTGTTTTCCGGTCACCGACTGGCCCGTCTACGCCGGGAGTTGTGACCGGAGTCACGCGTTCCCGGAGCGGAGCCCCGGCTGACCGGTCGGTCAGCCGGGCCGGTCCCCGCGGCTGTGCGTCAGCTGAGGGTTACCTGTCGGTTGGTCAGGCCGCCGCGTGCCCGGCGCTCGTCGGGGGCGAGCGGGGCGTCGGTGGCCAGGGCCTCGGCGAGGCGCTCGGCGAACTCGGCCGCCGGCTTCTCGATGTCCTGCGCGGTGACCTCGCTCGGCAGGTCCCACACCGGGACGGTGAGCCCGTGCGCGCGGAAGGAGCCGACCAGGCGGGTGCCCTCGCCGAGAGACGACCGGCCCGCGGCGTGCAGCCGGGCGAGAGCGTCCAGAAGCCGCTCCTCCTCGTGCGGCATGACCCAGCGCAGGTGGTTCTTGTCCGGCGTCTCGCACCAGTAGGCGGCGTCCACGCCCTGGAGCCGGACGGTCGGGATGGCCGCGGCGTTGGCACGCTCCAGGGAGGCGGACACCTCCGGCGTGGCGTTCTCCGGGTCCGGGACCCAGAACTCGAAGCCTTCGTGCACGGCCGGCTCGAACGCCCCCTCGGGCGCGAGCAGGTCCTGCAGCCGGGGGCCGTCGGCCGGCGCGCGGCGGCCCTGCACCGGAGTACCCGGTTCGGCGGTCAGCGCACGCTGGAGGGTGTCGGCGAGGTCGCGGCTGATGTCGCCCGACGCCGTGTCGTTCTGCAGGCCGAGCAGGACCGAGCCGTCGTCGCGGCGCAGGGCCGGCCAGGCCATCGGCAGCACCGTGGCCAGGGTGACGGAGGGAACGCCGTCGGGCAGGCCGTCCTTCAGGGTCAGCCCGACCGTGGCCGCCGGCACCAGCTCGCGCAGGGCCACCCAGTCGCACTCGCCGGGCAGCCCCTCGAACGGGCGCTGCACGAGCTCGGTCGTGGCCTGCGCGGCGGCCCGGCCGTGGCAGGCCTTGTAGCGGCGGCCGCTGCCGCAGGGGCAGGGCTCGCGGGCGCCGACGACCGGGAAGTTCCCGTCAGCGCCGGTGGGCTGCGGGCGCTTGGCCTTCGTCTGGGGTCGCTTCTTGGCCATCGTGGGTGTCTCCCGGTTGCGGCTCATCTCGTACGGCGCGAGCCTAGCCGTTCACAACCTGGCCGACGGGACCCTGTGGACAACCGGCCTCCCGTGGACGACTCGCCCCGGGGTCTCCCCTCGGTTTCCCTTCGCTGCCCCTGGGCTTCCCCGCGCGCCGGCCCGCCTGGTCGGCTTGCCAGGGTCCGCCGGGGGAGCGTGCGCGGGTCCGCCCCGTCAGAGTGCGCGAGCCCGCCCGGTCAGCCCAGGTCCTGGAAACGGTCAGCCCAGGTCCTCGAAGGCGTCCGCGAAGTCCAGTCCGGGGATCTCCGACACCGCCGGTGCCGTGATCCGGGTGGCGAAGTCGTCGCGCCGGTGCCCGGCGTCCGGGTCGTGCACGTCGTCGTGGACGACGACCCACACCGTGACCTCACCGCGCGCGTCGTCCCGTACGCCCCAGTCGTCGGCGAGCGCGGTGATGATGTTCAGCCCGCGGCCGCCGTGCGCGGTGACCGAAGGGGTCGCCGGGGCCGGGCGGGTCGGTCCGCCGCCGTCCGTGACCTCCACGACGAGCCGGCCGCCCGGGTCCACCTGCCACGCGGCGCGCACGTCGCCGTCACCGGCCAGGGCGTCGCCCAGTGGACGGCCGTGTTTGCACGCGTTGCTCAAGAGTTCGGAAAGGACCAGTACGGCGTCGTCGATGACCGATTCCGCGACACCGCCGCTGCGCAACTGCTCCCGCATCCGGTGCCTTGCTTTCCCCACGCCCGCAGGGCCATGGGGAACGGCCATGCTCGACGACGTGGGCACCTCCTGTGCCACCACCAACGCCACCCCCGAGACCTCCTTCGCCCCACGCCACGGTGTGGATGCCCTTCTGGCCTGAACCGGAAACCGGCCGGTCCCCGCCCAGTGACGCATTCGACACGGTCGAACACGTACCGAACGCGCCGGAGCACTCCCCGTAACCGCGTGGCTGGATTTCGTCGGTGTGGCCGAGACCGGAGAATGCGGGAGAAGGGCCGCCAGGTCAAGGTTTACGGACGGATCAGTGACCGAGGTGGTCACGTACCGCGCGTGGCCGGTTGGTGATGATGGCGTCGACGCCCAGGTCGGCGCAGAGATCCACGTCCGCGGTCTCGTTCACGGTCCACACGTGCACTTGGTGACCGGCCCGCTTCAGGCGTTCGATGTAGGCGGGATGGTTCCGCACGATCCGGATCGAGGGGCCCGCGATCCGGACACCCGCGGGCAGCCGCCCGTCCCGCAGTCGGGGCGAGACGAACTGCATCAGGTAGACGGTCGGCAGGGTCGGCGACGCGGCCCGCACCCGGTGCAGCGAGCGGGCCGAGAAACTCATCACACGCACCGGGGACTCGGCGGCCGAGGCCGGGGCGTCGAGTCCGAACCGCTTCAGGAGTATCAGCAGCCGCTCCTCCACCTGCCCCGCCCAGCGCGTGGGGTGCTTGGTCTCGATGGCCAGCTCCACCCGCCGCCCCGCGTCGGACACCAGCTGGAGCAGCCGCTCCAGGGTCAGGACGGAGGTCTCCTCCCGGTCCTCGGGCCGGTGTTCCCAGTCGGGCTGCTCGTCGCGCGTCCGCCAGAACTCCCGGGTCCTGCGGGTGCCGAAGTCCAGCGCGGCCAGATCGGCCAGCTCCAGCGCCGACACCGCGCCGCGACCGTTGGACGTACGGTTGACGCGCCAGTCGTGAACGCAGACGAGATGACCGTCGGCGGTCAGGCGCACATCGCACTCGAGGGCGTCCGCCCCGTCCTCGATCGCCTTCCGGTACGCGGCCAGCGTGTGCTCGGGCGCCTCCTCGGAGGCTCCCCGGTGGGCGACGACCTGGATCCGGTGCTGTCGTGCGTGGGTCACCGCGTCATGGTGCCACCGTGGGCGGGTAGACGTGCCATCGGAGCCATCGGCCGAACGTCCATTTAGTCTGAGATGACCCATATAAAGGTCGATCGTGGACCCACAGCAACCGCTTATGGTGCTCTGACGGCCCGTGGGAAAAGCTGTTGGCATACGAAAACACCGCACATCTGCGTCGCGCCGGACCGTGGAGCAGCGCGTGAGCGTGGCTGAGCGCGACCAGTGCGACCGACAAACAGCCGTGGAACGAGGAGAGAAGCTGTGAGCACCGAGAACGAGGGCACCGCGGTACCCCCGGCCCCGTCCGCGCCTCCCGTGCCGATGGAATCTCCCGCAGCCTCCGCCCCGCCGGCCGAGCCACGCCCGGACCAGCCGCCCTCCCAGACGCCCACGGGACCGCAACCGCACGACGGCTTCGGCCAGGCCGCCGCTCCCACCGGCGCCCCGCACCAAGCCGCTCCGCAGGACCCGGCCGCCTCCCACGGTTCACATGCCGCCCACGGCCCGGCCGCGCCCCAGGGGCACTCCGCCCCCGACGCCTCCTGGCCGCCGCCCCCGCCGCCGGGCACCCCGTCGTACGGCGGCGGAGGCGGTGACGGCTCCGGCGGCGGCTGGGGCTCCTCGTACCAGCCGCCCGCGCCGAAGTCGGGCCGCGGCCGTGGCGGCGTGGTCGCCGCGCTCCTGATCGCCGCGCTGGTCGCGGGCGGTCTGGGCGGCGGCCTCGGCTACACCCTGGCCAAGAACAACGACGAGTCCGGCTCCACGACGGTCTCCGCCTCCGACACCGGCGGCTCCGTCAAGCGTGAGGCGGGCACGGTCGCCGGCGTGGCCGCCAAGGCGCTGCCCAGCACGGTCACTATCCAGGCGGAGGGCAGCAACGGCGAGGGCGGCACCGGCACCGGGTTCGTCTTCGACAAGCAGGGCCACATCGTCACCAACAACCACGTGGTGGCGGAGGCGGTCGACGGCGGCAAGCTCAGCGCGACCTTCCCCAGCGGCAAGAAGTACGCCGCCGAGGTGGTCGGCCACGCCCAGGGCTACGACGTGGCGGTCATCAAGCTGGAGAACGCCCCCTCGGACCTGAAGCCGCTGCCCCTCGGCGACTCCGACAAGGTCGCCGTCGGCGACTCCACGATCGCCATCGGCGCCCCCTTCGGGCTGTCCGACACGGTGACCACGGGCATCATCAGCGCCAAGAACCGCCCCGTGGCCTCCAGCGACGGCAGTGGCAGCAGCAAGGCGTCCTACATGAGCGCCCTGCAGACCGACGCGTCGATCAACCCGGGCAACTCCGGCGGCCCCCTCCTCGACGCACAGGGCAACGTCATCGGCATCAACTCGGCCATCCAGTCCACGAGCAACGGCGGCTTCGGCACCGGCCAGGCCGGCTCGATCGGCCTGGGCTTCGCCATCCCCGTGAACCAGGCCGAGTTCGTCGCCAAGCAGCTGATCAAGACCGGCAAGCCGGTGTACGCGAAGATCGGCGCCTCCGTCTCCCTCGAGGAGACGACGAACGGCGCCAAGCTCACCGAGCAGGGCGTGGGCGGTTCCGAGCCGGTCGAGCCGGGCGGCCCCGCCGACGACGCGGGCCTCAAGCCCGGCGACGTCATCACCAAGCTCGACGACCGCGTGATCGACAGCGGCCCGACCCTGATCGGCGAGATCTGGACCCACAAGCCCGGCGACAAGGTCACGGTCACCTACGAGCGCGGCGGCAACGAGCGCACCACCGAACTCACCCTGGGCTCCAAGATCGGCGACGACTGACCCACCCACCCTCGCGCCGACCCGCTACCCTGGTCCCGCGCCGCCGATCACGACCGGCGCGGGGTGGGTTGCCCGAGCGGCCTAAGGGAACGGTCTTGAAAACCGTCGTGGCGCAAGTCACCGTGGGTTCAAATCCCACACCCACCGCCAGCAGGTCAGAGACCTAGCAGGTCAGAAGGGGTGCAGCTCTCCGGAGCTGCACCCCTTCTGCTTGACCTTGTCTCACCCTGACTCGCCGGTTTCCCACTTCTGACCAGCGCGTGCGGCCAACCTGCGGCCAGGAATCAGGACCCCTCGGCCCCGTCCTCGTGCTCCGCCAACCCCTGCTCGATCAGGGCGTTCATCTTGGCTTCCTCCCCGTCCAGCACCTTGGCGTAGTAGCGCTGGAGTACGGCGACGCTCTGTCCGGCACGTCGGGCGGTCTCGGCAAGGCTCACCCCGGAGCGAAGCCAGAACGACACGCACGCGTGCCGCAGGTCGTACGGGATGGCGGCCAGTGGAGAGGCCACCTGCGCGGCTGTGAGCGCCTTTCTGCGAGCTTCCTTCCACACCGCGCCGTACTCCTGCGATCGGATCGGCCCACCGCGTACGGCGCTGAACAGTCGGCCCTCGTCCGTGGTGCCGAACGCGTCGAGGTGAGCGCGCAAGATCGCGACCAGTACCGGAGGAATGGGCACCGGCCGGACCGCGCGGCGAGCCCGGTGCTTCAACTGACGCTCCTCGTAGGGCTTGCCATCGTCCGTCCACGCGGAGCCCACCTGCGGGCGGGCACCGGAGAGCAGGAGTCGCCCCCACCCCTCGGTTGGGAGATCGCACTGGTCGGCGCTCAGCATGGACACTTCCTCGGGTCGCATGGCGGCGTAGTAGATACATGCGAAGAACGCGACCAGGTGGGCACCTCGGGGACCCTGAGCACGGACCGCATCCAGCAGGGCCCGTGCCTGAGCGGGCGTGGCGACACTGCGCACGTCCAGTTCCTCAACTGCCTTGGGCGTCTCCCAGTGAACGCGGTGCAGGGGGTTGCCGGGCAACAGCTCGTGTTCGACGGCCAGGCGCAGGCAGTTGCTCAGCACCGCGCGGCGACGCCGGAACGTGTTCGCGGCGGCCGGCTTCCCGTCCTGACGCTTGGCCAGGTGCTCCAGCACCGTACGCACCCGCTTTGCACTGTCCAGGTCGACCACGGCCGGTGCGTTGCGCTCCACCCACGCCAGCGCCTTGGCCTCAACCTCCGGGGGCTCCTGGTCGTGCCGTCCGGCGTTGAAGGCCCACTGATAGAGCGCGCGGCGCAACACGTCGTCCGCAGGGCGCCCCTTTCCTGCCGGGCACAGCGCCATGGTGGCGACAGTCAGGCTCTCCGCGATGCTCGCCCGGTGCTTCGCCGCCGCAGTCGGCCACTTCCGCGCGGCGTGCGCACGGGCGTGGACGTACCAGCTCGTGCGGTTGCGCTCGCGCACCTCCGAGACAGGGAGACCGGTCTCCATGTCGAACGGCTCGCCCTTACGGGTCGCGGTCAGCAGCTCCGCACGGCGGGCATCCGCAAGGGTCTTGGTCGCAAACTTCTCATGAAACTCGCTGCCGGCGACCAGCCAACGGAGCTGGAAGGGGGCGGCCTTGCTTGAGCGCTTGCGGATGTTCCAAATGCGCACGTCGTAGCTGTGCATTGTGCTCCCTTATGGAGATGGGGCCCCGCCGCAGCGGGACCCCATCGGCGCGGTCATGGATCAGGCTGCGATCTCGTGCGTGGCCCACCAGGCGTCCAGGTCGCTGCGTCGACAGCGGAGCTGTCCGTTGGGGAGCTTGATGAGCTTGGGGGCCTTGCCGCGGGCGCGCATGCGGTAGAACGCGGCGCGGCTCATCTCGATCTCTTCGAGGACTTCGGGGAGCTTGAGCATCTTGGGGCGGGCCATGGTTGCTACTCCTCGCTGGTCTTGGGTCCGGGCGCGTGTGTCCTAAGTTCGGATTTCTGCGTCATTGCGTCATCAGCGTCATGCGCACTTCTGACCTGCGTCTTGGCATGACGCAGGGGTTTAGGGGTGCGTCATAGGTGCGTCATGGGCTGCGCCATTCCATGACGCAGATGACGCAGGATGACGCAGGTGCGGCCGTCTGCGTCATGGCTGTCGCCGCAGGTCGGGGGCCGTTTTTCCGCCTGCATGACGCAGATGACGCAGCGTTTCCCCTCTTAGGAAAAAGGGGGAGCGTCTGTGGTGCTGTTGTGCGGTTCAGCGCGTCAAGAAGGAGCCGCTTCGCGGCGCGACCATCGCAGGGCGGCGCCGCCGCCGAACAACAAGAGGAGCACGCCTGCCCGGTGGTGCTCCTCTTGCTTGTCCGGGTCCGGGGCGGTCAGAACATCCGCTTTGCTTCGTGAGACGGCGGCGCTTGAAGGCGGGTCATTTCGAGGTAGCGGCCCTCCATGGTGCGGCCCGAGTCGATGACGACGCCACGGGCGGCGAGGGTGGGCTGAAGACGCTTGAGGCGGTCGGAGAGCACCTTGCCGGTGGTCGGCCACCCCTTGGGCAGGGGACGGAAGTCATCGCCGGTGTAGAGCTGACTGAGGCAGTGCAGCCACTCCGTGGAGGTCATCCGCTGGTCTGCGCCCGGCTCAAGGGTGTCGGCGTGCCGGAGGACTGTCTGTGCCAACAGGTCGCCCTCGATCACGTCGTCGTTCAGGTCGTCCAGGCTGGCCCGGTAAGCGGTCAGTGCTCCGAATCCGGTTGCCGCGTCGAGCTGTGCGCACAGGTGCGCGAAGTCCGCCATGCGCAGGTCGGTCGGTGTCTCCGCCTCAGCAGCGCGAACCTTGACCGTGAGATCCAGGAGCGACCCGAGGACCACGGGCAGCACCTCCGCGTACTCCCCCCACAGCTCCGCCTCGGTACGCCGGACCTTCGGCCTTTCCAGACGGAGCGGCAGGAGCCGTTCGGCGAGGTCGGGCCGAATGACGCCCACGTCGATCCCGGTCAGGAGCAGGGGCCGGCGGTAGCGGGCGCGGAACACGTCCCCGTCGGTGAACAGAGCGCGCTTGACGCTCTCCGCGCCGGTGACGATGCAGCACATCGCATCGGACAGGTCCGGGGTCATGTGGGAGAGGTTGTCCAGCGCGGTGACCCAACCGGCGGCCACGGCCGCGATCAGGTTCTCCTCATCCTTGGGGGCCCGGCGCAGGTCCCCGGTCATGCCCTCGATGATCCGCACGAGCATCCGCCCGCCGGTGGACTTGCCGGCGCCCTGCGGACCGGTGAGGAACGGGGCAGGCACGGGCACGGACGGCCCGAGACAGCCGATCAGCCACGCGATGGCCAGGCACTCGGTCTCGGCGGTGGCGAAGTTGCACAGCCTGAGTAAGAGATCGATGCCCTTGCCGTCGGTGTCCTTGGCCGGCAAGGGCAGTTCCCCCGTGAGCTGAGTACGCCGCCAGCACACCTCACGCGGGTCGGGGATGGCGATGTCCCACCCGGTGGGGTGGATGCGAACGGACTGCCCGTCGGCGCGTCCCAGGTCGAGCCACGTTGCCCCGTCGTAGCCGGGGGCGACGCGGATGTGGACCGGCTGTACGTCCTCGGTCAGGGCAAGGGCCTCGATGAGGTCCAGCGACTCTTTGAGGGCGGTGCCGTTGAAGACGCCGTGCCCGTCGCGGAAGAGGCCGACCATGAGTTCCTGCCGGTGGCTCCCGGTGGTGCCCTGGGAGCGGATAGGCCGCGCCACGGGGTGGCCGTTGCGCTGAGCGTACACGGTGCCGTCGGCGGTGCGGAAGTACCGGAAGTGCGCTTGCGCGTAGTCGGTGATGATCTCGCGGGCGGGGTTCTTCTCGTCGTCGGACATGGTCACAGTCCCAACGTGGTGCGGGCGTTGGTCCACGCGTCCGTGCAGTGCCGGGCCGTCTCGCCCTTGCTCTGCGCGGCGGTGAACAGCCGCGCGACGTGGGTGTCGGTGAGGCAGCCGCACCGGCCATGCCGGGACAGCACCGCGAGGAACGTCCGGTACACGGTCGCGTGCACCGCGCCGGCCGCCTCCGTGATGCGCTGTTCCGCCATGGCGACGCCCCGTTCCAGGAACGCGGGGGTGCGGTGCGGGCACTCCCCCTGACCGCCCGACAGCAGCCCTGAGAGCGTCCGTGGCGCCCTTTGGGGCCGGGACGGCTCCTTTACTGCCAGGGCGCGCACAGCGTCCGGGAGAGCGGCCATGGTGCCGGTGCCGTGTCCAAGCCAACGGGCGTATGCCATGGTCGACTTGATGTCGACCCCGGGACGGACCGCGTTGACGGAGCGCATGGCGCCCCGGTAGATCCAATGTTCGCCGCGCGTCGTCGGCACGGTACGCGTGGCGGGCAGGGCGGTGCGGGCCCACGTGATGGCGTCCGCGTCGTCCAGATCGAGGACGGTCAGTCCGGCGCCGCCGGGGTGGTAGGCGACACACACCGCCTGCCGCCATGCCGCCGTCCACGCCGGGGAGACGATGACTGCCGGGTCGGTGGTGGCAGCGGCCCACCCGTGGCAGGGGGCCGGGCAGCGGCACGGGCCCGGGGTTTTCATGTTCGGCCGGCCGCCGCACGCGTTGTCCGCGCACGTGGGGCAGTTGCCGAAGGGGACCTTGCCCCGGCGCAGGGGCAGTACGGGCACGCCGGACGCTGCGAGACTCAGCGCCGTGTGCTGCGGGTAGAGCGTGGGTTGCGTCATGCTGGGGTATCTCCAGTTCCTTGATGGGTTCTGGCTGGCAAGGGCGGCCTCGGATCTTTGGCGAGATGAGGGGGCCGCCCTTGGCGTAGCTAGCTGTAGAACTTGTTCCGCTTGATCACGGCCTTGCGGATGTTCACGGTGGTGCCGCCCTGGTGGCCGCTCGCGCTGAAGATCTGTACGGCGATCCATCCGCCGAAGATCACGGCGGCCAGGGTGATCAGTTGGGTGATGAACGCGGTGAGTGCGGCGATGAACGAGGTGAGCAGGATCAGCCCGCCGCACACCGCGAGGAACCCGACGCCCCCGAGGGCGACGTTCACGGCAGTGCGGGACACGGCCGGCTTGGCGGCGATCGGTTCCGGGCGTGAGGGCTCGATGGCGTAGCCGGTGACGACGCGGCCGTCCGGGAGGACGATGCTCGCGACCGCCGGAACGGTGTTCGGCTGTACCGGCACGACCGGTGCCGGCACGGCCAGGGCGGGCGGGTATGGGGTGGGCTGGTGGATCTCTACGGCCCGTTGGGCGGGCGCGTGTGGGGTGTGGTCGGGGTACATGCGGAATCCCTTCCGGTGCTTGGTGGGGGAGGCAGGGGCACACCCTTCGGGGTGCCGTGTAGAGGGGGTTTCGGGGGTCTGAGCAGGCAGGCTCCCCGCCTCCCCGAAACGGTGTTTTCGCTGATCAACGCGGGGGAGGTGGCCCGGGGAGGGGGTTGGGGAGTTCTCCCCGCCTCCCCGGGCCGGACGGTCGTTCCTCCCCGCTATTCGGAGGCGGAAGCGGAACCGTTCTCGAAGCGGTTGGAGAGCGCCCGCAGGACGTGATCGCGGTGGACGACCATGACGCCGTGCGACTTCTTCGGCTCCTCGCCGTACTCCTCCAGCAGGCTCTTGAGCCGGTCGTTGGTCCACTGGTCGCCGTAGACCTTCGGGGCCAGGGAATGCAGCCGCTTGAGCACCTCGTTGGTCCGCAGCCGGGCCGCGTCACCGATCACGGATGCGACGTCGGCGAGCGCGTCACGCTCCTCGGTCTGGTCGACCACGCGCAGGGTGGTGACACCGTCGCGCAGAGCCTTGGCCCGGGCGGCGACCTCCTTGGCCGGGTCCTCATCGATGAAGTGGGTTCGCACGGTGATGGAGGACTGGCCCGACGGCATCTCGATGCCGTCGGACGCGACGACGAGCGTGCCCTTGTCCTTGCCCTGCCGGAGCAGGTGCGGTGCGGCACCGTCGTCCACGGCCTTGTCCCCCAGCGCCATCCGGGACTGGGTCTCGGTGCCCAGGACCAGGGAGGCGCGGGTGTGGGCGCCCTCGCGCACGAGCTTGGGAAGGTTCTGGTCGGTGGGGTCCTGCGTGCCCTGCCACATCAGCACGTCGACCGCGCGGCCCTGGTTGTGAATCTTGCGGACGGCCATGAAGTAGCGGGAGGTGGCCTTGGCGCCGCCGTAGGGGCGTCCGTCCTCGCCCTTGACGGGGCACATGAACGCCACCTGCGCTTCGTCCACGTTGACGATGAGCGGGGGGAACGTCGCGGTCGGGTCGGTACGGCGTTCCTCGATCCGCCGGTTCATCTCCTCGACCGCGTCCTCGACCATCTCGGTCGCCTGGATCACGTGGTCGTCGGACGGGCCCTCGATCAGGACCTCCGCGATGCCGTCGAACATGGACCAGTCGCCCACGCCCTTGAGGTCGGCGATCCAGAACTGCACGGAGCGGTCCAGCGACAGCCACAGGGCGAGCGCCCGCAGCGCGGCGGTCTTGCCCTGGTTGGAGCGGCCGGTGATGAGCAGGTGACGCTGATACACACTCAGCTCCGCAGCATCCCCGCGCAGGTTCCGGCCCCACGGGGCCTTCCCCTTCTTGTAGTCGGCGGTCATCGTCTCGTCCGTGACCAGCGGAGACGGGCCGATCGGCTCGTCCAGCGCCCCCGAGTCGGCGATCCACAGCCGCACCGTCCGCGCCGCCTCCGGAATCATGATGAACACCTCGTGCTCATGCCGGGTCAGGTTCTCCGCGAGCTTCTTGCGCCGGTTCTGCACCTCATCGGTCGACACCCCGGAGGGAAGGGTCACGTCGACCTCAACACCGCATCCGGCGATAGTGATCGGCGACAGCATGGACGCGCCGGCGTCGCCCATCTCCTTGATGGCGTTGCGCAGCGTCGTGACACCGAGGTCGCGCAGGGCCTTGACCACGATGGACGGGGTGATCGGCTCCCCCTCACCCGACCGGGCGTTGGCGGGCAGGGCCCACACGGGGGCGGCTTGCTGCTTGCGGCCCACGGACCACAGGGCGAGCAGGGCCAGGAACGGGCCGATCGTGAGCGCCGGACCCCAGACGATCTGCACGATCCGGATCAGCAGGGCGATGAAGTCGACCGTCGCCGACAGGGGGGTGATGACGTCCCCGACCTGGCCGGTGTTGATGGCCATCACGACGCCGAGGGCGACCAGGGCACCGATGCTCATTCCGGCGCCGACGGCCACACCCTTCGCGGCGTCGACCGGGGAGTGCAGGAGGTCCATGCGGCGGTGGTGGCGGGCGGCGCGGAAGCGCTGCAACCGCTCCTCCCACTCCTCGGCCGCTTCCAGGTTCCCCGCGGCTTCCGCTGCCCGGATCATCCGCTCGTACCGGGAGCCGGTACGGCCGTCCCACGCCCGGCGGGCCACGATCCGGCCGCCGTTGAGGGTGTAGAGGCTGTGCCGGGCCGCCGCGCGGACCGTGGCCCGCGTCGTCTCGTGGGTGACGCCGGTCTTGATGGCGCGGCCGGAGCGGACCCACAGCGGCACCGGTCGGGCGGGCGGCCCGTCCGGGACGACGGTGAGGACGGTGGGGGCGGTGTCGTCGGTCGGGGGGTCGGTGGGCTTGTGGAGGTGAACGACGTTCTCAGACATGCTGGGAGTGCTCCTGACTGCCCCCAGCGGGGGCGGGAGTGAGGGAAGCCGGGGTGGCCGGGTCCGTGGAAAGAGCGGCCACCCCGGGACAGCAGAGCGTGCGGGTCAGCGGCGGTGGCTGGCCTGGTGAGCGCGCCGCGCGGCCTTGCAGGCCGGGCACCTGCGCTCGGGCCCGTTGCCGGTGACCGGGGCGGGGATGATCTGACCGCAGATGGCCCGGGTCGTGCCGAACACCAGCGGTCCGCAGTCCGGGCAGTGAAAGTGCGAGATCAGGACGGGGGTGCGCGGCATGGTCACCACCAGCCCTTCGACTTCTTGGGCACGAGGTAGGGGCAGCCGTTGACCATGTGGTCAACGCACTGCGGGCAGTCCTCGCGCGGCTTCAGGTGGCGGTGTGCGCGCCGGTCGTGGGCGTGCTGCCAGCACTGCGGGCACTCGCCCGGAGGCGTCTCCCGAGCGGCCATGGTCACCACCATCCCGACGACTTCTTGGCCGCCTTGGTGCGGGCGGCCTCGGTCGTGAGGCGCTGCCGTTCGGCGTGGAGGGCGGTCAGTTCCGCGTTCAGCCGCGTCTCGGCGCTGTTGCCGGTGACGTCCATCCGGCGTTCCTCACGGCCGGCGCTGCGGCCCCGGGCGACCTTGTAGCCGCCGACGGCCAGGGCCCGGGCCATCGCCCGGCGCTCACTGCCGGTCAGCGGCCACCACTCACCACGGCGGACAGCTTCCAACTTCTTCTCCGTCGACTGGATCGCGCGATCCAGACGACGGATGTCGGCGTTGCGCATGGTCAGACGCTCCTCGGAGAGTCGCAGGGATCGGGGTAGGCACAGGGCACGCACGTCCCGAGCGACGCGGGGATGATGTACCCGGCGTCCCGCCGGCAGGCAGGGCAGATGCGGCGGGCAGCGTTCGCCTTGTCCAGAGCCGCCCACCGGCCCGGAGTCATGGGCCGTACGGGCTTGGCCAGGTCTACGCGGTAGAGGTAGGCGACCAGCGGTTCCCGGCGGCGGCGCGGCCGTTCGACCGTCGCGGCCACGCACTGACCGCCGGGCCGCAGACCGCGCGCCCTGAGTTGGCGGCGGGTGGCGTAGCCGTCCGGGGCCAGGCGCCACCGGAACACCGGCAGCGCCGCCATTACGCGGCCTCAGCCGCCGTAGCGGCGCGTTCGGCGAGCAGGGTGTCCCGCAGGGAGCGGGCGTTGACCGGCGACGTGCGCACCGTCCGGCGGATGCCCTCGGCGGTCACCTTCGCGTCCGGCCAATCGGCCGTCGCCGTGCGCGCCTCGGCGAGCAACTCTTCCGGCGTGCGCTTGGGCCGGGTCGACTTCGCCACCGCCGGGACACGGCCCGTGGCACGGCGCGGGCGGGTCGACTCAGCGGCCACCGCGCGCGACTCGATCGGCGCGGCGGGGGCCGGTGCGATCGAGGGGAGCGGCTTGGCCGGGAGCGTCGACTTCAGGAAGCCGACGGCCACCGGCCGGGGCAGCACGGTCACGTTCGGGGTGATCGGCGCGGGGGTCGATACCGTGAGGTCAGCCGTAGACCGTTTCGTATCGGTCTCGGCCGATTCCTCCGCATTCGTGCTCACGGTCGTGATCGGGGCGGGGCGGTGGTGCAGCACCTTGGCCACGAGGTCGGAACCGAAGTAGATCGAGCCGACCGGCAGGGACGTGGCGAGCAGGACCAGGGCCCAGTTCGCCGGGTCCCAGTCGGCCAGTCGACCCCAGTCGACCGTGTGGTCGTGCAGCTCCGGGACCAGTCCGTGCACGTAGTTGAGGACCAGGGAAGCGATCGTGTAGGCGCCCAGGACCCGCAGGGCGAACCGTCGGGCGTCGTCGGCGAGGACGAGGGTGGCGATCAGGGCGAGCGCCATGAGGCCGTCGACCACGAACGGGTACAGCGTCGCCGCCGTGTCGTCCGCGCCGACGGCGCCGGCGATGTCCCGCAGCGCGTTCCACGAGACACGGAACGCCATGCCGACCACGGCGACCAGGGCGAGCACCAGGGCGGCGCGTCCCTTGCGGTGAAGGTTCATGCCGCACTCCCTGCCGTGAGCAGGGCCGCGAGGATGAGCAGGGCGCCGCCGGTCATGGTGAGGTCGACCGCGCGGCGCAGGCAGGTGAACTTGGCGACCGCGAGCCGGGACAGTCCGGCGATGTCGGCGGCCAGGTTCCCGGTGACGACTCCGGTGATCTGACCGGGGGTGAGGGTGGCCCACAGCGGGAAGCCGTGCCGGCCGCTCAGGTTCGGGCGCACCGAGCGCAACAGCAGACCGGCCGCAGCGACCAACAGCGCCAGACCGATACCGCCCGCGATCCGGGCGGGCCAGTTCAGCGGCAGGTCCCGTGCGACCGTCCAGGTACCGGCGAGCACCGCGCCGACGAACGCCAGCAGCAGTGCCGTCTTGGTGTCCGTCCGCGCGATCTCGGCCTTCACCTCGGCGTGCGCGGCGGTCAGGTTCTTCTCGGTGGTGCTCACGCGGCACCCCCGGAAAGGCTCGTGTCAGCCTCACGGTTGACCAGCGCGACGCGGGCGGCCAGTGCGCGGCGGCGGGCCCGGCGGATGCGGCGGTCGTCCAGCTCGGTCGGTGTGCGGTCGAGGGTGGCAATGTGCGCGTCGAGCAGGTCGACGTCCGCCAGGATGACGGGCATCTCCTGCTCGATCGCGTCCAGCTCCGCCTTCGTCGGCTCCATGAAGTCGGCGAACGCGGTAACAGCGTCCTGAACAGTGACGATGTGGTTCATGGGTCGTGGTCTCCCTAGCAGGTGAAACGGCCCGAACAGCGCCCCCGGAGTTGCACCTCCGGGGGCGCGCGCCGTTGAAGTCGGGGAATCCGGCTCCCCTCGGCGTTGCACGTGCGAGACGTGCAACGGAGGCAACCGGCCGCAGCGGGGGCTGCGGAGAAGTCGAATCGCGCTGTACCTCACACGGAGATCCCGTGTGGCCGCCTACTTGGCCGAGGAGAGGCGGCGTGATCCCCATTCAGTTGTCAATGAACGACCAGTTCAGAGCCTTACGGCGCCCTACAGCGCGCCGCAGCTACCCTGCCCGGCATAAAGACTGACTCAACGGTGTTGGTGGTGTTGTACCAACAACCGATGCCCTGAGCTTGCCCCGAGTCGTTGGGCTCGTCAAGGCAAAGGGCGTATGTTGTTGGCACAAGTCAGCCAACTAGCAGGGAGGCACCGTGCGGGAGCAGCGCCCGAGGTACCACCGAATTGCGGATGACCTGCGGGGACAGATCGAGCGGGGGGAGCTTGAGGCCGGTGAGCAGCTCCCGACGGAGTTTGAGCTGGTGGAGCGATACGAGGCGAGTCGCAACACCGTCCGGTTGGCTCTGCGGCGCCTGACCGAAGAAGGGCTCATCATCGCTGGTCAGGGGCGGGGTAGCTTCGTTCGTCGTAGTTTGACGCCAGCGGTCTGGGACTGGTCGGTGCTGGAGTCGCGAGCCCGACACAAGTCAGATGACAACGGCGACCAGTGGGCCAGCATTGTGGCTGAAAGTGGTCGCCAGCCCCGCCAGGAAGTCCGTGTGTCCATCCGGCGCCCGCCGGCTGAAGTCGCGGAACGTCTCCAACTCGACGCCGAGACCGCGCTGACCGTTGTCAGGGAGCGAGTCCGCATAGTCGACCAAGACCCGTACGCCCTGGCTGACTCTTACTTCCCTGAAGAACTGGTTCGGGGCACGCCGCTCATGTTGCCGGAGGACGTGTCGGCGCCCGGCGGCGTGCTGGCCAGCGTTGGCCTTGTTCAGGCTCGCTATCGCGACGAGATCACCGTGCGGATGCCGACGCGCGGGGAGATCGAGAAGCTGTCTCTGCCCTCTGCCACTCCCGTGGCCGTGCACATGCGTACGGGCTACGACGAGAACGACCGGCCCCTACGAGTAATGATCACGATCCTTCCGGGAGACCGTCATGTCATCAGGTACGACGTTTCGGCAGAGTGAGCGCGTCCCACAGGAGCAAGCAAGAGTGAAGGCCCTGCGAAGTATCGACTCGACGCTTCCGCCTAACCGCCGCCCTGCGCGGGTCTGGTACACGTCCTACGGCTCGAACATGCACCTGGACCGGCTCGCCACCTACATTCAGGGTGGTCGGCCTCCAGGGGCAGCGAAGGAGTACCCGGGGTGCCGCAATCCGGCAATGCCGACTCGGTCCATCCCCGTGGAACTCACCGGCGCGATGTACTTCGCGACCGAGTCGCCTGTGTGGGGTGGTGGCAGGGCCTTCTACGATCCGCACGCGACCGGGCGCGTGCTTGCCAGGGCGCACCTAGTGACTGTCCAGCAGTTCGCCGACATCGCGGCTCAGGAGATGTACCGGGAGCCAGGCGCAGATATTGACCTGGTCGACGCGCTGACGCAGGGGCGTGCCGTGTTGGGTGAGGGCCGCTACGAAACGCTCGTGTGCGCTGGACAGGTTGACGACATGCCCGTTCTGACCTTCACGGCCCCATGGAGCATGGATGACGTGCAGTGGGTGCCCCCGTCTCCCGCCTACGTGCGCTTCCTGGCATCAGGGCTGTTGTCCGCCGGCGCGTGGGACGTGGAAGCGGTCGCTTCCTACGTCGCGGCCTGCCCTGGCGCGGAAGGCCACTGGTCGGAGCGGGGCATCGCCGATCTTCTGAGCGAGAGTGTGTGAGGGCCCCCGGCGTGCGGCCGTTTGGCCATCCTCCGGCCAAGAGCGTGCCCAGGAGCCGGGCAAGTCAGGGGAAGTAGCAGGTCACAGACGGTTTGGCCGTTGCTCGTGCGGCGGCCTTGAAAACCGTCGTGGCGCGAGTCACCGTGGGTTCAAATCCCACACCCACCGCAGTGATTGACGGCCCCTGACCAGGCGTTACGGTCGGGGGTCGTCGCCGTGCGCGCTACCCGCCGAATACCGCAGTTCCCCGCGACTTCCCGGCCGATCGGGCACGGAAGGGGCACGGCTGGGGCATGCCCTGAGGGGCCTTGCCGCCTGGTCGCCTACGCCCGGCTGATCGGAATCTCGTACACGATCTCGCAGTGCGCGGCGGGCACCACGATGTCCGCCGTCTCGACGGGCCGTCCCTGGTCGCTGTAGTACGTCCGTCGGATGTGCGTGACGAGTGCGGCCTTCTGGATGCCGAGTAGCGACGCCTCCTCGGCGGTCGCCTGCCTGGGCTCGGGCTGCTCCACGGCATGGCTGACAGTGATCCCGATGGCGGCCATCCGATTCACAACGCCTGCACCGGCGTGCGGTCCTCCTTCGGGGAGGACGACGAGAGTGCCGGCGGTGAGGTCGTACGGCTCCCAACTGGTCGAGAGCTGCACGGGCCTGCCGTCGGCCAGGAACTCGTATGCGGTCCGGACGCACAGCTCGCCCTCGGCGATCCCGAGTCGGGCGGCGATCTCCGCCGGGGCCGGCACCTTGGCGTCGGTCCTGCTCTCCCAGTCGCCCTGCCTGCCGACGGCCTTCATGTCCGCCCGGAACGGAGACCCTTCGGGCTGCTCGCGCGCCGACGACCGCACGACGCGCACGCGTTGCCGGGGCTCGGCGACGTAGGTGCCCGAGCCGGCTCGGCCCTCCAACACGCCTTGCGAGATCAGCAGCTCTTGAGCCCTGCGGACGACGTTCTCGCCTACGCCGCACTCCTGGCCGATCTGCGCGCGGGAGGGGAGCCGGTCCCCCGGCTCCCACACGTGCTCCGCGATCCGCTGCCGTAGCTCGTCGGCGATGCGGAGATAAGGCGGCTGCTCAGGCATATGGAAAATCTAGTCCACTAGCTCTAATCTGGTTAACTAGCTTCACTCAAAGTGATCGCCGAGTGACGGAGGCTCCCCTGTGCCCGCTTCGCGAGTGAGCGCGGATGCCATCGCCGCCCGGTTATCGGCGGTCGGGCTCACCACACGCGTGGAAGAGCGCGACCGGTGCATGTCGGTCGAGGCGGAGGTGCCCGAATCGCTCTCCGCCGAGTCATGGCGGGAGGTCCTGGAAGTCCTGGCGGAGGCCGATCGATTCGGGCTTCACGCCACCAGCTTGAACGGCCGCACTCTCTGGGCGGTCGTACGCAAAGCGGCCCCCACGACGGGCGATGTCGGGGGACCGAGCTATCAGCGATAGGAGCTGAGCAGCGTGCTCAACCGTATCCGCCGTGCCGTCTCGCTCGCCAGAGCGCGGTACTTTCCCAAGGGCAGGCACCGCCGAGCCTTAACGCCGTCCCGGACGGCTGCGGCGACGCCTCCAGCGCTCGCCGTAGAACCGCCGGCTGTCCCGGAATGGATGCCGGACACCGCTGACCGCCTTCACCTGCTCCTGGGCGAGGACAACGTGCTCGTCCGTCCGTACGTGCTGGCCTGGGAGCGGCAGCGTGTACGCCAGCGCTCGGTGGTCGTGGCGCCGCGACTGTCGGCTGAGGCGTTCTCGGCTCTGGCAGGTGTTCGCTGATGCCTCCTCGTCAACGCCTCCAAGTTTCGGAAACCGCGGCTGCTGCCTACCGGTCGACCGCATGCCGGGTCGGCACTCACACAGCCTGTGCGGAAGCGTCGCCGTCCCTTGCGCCGGTTGACCTGCCGGTGATCTACGAGACGTGCGTCTGCCCCTGCCACCCCGGGCCGGGCCACTCCACGCGACCGGCGGTGAAGCGGTGAGCAACTGGGCGCCCGGGGGCCCGCTGGTATCCAACGTCGAGATCACGGCCGCCACAGTTCTGCGCGGCGACATCATCCAAGTCGGCGGTCGAGCATGCCGGGTAAGCGACCTCTTCCAGTTGCCCCAGGGTGCGAAGCAACTCCTGTTCGAGTCGGGAGAGCTGCTGACCATCAACGGGCGGACCCGGCTCGTCGCCGTGCGGATGACGAGAAGGCGGTGACGCAGTCCATGACGTCTCGCCGCCTCGTCGTCGCCGACGACCTCAGACGACAGATCACAACCGGCCGCATCGGGCCCGGTGACCGGCTCCCGTCTGAGTCCGCCCTGGCCGACCGGTACAAGGTCAGCACGGCGACACTGCGAAGCGCTCTCTCCGTGCTCCAGGGAGAAGGGCTTGTCGAGAAGATCCACGGCAAGGGCAACTTCGTCCGCCACCCTCTGCGCAAGATCACGTACGTCGGTGGGTGGGGCACGCTGGACCCTCGGACTGCCGCAGACGTGGACCTGCGCGTGACAGTCCGCACTACGGCACTGCCCGCGCAGGGGCACCTGACAGCGCTTCTGAAGGTGGATGACGGAAGCCCACTGACCGAATTCCTCCGACTCAGCTACGAGGGAGAGTCCCCACACAGCCTGGCCCGCGTCTACGTACCGCGAGACTTGACACCGACCACGGCGCTCGGCGGCCGTTCCTCAGGAGCGCGGGTGGAGGCTGGCTTCTCTGTGCCGGACCCTCCGCCGGCCGAGGTGCACGAGACGGTGTCCGCTCGGCTCCCCACACCGGATGAGGCGTCGACCCTGCGGATCAACACAGCCTTGGCCGTCCTCGCGATCACTCGCGTAGCGGCAGACAACGCCGGACGAGTCATTGAGGCGGCACTACTGGTGTTCCCTGGGGATCGTGTCGACGCCGTCTTCAGCACCCACCACGTGATCGAAGAAAGGCAGGCACACAGATGACACCGCAGAACGAACTGCGACTCCTCCCGTGGTCGGGCCCGGACGGCAAGCCCTGCTACCTGAGCACCGATGAGAGCGGCGGCTATATGTCCCGCCTGGCGGACAACATCGAAGCGGTACAGCTCGGGACGGCAACCGACCTTCTGGACCGGACCTCGGAAGTCCTGGACAACCAGAATGCCGGCCCCGATGAGCTGCGGCTCATGCTGACCGAAGTGATCCGAGCGCTGCGAGACGTGGTCCGTGTGGCAACCAGTCGCGGTCACCTCCTGGCGGCGGTGAGCGAGCACTCGAAGTAGTCGCCACAGCAAGGCTCTTGACGTGCCATCGGCAGCGGCCTACCTTAGGGCAGGTCGCTGCTAGATTGTTCCTGGCGGGCTTTTCCTTGCTGTGAACATCTCGCACCAGATGGGGCGTATGTCCCATTGGTTACTCTTCGCGCTGCGTGGAGTGTGTCCTACGGGGTGAACTTCAGTGTGAGCCCACGAGGGTTTTGCTCTCGTGTCAGGACTTCCCGTCCTGGGGTGCACGCTCGAAGATCTCTTTATGTTGGCGCGGTGGACGACTGTGAGGATTGCTCGACCGCCAGTCGAGTTTCTCCTTAAGTAAAACAACTTTATAAGACGCATTTTTGAGGTCTGATTTCTTTTGCGGTGAATTTTCACCAGCAATGTGAAGTCGGGCCTTTTTGCTGTCTGGGGCAGTAAAGGGTAGAGGCGTTCGTTCATGAAAAGTGAAATCGGAGGATGAAATGTTCAAGATGATTGAAGGGTTTTGGCGGACGATCCGGTACGCCATCGATGACGAGGGCCGGACCGCCCGCCTCAAGTCCCTGCTTGTAACGACTGCCATCGTTACAGCTGGGTGCTACGTCCTGATTGCCGGTCGCTCGATCTAGCTAGGCAACGGGATACGGAACAAGTTCAGGGTACGGCGGGGCCTGGTCTGATAGCCAGGCCCCGCCGTATCTGGAGTGCATGACGGGCGCGGTTGCCCACGCGGTCGGTGGAGCGGCTTTGGGCTGGAGCTGCTTTGGGGCGAGTGATCTTGGCCCCGTAAGCTGATGGCGAGTCGGGCAGTTTGTGGACCTGCCCGTTAAAGCACGACGTTGGGGCCAAGATCTTAGAGGCTCGCCCCAAAGTGGCTGCCTAAAGCCGTGGAGTCGACCGCCCCAGCCACAGAGGGGTTCTCCCCACTTCATGCCCGCAGCCGCCGAGCGCGCCGCCGGGCGCGGCCAGCCGGGGCGAAGACAGGAGGCGGGCCGCGCCGTAGAGGCGGCGCGCGCCCGCGCCGTGCGCGGGCTTGATGAAGTAGGGAAAGTCTTATCCCGCTGGGATGAGGTGCTTACCGTCGTGGCTTCGTACGTGGGGGCCAGCCCCGTCTAGGGCGTCCAGGAGTCTGATCGCGTAGACCTCGGCCATGCGGTCGCTGACCTCGGCGGGTGTGAGCCAGGAGACGGCTGTTGACTCGCTTGAGGTGCGTTCGGTGCCGCCGGAGGGCTTGCAGCGGAAGACCAGGGCGACGATGCCTCGGGTGGTGTTCTTGTAGACGCCGGTGAGTTCGTCGACCTCGACGTGGATGCCGGTCTCTTCCCAGACTTCGCGGGCGACGCCGGCCTCTGGGGTTTCGTTGAGTTCGAGTACGCCGCCGGGGAGTTCCCAGGTGCCGTTGTCGGCTCGGCGGATTGCCAGGAGGCGGCCGTCTTCGCGCACGACGACTCCGGCTACGGATACGGAGTGCAGGGGCGTTGACGTTGCTTCCTGTGGTTGACTCATGTACAGGAGCATAGGAGGCAGAGAAGGACTATGGGAACTGCGGTAGAGGGGGGCAGGTCCGGGCCTCGGTACGTGCAGATCGCGGACGAGATCGTGCAGCAGATCCGGGCGGGTGTGCTCAAGCCCGGTGACATGGTGCCCAGTGAATCGGAGCTGGTGGACCGCTACGGCGTGTCCGGCGGCACGATCCGCAAGGCCATGGTCGAGGTGCGGGCAAGCGGGCTCGTCGAGACCCGGCACGGCAAGGGATCGATCGTGAAGGACCGGCCGCCGGTGCGGCACCGTTCCTCCGATCGCTTCCGGCGCTCGCTCCGTCAGGGTGGCAAGGCCGCGTACCTCGCGGAGTCCGCGCAGTCCGGCGCCACGGCCAAGGTGAGCGTCCTCTACATCGGCCCGATGGAGGCTCCCGCGGATGCCGCTCAGCGGCTCGGTGTCCCCGCCGGCACTCAGGTGCTTGCCCGGCGGCGTCTCTATTTCCGCAACGGCACGCCGGTTGAGACCGCGTCCTCCTACCTCCCGTGGGACGTCGTCAAGGACATCCCGGAGCTGTTCGCTGAGAACCCCGGCGGCGGTGGCATCTACGCCCGACTTGAAGACCACGGGCATGAGTTCGCGGAGTTCGTCGAGACGCTGCAAGCGCGGCCGGCCTCGAAGGTGGAAGCGTCCGAGCTGGCGTTGAGTCCGGGTGCGCCGGTGGTTCATCTGATCCGGGAGGCGCGTACGACGGCCGGGGTCGTGGTGGAGGTCTGCGACACGCTCATGGCTGCTGACCAGTTCGTTTTCGAGTACCGGATCCCTGCCGCCGACTGACGCTCGCTCAACTTCCCGCAACCCGTCGTGACTTCGATGTCGCGGCGGGTTGACTCATGTACAGGAGTGGTGCACTCTTCTTCATGGCACTCATGTACATGAGTGACGGAGTTCAGCATCTGTAGAGGAGCGTTCTGCTGTGCGTCAGATCCCCGTCGACACCTCCGCCGCGACCGTGATGGTTGCCAAGACCCCGCAGCCCAAGGTGTGTGACCGCCGTACCGGCGAGATCGCCACCGACGCCGAGACCGGCGCGAAGCTGATGACCGTGGACGTGATGTTCGCGGCCAACGACGAAGTCGAGATCCTGTCCGTCACCGTCCCGGAGACCGGAATCTCCGGTGACCTGACCATGGGCACCCCGGCCGCGCTCACGGGGCTGGTCGCCCGGCCGTGGGAGAACGAGTTCAACGGCCAGAAGCGGCACGGCATCGCCTTCCGCGCGGTCGCCGTCACCTCGCTGGCCACCACGGGTACGGGCTCGAAGGCGGCCTGAGCCATGACGTGGCCGACGGTCTTACTGCTGGTGGTCGTCGCCGCTGCGGGTCTCCTGCGGTGGCGGCGTCCCGCCTGGTACTGGATGACCTTCGGGGTCACCTTCGCTGTCGTACGCCTCCTGGTCCGCTACGCCTCCGTCATGGAGGCCTGCGGGCTCACCGTCCCGCCCTCGCGCTGGCGCCTCATGCTGGCCCGGATGACCAACCGCCCGGCACCGGAATCCCGCGCGCCGCGCATCCTGCGGCTGCGGCCCACCCACACCGGCCTGGTCCTCCGGCTCAAACTACGCCCGGGACAGGACGCCTTCGACGTCGCCGCCGCCTCGGACCGGCTGCGCCACTCCTTCGGGATGTACGGCGTCACCTCCCGTGAGCTGCGTTCCGGCGTGGTCGAGATCCGGATGACCGGCTACGACGTGCTCAAGCGGGTGCAGATGCCGGCCAAGACCGACACCCGGCCGATGTGCGTTCCGGTCGCGCTGCGGGAGGACGGCTCGGTGCACTACCGCGACTACCGCGCCGTCCCGCACGGCCTGACCCTCGGCGCTACGGAGTCCGGCAAGTCCGTCTATCAACGCAACCTCGTCGCCGGGCTCGCCCCGCACCACGTCGCGCTGGTCGGCATCGACTGCAAGCAAGGGGTCGAGCTGTTCCCGCTGGCCCGCCGGTTCTCCGCCCTCGCCGACAACCCGGACACCGCGCTGGAGCTGCTGGAGGCGCTGGTGTCCCACATGCAGGACGTCTACCAGCTCATCCGCGCCGAACAGCGGATCAGCGTCGCCGTGCCGGACGCGGAGATCGCCGCCGACATCTGGGACCTGCCCGAGGACCTGCGGCCGGTGCCGGTCGTCGTCCTGGTCGACGAGGTCGCCGAACTCGCGCTCTTCGCAAGCAAGGAGGAAGAGAAGCGCCGGGACCGGATCATCACCGCCTTGGTCCGCCTCGCCCAGCTCGGCCGCGCGGCCGGCGTCTACCTGGAGATCTGCGGGCAGCGCTTCGGCTCCGAACTCGGCAAGGGCATCACCATGCTCCGCGCCCAGCTCACCGGCCGCACCGCCCACCGCGTCAACGACGAGACGTCCGCGAACATGGTCTTCGGCGACATCGCCCCGGACGCCGTCCTCGCCGCCATCCAGATTCCCGCCGAGACACGCGGCATCGCCATCGCTGCGGACTCCACCGGCGGCTGGCACCGCATCCGCGCCCCGCACACCACGCTGCGCCAGGCCGTGAACGTCTGCAACAAGCACGCCGACCGCACGCCCGAGTTGCCCGGCCTCGCGCCCTTCCGGCCCGCGGTCTCTCCGCTGCCTTCGGCTCGCGTGCCGTTGTCCAAGACGGCCCCCGCCACTGCCTGACCCCCCTCCCCGCTGTCGGCGTGACCGTCCTTCGCGCCAGGTCCCTACCCCCGCCATGCCTGATCACAGGAAGGAGCCGTGATGGCCCGCCCCGCTCTCCGTATCGACGCCGTACTCGTTCAGGCCGTCATCGCCGGGGCGCTGTCCTTCGCCCACCTGCATGACCTCGCCGCCGCTGCCGGACAGACCGGATGGAAAGCCTGGGCCTACCCCGTCTCGGTCGACCTGCTCCTGGTCGCCGCCTGGCGAAGGCTGCGTGCCGACGGACCGTCCCGGCTGGCCTGGTGCTGGTTCCTCATCGCCCTCGTCGCCTCCCTCGGCGCCAACGTCGCCACCGCCGGGCTCCTCGACCTCGGCGACGTCCCGCCTTGGCTGCGCATCCTCGTCGCGGCCTGGCCCGCACTGGCCTTCATGGGCGGCACCCTCCTCGCCCACTCACCCGCAGAACCTTCCCCGGCTCCGCCGGCACCCTCAGACCCGGCTCCGGACCTCGCGCCCGAAACGCCTGCCGCTGAGCCGGGCCTGGCGCCTGAACCCCCCGTCGCCCCGCAGATCGAGGAAGCCCCTGCCCTGCCCACGGCCGTGCCGGTCCCGGCCGCGCTCGTGGAACACGCTCGCAAGGTCGCCGACGACCACCACGTCCGTACCGGTGCCCCGATCGACACCGACACCCTCCGCGCCCGCCTCGGCGTCCCGCCTCACCTCGCCGACGCCATCGCCGCCCAACTCACCTGACCCGACCGCACCCCGACAGGAGACCGGCTGACATGCCTGCCCGCGACTTCTTCCACTCCGTCATGCGGATCGGCCCAGTGCAGATCGGCACCCACCGCGATCGCAGGGGCCAGACCAAACACGCCGCCGTGTGCACCAACGACCGCTGCGGATGGTCCGCCGACTACTCCAGCCAGTCCGCCGCACAGCTCGCCGCCCGCACCCACCGCTGCCGCGTCAGCTAGGAGGCCACCCGATGGACGTCCCGCTCTGGCTCGCGCTCCTCGCCGTCGGCTACCTCGGCGTCAAGCTCATCCGCCCGCCCTGGTGGCTCATCGCCGTACTCCTCCTCGGCGGCTTCCTCATCGCCGACAGCGTGCTGGCCTCCGTCGTCAACGGCTTCGTCAAGTAGCACGACCTGAAGGGAGAACACCGATGCTCCGCCCGAAGATCCCGACCAACCCCACGCCCGCCGGCCACCTCACGCCGCCCGTGGTCGTGGAGCCGACCGCCGTGGTGCCGAGCGTGCAGGTTCCGCCTCCTGCTCCGGTCGCTCCGGCGCCGTCCCGGCCCACGGTGCAGCTCACCCCCGGCACCGCCCTCGCTCTCGTCGGCGGCGGAACGGCCGTCGTCCTGGTCGTCGGCGCCGTACTCGTCTCGATGCTTCTGGCCGTCGCCATCACCGGCGCCTCGATCGCCGTCTGCGCCCTGGTGATCCGCTCCCTCGTCCACACCGACGCCAAACGACGCTGACCGGCACCCGGGCGGCCTCGATACCGCCAAGCATCCGCCGCCCGGGCGCCATCCCCAACCGATCTCACAACCGGAAGGAAGCACCCAGCATGGCGCACCCCGCCCCGACCGCGCATGCCCGCTGCTCGACCCGATCACCCTTGGCGACCTCCTCCGCGTCGCCTCGGCCCCCGACTACACCCGGTGGGAAGACCAGATTCGCCGCACAGGCGGCTGCTCCGACCCCATCCACCTCACCGGCTGGACCCTCCACAAAGACAAGACCACCGGCGCGACCCTGCACCACTACACCACCGCCGTTGAGCCCGGCGGACGCCTCCGCCTCGCCTGCGGCAACCGCCGTGCCTCCCGCTGCCCCTCCTGCGCCTGGACCTATGCGGGCGACACCTACCACCTCATCCGCGCGGGCCTGGCCGGAGACGACCGCCGAGACGTCCCCACCACCGTCCGGGATCACCCGCGCGTGTTCGCCACGCTCACCGCTCCCTCCTTCGGGCCGGTCCACAACCGGCCCGATCACGGCGCCTGCCGCTGCGGCGCCCAACACGCCCCGGACGCTCGGGAACTGGGCACTGCCCTCGACCCGGCAACGTACGACTACGCGGGCGCCGTCCTATTCAACAACCACGCCGGACAGCTCTGGCAGCGCTTCACTACCCGCCTGCGCCGCGAACTCGCCGCCCGCGCCGGCCTCACCCGCCGAGAACTCGCCGACCGACTCCGCGTCTCCTACGGCAAGGTCGCCGAATTCCAGAAGCGCGGTGCCCTGCACTTCCACGCGGTGATCCGGCTCGACGGACCGGACGGACCAGGAACACCGCCGCCCGCCTGGGCAACGGTCAATCTCCTCGCCGACGCCATCCACGCCGCTGCGGCGCACTCCTACACGTCCGTCTCCGTCCCGGCCGCCGGGGACCAACCGGCCCGGTCCTTCCGCTGGGGCACACAGCTCGACGTCCGCCCGGTGAAGGCCTTCGGCGACGGCTCCGACATCACCGAACAGGCCGTCGCCTCCTACGTCGCCAAGTACTCCACCAAAGCCGCCGAGAACACCGGCACGCTCGACCGCCGCATCGGCGAACTCGCCGAACTCGACCGCCACCAGGTCCCCGACCACACCCGCCGACTCATCACCGCATGCCGCGACCTGGACCGCCTCTACCCGGACCGGCGCCTCTGGGCCTGGGCTCACATGCTCGGCTTCCGCGGCCACTTCTCCTCCAAGTCCCGCCGCTACTCCACCACCCTCGGCGCCCTGCGCCAGACACGCGCCGACTACCGCGCAGCCCAGGAAAACGCTGCCCTCGCCCTGGACGATCGCGAGCCGGACACCGTCCTCGTCCTCACCGATTGGCAGTACGCCGGACACGGCCACAGCCCTGGTGAATCCGTCCTCGCCGACACCATCGCGCGCGGGCTCCAGACCAATCGTGAAACTACCCGCGACGCGTTGGCCGGACTGACGGCAGACGAGGGGGAGCGGTGACTGTGGACCGGCTTCTCACCGTGGACCAGGTCGCCGAACGCCTTGGCACGGGGGTCCGCTTTCCTCGACGCCTCATCGAGGAGCGCCGCATCACCTTCGTGAAGGTCGGCCGGCACGTCCGTATCCCTGAAACCGCCGTAGAAGCGTACGTGAGCGCCAACACCGTGGAACCGATCCTCCTGCGGCCCACAGGACTCAGGAGGGCTGCCTGATGGCTGGCAAGCGCAAGTCCCGCCGGGGCTTCGGCCGTGTCCGCAAGCTGCCGTCCGGCCGGTTCCAAGCTCGCTATCCGGGGCCTGATGGTGTGCTGCGCCCTGCGGACCGGACGTTCGCCACGACTACGGACGCTGACCGCTGGCTCATGCGGAAGCGCATCGAGATCGAAGAGGGGCGCTGGCTCGACCCGGCCGAGGGGCAGACGACCGTTCGCGACTGGGCGGCTCGCTGGCTCGCAGCCGTGTCGCCTCAGCTCAAGCACAAGACTCAGGCGTCGTACCGGTCTCTGATCAACTCGCTGATCAATCCGGCACTTGGTGATCGTGAACTCTCCAGCCTTCGGCCCATCACGGTCACCGAGTGGGTGGGGGCGATGCGGACCAAGGGGCTCAGCGCCTCGCGCATCCGGCAGGCGTACCGGGTGCTGTCGCAGATCATGCGCTCTGCCGTCGACAACGACATGATCCCGCAGACACCGTGTAGGGGCGTGAGGCTGCCTCGGATGCCGCAGACGGAACCGCACATCCTCACGCCGCTGGAAGCGTCGCGGATCGTCAAGGGCGCGACCAAGCCGCATGACCTGCTGATCGCGCTCCTCGCATACGCAGGTCTGCGGGTGGGCGAAGCGTTCGCCCTGCGGCGCGTGGACATCGACGTGTCCGGCGGCTTCGTCCTGGTCGACGAGAACCTGGCCGAGGCGAACGGCACGCTGGTCTTCGACACTCCCAAGTCGCATCAGAAGCGACTGCTCCGCGTGGGCCCGGCCCTCGCCAAGAGGCTCGGCCGGCACTTGGAGACTCTGCCCGGTGGTGATGGCGCGCTCCTCTTCACGACTCCCGGCGGCAAGCCCCTGCGCTACAACCAGTGGCGCAAGGCGTACTTCGATCCCGCCGTATCGGCTGCTGGCCTGACCGATGTCACCCCGCATGATCTGCGTGCCTCGCATGGCACCTGGGTCGCCGACCGGTACGGCGTGATGACCGCTGCCCATCGGCTCGGCCACTCGAACGCGAGCGTCACAACCCGGCACTATGCCCGTCCGGTTTCCGGTCGTGATGACCAGGTGGCCGCCGCTGCCGACGAGTGGTTGGGCGAGTCCTGAGGGCCGTGAAATCGGTGCCGAGGGCTGGCCGTTTCGGGCTACGCTGTTTTTGCCTCGGGTGCTGACAAGTTCGGGGACATGGACCGGCGATCTCGTGTGTCCGCCCTTGCTTTTGGTGAGGCCGCCGCAGTGCGGGGGATCACCGGTTCCCACGTTCCCACGGTGTTCTCTACTGGGGCACGCAGCGGGCACGGTGATGCTTACGACTGGCCTGCCAACGTGTTGGCAGTTGTTTTACCTGCGGCGTAGACCTCACCCTTGGTGATCACCGAAAGGTCTTGAAAACCGTCGTGGCAGCGATGTCACCGTGGGTTCAAATCCCACACCCACCGCAGTGATGAACGGCCCCTGACCAGGCGTTACGGTCGGGGGCCGTCGCTGTGCGCGCTACCTGCCGAGCACCGTCTCGCGTACTCGGGTTGATCTGAGTACTTGCGCTCTGGTCGGCCGGGCGGGCGGGCCTGAACGTTTGGGGCATGGAACAACGACGACCGAAGCCCGTCCCCCAGCTGGTGTGGGGCCTCGTACTGGCCGGCGTGACGTCGGCGTTGTGGGCCGCCTGGCTGGGGTGGGACCAGCAGCGTGATGTGCACGCCGACGGTTCGACGACTGGGCCCTACGAGGCATGGCAGGTGATCGGGCTCGTGCTGACTCTGCTGGCGCCGGTGTGCTGGGCGGCGTCCCGGCGCTATGTCGCAGGCGCCGTGGTCGGCTCACCGTCGGGCTGACCGCTTCCGCCTACTACGACTGGTCGGACGACTCCAGTGGCCTCTTCGTGGTGGGTGTGGGGATGGTCATGGTGGGGAGCCTCGCTGTGACCTCCGCACTCGGCGCCGTGATCGCCTCCGTGAAGCGAGGAGGTGAGGCTGTGACAGGGCTGTGACCGGAAGTGTGGCTTCCGCCACGGTCGTAACGGGGTCGGGCTGGTGGGGTGGGGCGATGCGAATCCCCCAGCTCCGCGCGCCGCTTGTGGTCTCCGGTGTTCTCGTCGCCGGTCTTCTGCTCGGTGCCTGTGGTACTCAGAACGACGCGTCGGATGCGGGGGGAGTCGGGGGAGCGGGTGCGCCGGAGGATCGGTGCGGGGCGGGGGCGTCCGGTGGCGTAAGTGCCAGTGCCAGTGCCGGTGCCGGTGCCGGTGCCGGTGCCGGTGGCGGTGGCGGTGGCGGTGGCGGGGAAGGTGGCGGTGGCGGGGAAGGTGCCGGTGGTGCGGGGCAGGCGCGGGACGGGGTGCGGATCGTCGGGATGGTCGAGAGGGCCGGTGGCGGGGTGAGTGCCTCTCCCGGTGCTCGGGGGAGCGGGCGACCCGGTGTGTCCGTGACGGCGGACAGCCTTCCGGGGCTGCCGGACGAGTCCCGGGGCGGGGACTCGTCGTGTGTGGTCGCGTACTCCGTGACCAATCAGGAGGCCGAGCCCTTCACGTACACCATTACCTTCTCCCTGGTGGACGACCAGGGCAGGGCGATGTCGGACGCCGAGGAGACGGTGGCGTCCGTGGGGGCGGGGCGTACCGTGCGGCGCACGCTTGAGGACGTCGGGTATCAGGGCGGTCGCAGCCTGGGCGCGGAGCACGTGCGGATCATGGATGTGAAGCGGGTGCCCGCGGACGAGGCGCCGGCGCCCGCGGGTTCCTGCCCGCCGTCCGGGCTGCGTCTCACCGACGACAAGGGGGACGCGGCCATGGGGCTGCGTGTCGTGGGGCTGCATCTGGAGAACTGCGGCAGTCGCCCGTACTCCCTGGAGGGTTACCCGGTACTGCAGTTGCTCGACGAGGACCTCGAACCGGTCGACGGGATCGACATCCTGCGGGGCACCCATGGCATTCACATGGCCGGAGAGGGGGGTGGGGTGCCTCGGCCGGTGACGCTGGAGCCGGGTGAGTCCGCCGTCTCGGGACTGGCGTGGCGCAACACCACACAGCTCGGTGAGGCGGTGACCGTGCCGTACGTCAGGGTCAGGGCCGAGGCCGGCTCCGACCCCGTGATGGTCACGCCGAACCTCGACCTCGGCACCACGGGCAAGCTGGGTGTCCGGGCTTGGCAGAAGGGCGAGACGGCGGGCGGGGGCGCGCGGCCGCGGGCCTAGAGTTCGTAGTCCCGGGCCAAGGTTGCCCAGTCGACGTCCCGCAGCGCGGGTTCCGTGTCGCAGGAGCCCGGCACGTGCGGGGTGGGCTGGAACCAGATGACGGTCAGTCCGGAGCGGTGGAGGACCGGGTCGTTGGCCGGGTCGAGGACCGTGGAGGCGAAGAGGCCCACGCAGGCCACGCGCGGCAGCAACTCGACGGGGCCGAAGGCGCCCGCGTACTGGTGCGGGTACTCGCGGGGCGGCGGCACGAGGTGCACCGGTGTGGTGGGGGACATCCGCTCGGCGGTGCGCTGGAGCGCCTTGATGCGCAGGTCGTTGACGGGGCGGCAGGGGTAGCCCTCCAGCAGGCCGCCGTACGTCGGCGTGAGCCGCAGTTCGGCGAGGTCGACGCCGCGGCCGGAGGACAGGACGACCCGGGTCAGCGACATGGTCGGCACTTTGGAGCGGTCGTGCATGGGGGACTTTCAGTTCTTTGGGGGTTCTGGGGACTTTGGGGGCTTTGGGGTTTTGGGTTCTGGGGTTTTGGGGTTTCGGGATTCGTGCGGAGGAGGGGCGGCCGGTGTCTTCGGACCGGCTGGGGGTGTGTTCCCGTCGGCGTGTCAGGGGTGGTGGCCCGTCATGCGGGCCGCTGACGCGATCGTCGCGCGGGCCTCGCGTTCGCCCAGGCCGGTGTTGAGGGCCGCCTCGATCAAGGGGTCCACGAGGGCGGGGCCGACGCCGTCCTCGTAGGCGCGGCAGGCGGCCCAGAACAGGCGGGTGTTGCGCTGGCCCTCGTGGGCGGCGAGGACGAACTGGACGAGTCCCTGACCGTGCGCCTCCGTCGTGGAGAGGGCCTGCTGGTGTGCGCGTGGCGGCGGGAGCAGGAGGCGCAGGAGCGCGGGCGGGCAGGCCGCGGGGGCGAGGTGGGCCGTGCCGGGTGCGGTGGCGTACGCGCCGTGCCGGGTGCGGGAGCCGGGGCCGACCAGGTAGCCGCCGGCGCCGCGGATGTCGATGCCGGGGGCGAGGCGGCCGGCCGAGTTGGGGACGACGCGGTCGGGCGGGCCGCTCAGCCAGAGGTGGCGTCCTCCGCTCGGGGTCAGTACGACGACGGTGGGCGGGATCGTGAACAGGTGGCGCAGGGCGAGTTCGCGCAGGGCGGCCGAGGAGTCCGTCTCCGACTTCGTGTCCAGGTCGACGCCGATCAGGTGGTGCGGCGGCAGGCCGCAGGCGATGCCGTAGCCCGTCGCCCAGGGCGCGGCGGCGAACAGTTCGCGGATGCGGGCGGGGTCGGTGGACGCGTCGTAGACCCCGTGGCCGAAGCGGCCGCACTCGCCGTGGCAGGGGGCCGGTGCCGGGTCGTCGCGGTGGGGGGAGCGCAGGGCCGGGAGCTTCGTCCGGGACAGGGGGATGACGGCCAGTCCGCGCTCGGCGGCTGACAGGGCGTGTGCGAGGGCCAGCGTCGTGGCCTGCCGGTCGGTGGTGGCCATGGGTCTATGTTCGTACGTACGTTCGAAAAAGGGAAGGGTGATTGCGCGCGACGCGCCGGGGAGGGGTGGCGGGCGGAAAAAGTGCCGGAACGCTTCACCTCTTGCGGCGCTTGGGGTGGAGCTGTCCGCACTGCCCCGAGCTGGGACGGAAGGGAAGCAAAGGGGTTTATCGACTTGTCATCACGCTTGAGGGCGAATCAGGGCTTCCGGGGTGGTTCGCCGGGGATTCGGTGGGCAATTCTGATCACGCGACGTCGTGCACAGCGTCGAGGCGGTCGGCCAACTGCCTTGGCACAAGCCCTACTTCAGCTCTACTCGGCTCCACTTCAGCTCTACTGCCGCTCTACTTCACGTACTTCTCGCGCTGTCGGCCGCAAGCCGGTGCGCACTTGTTCTGGAGGAACAACATGGCAAGCATCCGTACCGCCCGCGTCGTCGCCGCTGTCGCCGCCCTTCCGCTCGCCGCCGCCCTCTTCAGCGGCATGGCGACGGCGGACAACGGAGCCATCGCGGACGACGGATCGAACGCGACCGCTTCGGAGGCCTTCGCGGGCATCCTCGGCAGCGGCGTCGGCGGGGACAACAACGGCAACTCGTCCACCACGCAGCAGCAGGCGGTCGGCTCGGGGGCCTCGAACCAGAGCAACACCGCGCAGGTCGACGGCTCCGCGTTCACGGCGATCAACCAGGGCAACGAGAACGTGGCCGTCAGCTTCTCCCCGCTGTGGTGGTGAGCTGAGGGACCGGTGCGGGTGCGCTCCCGCGCCGGTCCCTCAGTCTCTGTGCGGGTGTGCTTCATGGGGTCGCAAGGCGCCTGGGTGGCGGTACTCCGGTAACTCCGGTATCGCCGCCCAGGCGTTTTCGCGCGCGCAAGGCGACGCGAGGCGTGTGCGAGGCGTCCGCAAGGCGTGCGCGAGGCGTGTGCGAGGCGTCCGCAAGGCGACGCGAGGCGTGTGCGAGGCGCCCGCACGACGCGCCAACGACGCGCCAACGACGCGCTTACGACCGCGCGTACGACGTGCGTGCGACGTGCGTGCGTCTTGAGGTGCGCCGCCTCCTAGGGAGCCCCCAGGGGTGAACCCGCAGTACCCCTCCTCCCCTCGTCCACCTACAGGAGGTGCAGCCGGCACCACCCCTACAACCTGAGGCGGACTCTCCTTCGGGACCTGCGGCCGATCCGCCGGACACCCCCTCGCTCATAGCGTTGAGCCATGACCACACCCGTCTGCACCAGCGCTTCGAACGCCGCCACGGCCGCGGCCCCGACCAAGGCCCCGGTCAAGGCCACAGCCATGGCCGCGGCCAAGCCGCAGACCTTCCCGTACCCGTCGTTCTCGTCGTACGTGAGGGCCCGCCAGCCGGTGCTGCTGCGCACCGCCCGGTCGCTGACCGCGAACCCGAGCGACGCGGAGGACCTGCTGCAGACCGCGCTCACCAAGACGTACGTGGCCTGGGAGCGTATCGAGGACCATCGCGCGCTGGACGGATACGTGCGCCGGGCGCTGCTGAACACCCGGACGTCGCAGTGGCGCAAGCGCAAGGTCGACGAGTTCGCCTGCGACGAGCTGCCGGAGCCGGAGCCCGTCCCCGCCGGCGACGATCCGGCGGAGCGCCAGGCCCTGCACGACGCGATGTGGCGGGCGATCATGAAGCTGCCCGCCCGGCAGCGGGCGATGGTCGTCCTCAGGTACTACGAGGACCTCAGCGAGGCCCAGACGGCCGAAGTGCTCGGAGTTTCCGTGGGCACGGTGAAGTCGGCGGTGTCGCGGGCGCTCGGTAAGCTCCGGGAAGACCCTGAGCTGGGGATTGTTCGGTGACGAACCGCTCTGCGGACCGTCGGCGAGTGCCCTGGTCGGACACCTTGCCGGGCAACGCCCACTGATCGATCACCCGGGAGTAGTGACATACCGCGCGGTATGTGCGCAGAATCAGCGCAACCCTTACCGCCGCGTAGGCAATGTCGCCCCGGGAGGACACCGTGCTGAGCACGATGCAGGACGTACCGCTGCTGATATCGAGGATCCTGACCCACGGGTCGACGATCCACGGCAGCTCCCAGGTGACCACCTGGACCGGTGAGGACGAGCCGCACCGCCGCTCCTTCGCCGAGATCGGCGCCCGCGCCGCACAACTGGCGCACGCCCTGCGCGAGGACCTGGAGGTCCAGGGCGACGAGCGAGTCGCGACGCTCGCCTGGAACAACGCCGAGCACGTCGAGGCCTACTTCGCGATCCCCTCCATGGGCGCGATCCTCCACACCCTCAATCTCCGGCTCCCGCCCGAGCAGCTGGCCTGGATCGTGAACCACGCGGCCGACCGCGTCGTGATCGCCAACGGCTCCCTGCTCCCCCTGCTCGCCCCGCTGCTGCCGCACCTGAAGACGGTCGAGCACGTCGTCGTCACCGGCCCCGGCGACCGCTCCCTGCTGGACGGGGCGTCGGTCCAGGTGCACGAGTACGAGGACCTGATCGGCGGGAAGCCGACGGCGTACGACTGGCCCGAGCTGGACGAGCGTGCCGCCGCCGCCATGTGCTACACCTCCGGGACCACCGGCGACCCCAAGGGCGTGGTCTACAGCCACCGCTCCATCTACCTGCACTCCATGCAGGTCAACATGGCCCAGTCGATGGGCCTGACCGACGAGGACACCTCGCTTGTCGTGGTTCCGCAGTTCCACGTCAACGCCTGGGGCCTGCCGCACGCCACCTTCATGACCGGCGTCAACATGCTGATGCCGGACCGCTTCCTGCAGCCCGCGCCGCTCGCCGAGATGATCGAGAGCGAGAAGCCGACGCACGCCGCCGCCGTCCCCACCATCTGGCAGGGCCTGCTCGCCGAGCTGACCGCGAAGCCCAGGGACGTCTCGTCCCTCACCCAGGTCACCATCGGCGGCTCCGCCTGTCCGCCCTCCCTGATGGAGGCGTTCGACGCGCTCGGCATGCGGGTCTGCCACGCCTGGGGCATGACGGAGACCTCCCCGCTCGGCACGGTCGCCCGCCCGCCGGCCCACGCGGTCGGGACGCCGGAGGAGTTCGCGTACCGCCTCACCCAGGGCCGCTTCCCGGCCGGTGTCGAGGCCCGGCTCACCGGGCCCGGCGGCGAGCGTCTCCCCTGGGACGGCGAGTCCGCCGGCGAGCTGGAGGTCCGCGGCAACTGGATCGCCGGTGCCTACTACAACGGCCCGGGCGCCGAGCCGCTGCGTCCCGCCGACAAGTTCAGCGAGGACGGCTGGCTGAAGACCGGCGACGTCGGCACCATCTCGCCCGACGGCTTCCTCACCCTCACCGACCGCGCCAAGGACGTCATCAAGTCCGGCGGCGAGTGGATCTCCTCCGTCGAGCTGGAGAACGCCCTGATGTCCCACCCGGACGTCGCCGAGGCCGCCGTGGTCGCCGTCCCCGACGACAAGTGGGGCGAGCGCCCGCTGGCCACCGTCGTCCTCAGGGAGGGCGCGAGCGTCGGTTTCGAGGCCCTGCGCGCCTTCCTCGCCGAGGACGGCAAGATCGCCAAGTGGCAGCTCCCGGAGCGCTGGACGATCATCGAGGCGGTGCCGAAGACGAGCGTCGGCAAGTTCGACAAGAAGGTGCTGCGCAGGCAGTACGCCGACGGCGGGCTGGACGTCACCCGGCTCTGAGCGACGGGGTCGACGCGGCTGGCGCGGCCGACGCGACTGACGCGACTGACGCTCGTGCGCCGGGTGGGGAGCCTCCCCCCGGCGTACGAGCGCCCGGCGTACGAGCCCGGGCATCCGTGCCCACCGCTTCGCTCGCCCCGTCCGCCCCGTCCGCCCCGTCCGTCCCGTCCGTCCCGTCCGTCCCGTCCGTCCCGTCCGCTGCGTCCGCCCCGTCCGCGCTCACCGCGTCCGTACGGCCGTCGCCGCCCACCCCAGCACCAGCCACGCCCCCGCCACCGCGCAGACCCCGCCCCAGCCCCAGTGGCCGTACGCGGGCCCCGCGAGGGCCGAGGCCAGGGCGCCGCCCGCGAAGCCGGACACGACGTACGCCGTGTTGGCGGTGGCAGGAGCGGAGGTGGTGGTCAGGGCGAGGGTCTGGTTGGCGACGTGGGAGGCGACCAGGGCGGCGTGCACCAGGACCGCCGCCGCGCACAGGGCCGCCATCGCCTGCCCGCCCAGCCAGAACAGCGGCACCGACACGGCGGCGAGCAGATACGCGGACCGTACGACCTTCGCGGCGCCGAACCGGTCGACCAGGCCGCCCGCGAGCGGTGCGACGACACTCGCCGCGAGCCCGAACAGGCCGAACAGCCCGGCCGCGGCGGTGGTCATGCCGTAGCCCTCGCCCCCGGCCAGGAGCAGCGCCAGCGAGGTCCACAGGGCGCTCCAGGCGCCGTACATCCCCGCCTGGCGCACGCAGGCGCGCCACAGGTCCGGCGAGTGGCGCACCACGCCGGGCAGCGCGGCGAGCCCGGCGAACAGCGAGCCCTCACGCCGACGCCGCTGCGCGGGCAGTATGTACGCGGTCGCCAGGCCCAGCACGGCGGTCAGTACGGCCGCGCCCACGAACACCACGCGCCAGCCGAAGGCCTGCCCGACCAGCCCGCCGAGCACGCGGGCCGCGACGACGCCGGCGAACAGGCCGGCGATGACGGCCGCGACATGACGGGCCCGGCGGTCGGCGGGCGCGCGCTCGGCGACCAGCGGGACCAGGAGCTGCGGTACGACGGTCGCGGCCGAGGCGACCAGGACGGCGCCCGCGAGTGCGCCGGTCCCGGCCGACGCGGCGCCGACCACCAGGGCCGCCGCGGCGACCAGCGCCAGGACGGCGACCAGGCGGCGCCGGTTCACGCTGTCCCCGAGCGGTGCGAAGAAGAGCAGGCCGGCCGCGTAACCGAACTGCGCGACCGAGGCGAGCCAGGCCACCGCCGAGGGCGTGGAGCCGAAGTCGTGGGCGATGAGGGGGAGCAGCGGCGCCGCGAGGTAGATGTTGGCTGCCGTGACGGCGGTGCAGACGGCGATCAGGGGGAGGAAGAGGCGGGAGGAGGCGGACGGCCTCTTCCGGAGCGCGTCGCGGACCTCGCCCTCCGGCGTGGTCCGGGTGGTGGCTGCTGACGGTGAGGACATGAGCGGAGCGACTCCTTCGAGCGCACATTAACAACTAACTGGTTGGTTGGAATCGACTCCCGGAGTTTGTTCCGCGCCCCCCCCCCGCCCTGTCAACCAAATAGTTGGTTACCGCGCCCGCCCCGCTACCCTGTCCCCATGGGAGCAAGGGACCCCGAGGCCACCAAGGCCCGGATCTTCGAGGCCGCGGTCGCCGAATTCGCCCGCTACGGCATCGCCGGCGCCCGCATCGACCGCATCGCGGCCGAGGCCAAGGCCAACAAGCAGCTGATCTACGCCTACTACGGCAACAAGAGCGAGCTGTTCGCCTCCGTCCTCGAGAAGAAGATGCTCGACCTCGCGATCTCCGTCCCCGTCGACCCGGACGACATCGAGGGCTGGGTCGACCGCCTCATGGACTACCACGCCGCCCACCCCGAGCTGCTCCGCCTGCTCTTCTGGGAGGGCATGGAGTACGGCACGGCCGAGCTGCCCCACGAGGCCGAGCGCAAGGACCACTACGCCCGCAAGGTCGCCGCCGTACGGGACGCCCAGGCGCGCGGCGTGGTCACCGACGCGATTCCGGCGCCCGACCTGCTCTTCCTGCTGGTCGCGATGACCAACTGGGCGACCGTCGTGCCGCAGATGAAGCGCATCCTGGTCGGTGGCGAGGACACGGACGCCGACCGGCTGCGCGCCTCGATCAAGGAGGCGGCGCGCAGGATCGTCTCCGGCCAGGTCAGCTGAGCCGGACCGGCGTCAGTTGGTCCCGGTCCGCGGGAGCAGCGCTCGGGCCGGCGTCAGTTGGTCCCGGTCCGCGGGAGCAGCGCTCGGGCCGGCGTCAGTTGGTCCCGATCCGTGAGAGCAGCTCGACGATCCGGGACTGCACCTCGCCGCTCGTGGAGCGCTCCGCCAGGAACAGCACCGTCTCGCCCGAGGCCAGCCGCGGCAGGTCGGCCTGGTCGACGGCGGCGGTGTAGACGACGAGCGGAGTGCGGTTTAGCTGCCCGTTCGCGCGCAGCCAGTCGATGATCCCGGCGTACCCGGCCTGCCCCCGCTGCACCCGCATCAGGTCCATCACGACCAGGTTCGGCCGGAACTGCCCCGCCAGCGTCACCGCGTCGGCGTCGCTCGCCGCCCGCGCCACCTGCATCCCACGCCGCTCCAGCGTCGCCGTCAGCGCCAGCGCGATCTCCGCGTGCTCCTCGATCAGCAGCACGCGAGGCGGGTGCTGCTCGCTGTCCCGGGGCGCGAGCGCCTTCAGCAGTACGGCCGGGTCGGCGCCGTATGCGGCATCGCGCGAGGCCTGTCCGAGCCCGGCCGTGACCAGCACCGGCACCTCGGCCGCCACGGCGGCCTGCCGCAGCGACTGGAGCGCCGTACGGGTGATCGGCCCGGTCAGCGGGTCCACGAACAGCGCGGCGGGGAACGCCGCGATCTGCGCGTCGACCTCCTCGCGCGAGTGCACGATCACCGGCCGGTAGCCGCGGTCGCTGAGCGCCTGCTGCGTGGAGACGTCCGGCGCGGGCCACACCAGCAGCCGGCGCGGGTTGTCCAGCGGCTCCGGCGGCAGCTCGTCGTCCATCGGCTGCGGACGCGGCGGGTCCGCCACCTCCACGGCCCCGCCGGGCCCGTCCAGCGGCTCGGGCCCCTCGGCGGCGTTCTTGTCCGGCGCCCCTATGGCGTACGACCGACCGGCGCCCTCGGTGACCGGCGCGCGCCGGGGCTGACCGCCGGCCAGGGACGGCTGCTCCTGCCCCTGCGACCGGCCCGGGGGCTGGGACTGGGACTGGGGCTGGGTCTTCGGCTGCGCGGCGGCGGGCGGCTGTTCGGTCGGCGGATGCGGGCGGGCCGACGGTTCAGGCCGCGCGGCGGCCGGGTCGGGCGGCGTACCCAGCTTGCGGCGCCGGCCCGAGCCGCCCGGCTGATGCGGGGCGGGTGTGGCCGACGGCTGCTGCACCTGGACCGCCTGCCGGTTGAACGGCACGCCCTGGCCCAGCGTCCGCACGCTGATCGACCGTCCCTGCGTCGAGTTCGGGTCGACGGGCGCGGACGCCTCGGCGGGCAGGGGCTGCGCCGCGCGCGGAGCGGGGGCGTTCTCCGGCGGCAGCGGGGTCCCCTGGCTCGGCGTGGGGGCGGGGACGCCCTGCGGGGGCGTCGAGGCCGGGGGCGCGGCAGGGGCGGGCCCGGTGGCGCCCCCCGGCGGTACGCGGGTGCCGGTGCCGGTGCCGGTGCCGGTGCTGGTGCCGGTGCCGGTGCCTGTGGCGTCGGCGGCGGCGGGCCACGGCTGCGCGGCCGGCTGACCGGCGGCAGCGGGCTGCGCGGTGTCGGCGGCGGCCTCGACGGGGTGGGGTGACTCTGGGTGGGGCGGCTCGAGGTGGGCGGCAGGTGCGGGCGCGGGCCCGGGCGCCGGTGCGGACTGGGCGAGTACGCCCTGACCGGCCGTGTTCTGCGCGGCCGTGTTCCGCGCGGCGGTGTTCTGTGCGGCGGTGTTTTGCGTGGCGGTGTTCCGATGGGCCGTGTTCTGCGGAGGAACGGGGGCTCCATGCACGGTGGCTCCCTGCATGGGTGCCCCCTGCACGGTGGCTCCCTGCATGGGTGCTCCCTGCACGGTGGCTCCCTGCACGGGTGCCCCCTGCACGGATGCCCCCTGCGCGGGGGTGCCCTGGGCCGGGCGACCACCCTGCGCCGACGCCGACGCCGGCGCCGCTTCGTCGGACTGCTGGGCGGCGGCACCGGCCCGGCGACGCCGTCCCGTCGGTGCCTCGGCCGGGTGCGGCTGCGGCGGGGTGTGATCGTCGGACTGGTCGTGCGGTACGGCGTCGTGTCGGCCGTCGTCGAGCAGGGCGTCCCCGGAAGCGGCCGGGCCGGGCACCTGGACCTGCCCCGTGGGCGCCGCCACGGGCGCTGCGGTGCCGGCCGTCCCGTGCGGCTCCGCCGTCCCGTCGGACGGCCGGTCGGCGTCGGCGGGCGGCAGGGCGAACACCTGACGCGGCGCCGCCTCCTGCGCGGCGGCACGCTCGTTCGCGGAGGCCAGGGCGCGGCGCCGGCGCCCGGTCGGCTGGGACCCGTCGTCCGGGCCCGACTCGCCGGCCTGCGCGGGCAGGGCCGGCGGCAGCGCCTGCTGCTCACCACCGTCCCGCCGGGCGCGCCGACCACCGGGCGCGGGCACACCCTGCGGCGGTACGGTCCCGCCGAGACCGGTGTTGGAGGCCGCGGACGCTCCGCCGTGCTCGCCGGCCATGACGACGGCGCCCTCGGACACTCCGGCGGGCAGGCCTTGAGGCATGCCTTGGGGCAGCCCCTCGACGGAGGCACCGACGGCCTCCGCGGACCGCCCGCGCCGACGCCCGGTACCGCCGGACCCCTCGCCCGGCGCCGCCTGAGCGGGAACCGGAAGCGGTACGGCCACCTGACCCTGCTCCTGCGACCCCGGGCCTTGCTCTCGCGCCCCCGGGCCCTGCTCCCGCGCCCCCGGGCCCTGCTCCCGCGCCCCCGGGCCCTGCTCCCGCGACCCCGGGCCCTGCTCCCGCGACCCCTCTCCCTGCTCCCGCGACCCCTCTCCCTGCTCATGAGCCTGATCCTGAGCCTGAACCGCACGCCGCCTGCGCCGCCCGGTCGGTGCGGTACCCGAGCCCCCGGGACCGGCGGCGGCCCCGTCGTCGCCCTCGCCCGCCGCGCCCGCGACCTCGCTCTCCAGGAACGCGTCGACGGACGCCCGCCGAGCTCGTCGCCGCCCGCCACCGGGGGCCGGCTCCTGAACGGCCAGGGCGCTGCCCGTACCCGGGGCACCCGCCGCACCCTCGACCTCGGCGGCCCCTGCCTGCGTCGGTGCCGGCGCCGCCTGTCCTGGGGCCGGGCCCGGAGCATGGGCCTCAACGGCCCCCGCCCCACCACCGATCGGCACCTCCAGCACGTACGCGTTGCCGCTCATGCCCGGCACCTCGTGCGTCTGCAGCACGCCACCGTGCGCCCGCACGATGCCCCGCACGATCGGCTCGTGCACCGGGTCTCCCCCGGTGTACGGACCGCGCACCTCGATGCGTACGACCTCGCCGCGCTGCGCCGCCGCGACCACGACGGTGTTGTCCAGGTAGCCGCCCGTCGCCGACACGGGCGAGTTGCCGGTGGCGTCGACGCCCGCCACGTCCGCGACGAGATGCGCGAGCGCGGTGGCCAGCAGCCGGACGTCGACCTCGGCCTCGATGGGCGGCGCGTGCACGGCGAACTGCACCCGTCCCGGCCCGATCAGTTCCACGGCACCGTCGACACCGGCGGCGACGACGGCGTCGAGCATCACCTTCGTACGGGAGACGTTCTCGTTGCCGACGTCGAGGCGCTGATAGCCGAGGACGTTGTCGATGAGGGTGGTGATGCGCGAATAACCGGCCGAGAGGTGGTGCAGCACCTGGTTGGCCTCGGGCCACAGCTGCCCGGCGTCGTCCGCGGCCAGCGCGGCGAGTTCCTGCCGCAGTTCGTCCAGGGGCCCGCGCAGGGAGCCCCCGAGGAGGGTGAGCAACTGCTCGTGCCGGGCGGCGATCGCCTCGTAGCGGTCCTTCTCCCGCTCACCGAGCGCGGCGTAGCGGTCGGCGTCCGCGGCGACCTCCTCCGCGTGCTTCTCCCGCAGCTCCTCCAGCTCACTCACGTGCTGTTGGCGCAGCGCGGTCAGCTCGGAGGCGTGCTCCTCGGCGAGCCGCTCCAGTTCCTCGGCGTGCCGCTGCTCCGCGTCCTCGTGCTCCTTGACGAGCGCGTCGTAGGGGCGCCGGTCGGTGAAGGTCATCACGGCGCCGACGAGCTGGTCGCCGTCGCGCACGGGCGCGGTCGTCAGGTCGACCGGCAGCTGGTCGCCGCTCTTGGCGAACACCACCTGCCCGCGCACCCGGTGCTTGCGGCCCGAGCGGAGGGTGTCGGCGAGCGGGGACTCGTCGTACGGGAAGGGCGAGCCGTCGGCCCGCGAGTGCAGGACGAGGGTGTGCAGCTCGCGGCCGCCGAGGTCGCTGGCCCGGTAGCCCAGTATCTGGGCGGCGGCCGGGTTGACGAGGACGATCCGTCCGTCGGTGTCGGTCCCGACGACGCCCTCGGACGCGGCCCGCAGGATCATCTCGGTCTGCCGCTGCGAACGGGCCAGCTCGGCCTCGGTGTCGACGGTGCCGGAGAGGTCGCGGACGACGAGCATCAGCAGTTCGTCGCCGGTGTAGCCGTAGTTGTCGTAGGCCTGCTGGCCGGTCTCCAGGTTGGCGCTCGTGACCTCGACCGGGAACTCGGTCCCGTCGGTGCGCCGGGCGACCATCCGCGTGGGCTTGGTACGCGCCCGCGGATCGATATGGTCCGGCCGCCGCATCGACCCGGGGATCAGCCGCGAGTCGAACTGCGGGAGCAGATCCAGCAGCCCGCGCCCGACCAGCGCGGTGCCCGGAGTCTCGAAGGCCTCCAGCGCGATGGTGTTGGCGTTGACGACGGTGCCGTTGGCGTTGACCAGTACCAACGCATCCGGCAGGGCGTCCAGTATGGCTGCGAGGCGAGCAGTGCCTCGGGATGGCCTGCTGCTCACGAGACGCTTCCCTCCTGTTACCGCACTTGCCGACCGCCCGGGCCATCTTGCCAATCGGCCCGCAGCGTGTCACGCGAGGGAGTCTAAGGGTTGGGGCCGGGCGGGCGGCGTGGGATGGCAGGGAGGTCGCACGAGGAAGTGACGTAGAACGTGTGCCCGAGCGCCGCGCACCCCCCTCCCGACGCCGTACCGGACCCCCCCTCCTGGTGCCTGACGGAGCGCTTCCCGGTGCCGTACCGGACGTCTCCCGGTGCCGTACCGAAGCTCCTACGACCGCCCCGGCGCCTACGACCGCCCCGGCGCCTGCGACCCCACCTCGGGCAGCAGCGGCACCATGCGGTCCCAGCGGGAGATCTCGCAACCGTCGCGGCGGTCGTACGTCACGTCGACGGGGCGTCCGGCCCAGGTGCCCGTGACGTGCGCGGTGGCGGGGCCGCCGTACTGCATGGTGCAGACGCTGCCCTCCGGGACGGGGGCGAAGGTGTCCTCCCCCCACCGCGTGTCGCGCTCGACGACGGCACAGGCGCCGTCCGGGTCGGGGTGGCTGCCGCCGTGGGGGTGGCAGTACAGCTCGTACGTGCCGTCCGCACCCGCGCCGGCGTCCCGGACGGTGACCGTCAGGTGATCAACGCTCGGCGCCTCGGTGCCGGCAGCGGCGGCCGGGTGCGCGGCGGACAGGGAGGCGAGGAAGGCGACGGACAGGGCAGCGGCGCCGAGGAGACGGGCGGCGGCGGGGAGGCGGGTGACCTGGAACATGACCTGACTAACGCGCCGACCTGCCGGACGTTGCGCGACCGGGCGGTAAGGGCTTTGCCCTGCGGCCTGCCCGCCTAGTACCGTGGGGGTCGATTGGTGACAGCGCGCTCAACTGTGTCATCATCGGCACGCGCCACTCGCGCTCGCACGCGAGAGGTGATGTTGTCTGGAGGCGTCGCCTAGTCCGGTCTATGGCGCCGCACTGCTAATGCGGTTTGGGTCTTAAAGCCCATCGAGGGTTCAAATCCCTCCGCCTCCGCACGGATCATCGAAGCCCCGGCCCACTCGGCCGGGGCTTCGATGCTGTCCGGGCCCGTCCGGCCGTGATGGCTCGTTTCCTCGTTTTCGCAGGTCACAAGCGGCGCGGCCAATGGATTTCACATGACGGCGGCAGTCATGTAATGTTCTTCCTGTCGCCGCGAGCGGGCCGAAAGGGCCGGGAGTGGCGGTAAAACTGAACAAGACAAGCACTCGTAGCTTAACGGATAGAGCATCTGACTACGGATCAGAAGGTTGCAGGTTCGAATCCTGCCGAGTGCACAGCAGACCAGAGGCCCTGTGGAGAGATCCGCAGGGCCTCTGGCTTTTGCGTTGACGGCGGTCTTTGACGGCAACCGTGGATCGTGTGCCGGCAGGGCGCATGCTCAGGCCCTCGCCTTTCGTCCCAACTGTTGCCGTCACCTCTGTCATTCCGATAGAACCCGATATACGTGGATCATCACGCCCTGGCCGCTGCTGAAGGTGGCGTGCGCACGCCGTCCTTCTGGCGGATGCCTGGCTGGCCGACAATCCCGCACCCGGGTGGAGCTCCCGGGGCTTGATCATGTGAACCATGGGGGTGTCACCGCATTGGCAATGACTAGGGGTGAAAAAGGATGGTTCAGCGGTATAAGTGCTCTGGCCGTGGTGCTGCTTCTCCTACTACTCAGCTCCTGTGGCGACGACTGTGAGGACGTGGCGGCGGCGCCGGGTGCGACGGTCACTGTCACGGCCACGGCCACTCCGGGCCCAGCTGGGAGCCAGGTCGGGAAGAGCGTCGACAGAGCCTCGAAGCGAGCAAGGCAGAGCGGGTTGAGCGTTGCGGTGCACGACGCCAGCAACCAGGACGAGGCTCCAGGAGGTGACTGGACGGTGTGCTTCGAGAAAGCAACCCTGAGCAAGGTCGACTTCGCTGCCGTGCCAGACGGGGCGCCGTGCCCCAAAAAGGATGGTCGACCCCTTCCCTGGCCCAAGATGCCGAACGTGAAGGGCACCACGTATGCCAAGGCCGTGGAGAAGCTGCGAGATGCCGTCGGTGACATAGACATCAAGGCCGCCTACGAGGACAAGACGGCCTACGACACGGACAACGAAGGTGGTGACTACGCGAGCTGGAAGGTGTGCTTCCAGAGCGTCAAGGCTGGGACCGCCCTGCCGTATGAACCAGATGTCACCCTGCACGCCGTGGAGAAGGGCGAGGCGTGTCCGTCATCGAAGGGGCTCTACAAGGACCCCACGAACGATCCGGACTACGTCGAACCCGATTACGTCGACCCCGACGACGGATGGTCTGGGGATGACAGCAGCAGCGGGGGCAGCGAGGACGACTACTACCCCGGTGACAAGGGTGGGTGCCCGCCTGGCGGCTGCTACAACCCGTGTCCGCCCGGAGGCTGCCGGTAGAACGCAAGGCCCGCGCCGATGTTGCTCTGGCGCGGGCCCTCGTAGGCGGGGTGAGCTGTCCGAATCACCTCATGGATCAAGGCGGCCCACCTACGGCGGTCCGCGCGCGCTGGCGGCCAGGGGCCGCCGCCGCTCCATGCCTCCGCCACCGCTGCAGCGGCCCTCACCCACTCAGCGCGCAGCACAGCCGGGGCGGAGAGCCCGACCACGAAGGAGCCCGACCAGACCGACCAACAGGACTAGGCCGACCCCGACCACACCAGGCCAGGCCACCCAACCGACCCATGCTTTGCAGCCGACGGAAGCCACAGGCGCATGAACGCCGAAAGTGCCGGCGTCCACGTCGATCACGGTCGAGCCAGCGTGGAGCTGAAGGCCGTGACGAAGAGAAGTAGCGTGGTCGGGGTCGGTCCGGGGTTGCTGGAAACACACGTGGCGGGTGCTCGTTCGGCGAGTCCGCCGCCGTGGCTTACTTTCGGTGGTGAACGTCAGAACTGGGATGCAGCGAGGTTGAAGTCGCACCCGCATTCGAGCGCGCCGACCACCCCGGTACATCGGCACCGGGGTCCTGATCAGGGCGTGCGTGACCGGACCACCCGGTTTGCTGTCCAGGCTGAGGGGTGGTCCGGTCTCTTGTTGTCGCCCGCACTGGGGCGTCCGTTGTCCAGGTTTCGTGATCGGCTCAGAGCCTTGCCCACTTCGTAGATGGTGGGGCGATCCCCGGGAGCATGGCTGAGCATCGCGTCGATCAGCTCGCCGAGTTGACCGGACACCTTTACGGAGCGGCGATTCCCCCTTGCCACTGCCTCCCGCTGAACAGGACGGGGAGCATCGTCCGGGTACTCGACCACTCGCCAGCCAGTAGCGGACATGAGGAGAGAGGCACCCAGTGCGTAAACGTCGGCTTCCTCGGACGGTTCGGCGGTCCCCGTAGCGAGAACACTCTGAGCGATCTCCGGAGCCTCGTAGTGGACAAGGCAGCCGCGGAACGGGAAGTTGTACCCACTGGGCACTTGACCGCCGTGGGCAAGAGCGAGGTCGATGAGGTGCGTTCGTTCGGGCCCGACGATGAAGTGAGCAGGCTGCACATCACCGTGTGCCCAGCCCGCCGCGTGGAGTTCGGCCAGGGCCTCGACGCAACTCAGTGCCACGCTGACGTGCGGTTTGATGGTCGAGTCTTCGCTACGAGAGGGCTCCCACAACCGGTAAAGATCAGGCCCTTCACGCCACGGCTGGAAGTTCCACGTGCCCTGCTCCCACTCGCCGTAGGCCACCTCTTCGCAGCCCAGGCGATGCAAGATGGCGCCCTCGCGTGCCGGCGCGAGCGCGGTCCAGGGTTGGGCGGGCCAGTCGGCCGTAGCCTCGATCGGGTACCCGAGTTTCACGGCGTACCGGCCTCGATGGCTGTCGACCTCCCAGACGGTTGAGCCGCGACGGTTGAGGACCATGCGTTGAGTCGTGGGCATGAGCGCATGAAGCACCACGATCGGCAGCTCGGAAGTTGTGCCGAACAACGTCTCTTCTCCTTCCTGGCGCGAACGCGGCCGACAACGAAGAGAGGCCGGCCGCGTTGCGGTTGGCCGAGTGTTACGCCTGGCCGTACGGTCGGCCGCAGTCGGAGTCGCACTGCGCGAGATTCTCGCCGTTCACGGTCCAGAGGTCATCGAAGACCATGAACCCGGCGGCCTTCATGGCGCGGACCGAGGCTGCAACCATTTCCGGGTCGCGGGCGCCCCCACCCGGCTTCGGGTTGTGGTGCAGGAAGCGGCCCGCGTACTTCTGGCACAGCTCGGCGTACTCCTTCGTGTGCAGGATGAACGCGTGCAGGCCGAGGTCCACGTCGTCCGACGGAACCATGGGCACCGTGGCGGTGGCAGCAGTGACGAGGAACGCCACCGCCTGGTCCGCGATCCGCTCGGCACGCTCGGGCGACTGGCCGTTGTGCACGACCACGAAGTGGCCGAGGCTCTCGAACAGCTCCTCACCAGCCACCGTGCGACCGGTCTTCTGGTCGTTTGCCGTTGCGGTCATGTGCGTCTCCTTGAAATAAGGCGGTGCATGGCAGATGTCTCCCGTCCCAGCCGCGAGTTCAAATCACTGACGATCCGGGAGGGTGTAGGCCGGCCCGAGCGGGGCGGGGAGCCGGGGATGGCACCCGATCGGACCGGCCGGTCTACTTGCCGATGGCGAGAGTCATACCGATCACCAGCCCGCGTGATCCGATGATGAACAGGACTCCGGCGTACCGGCCGACGACGCGCATCACAGCCCGCCCCGACTGTTGCCGTTCCGCACGGCCAGGCGAACGCTCAGTTCCTCTCGTGCACTGAGCGCTACGACCTGGTCCGGCATGGCATCCCACTCGGCGCCGCCACGGACCGGCCGCATCTGCACACGGCCACCAATCTGGTCCATGACCACGCCGATACGTCGCCTGGCGTTGTCCCTGGCCAGGTCACCGGGGGCTGGTCTGGTCTGCTGGTTGCTCGCCATGCCAACGAGCTTCCTGCCGACCGCCAGGACGCCGGAACTACGGACAAACCCCATTTCGGGACGTCCCGCGTCGAGTAGAACGTCCCTAGTGCCGTCCCCGGTTGTTAGGAGAGATTGAAATGGCAAACGAGAGATTACGTGCGGCCATGGCGGCAGGCGGCTGGACGTACAACGCCCTCGCGGACAAGGTCGAAGTGGATCCCAAGACCATCGAACGATGGGTCAACCTGGGGCGTACGCCGCGCCGCGCCACGGCCATGTTGGCTGCAGAAACGCTAGGAGAAGACGTGCACGCTCTATGGCCATCGCTCAGGCAGGCACGCCCCGCTCGTGCGGTCAGCCCGGAACTTGTGGCCCTCTACGACCAGCGGGCGGACATCCCCGTCTCCACCTTCGTCGACATGCTGACCCAGGCGCGCGAGCAGATCGCCGTGTTGGTGTACGCCGCTGTGTTCCTGCATGAGGCGTACCCGCGGCTCAACGAACTATTGAGGGAGCGGGCGGCCGAGGGCTGCGCAGTCCGCATCGCCGTCGGCGACGCGGACAGCTCCAACGTTCAACAGCGGGGCGACGAGGAGAAGTTTGGCCACGGAATCCAGTCTCGGTGCCGTCTCGCGCTGATGCACTACCGCCCCCTCATCGGGGTACCGGGCATCGAGGTCCGGACTCACGCCACGACCCTCTACAACTCGATCTACCGGGCCGATGATCAGACACTGGTCAACGCTCATGTCTGGGGCGTGAACGCCTACAGCGCCCCTGTCTGGCACGTGCGCCGAAACGGGAAGGGCGGCATGTTCGACACCTACGCAGACAGCTTCGACGCGGTGTGGGCAACCGCGACGCCAGTACGAGGGAAGTGATCATGGCACGCACCGAGTACTACGACGACCCAGACGCCCCCGAGCCCAATAGCCTGGTCGTCGCCGCGTCCGCGGTGGTCACCGATGGCGAGGGACGCATCCTCCTCCAGCGCCGGCGGGACAACGATCTCTGGGCGCTGCCCGGCGGCGGCATGGAAATGACCGACTCCCTGCCGGGAACCGCCGTCCGCGAGGTGAAAGAGGAAACGGGCCTGGACGTCGAGATCACTGGACTCGTGGGCACTTACACCGACCCTCTCCACGTCATTGCTTACTCGGACGGTGAAGTGCGCAGACAGTTCAACGTCTGCTTCACCGCCCATGTGCTCGGCGGCCGACTAACGATCTCGGACGAGTCCACGCAGTTGCGATTTGTCCAGTCAGAGGAGATCGATCGACTGTCGATGCACCACACGCAGCGACTCAGGATCCGTCACTTCTTGGAGCACCGTGAGCAGCCATACCTCGGCTGACCGCGTTAGAGGCTCAAGAGAAGCAGCCCCTCTAGATCAATACTCATCCAGAACCGATCGAGAGGCGGAGCAGTTTGGGAGGCTACGCCTGACACTGGCGAGAGGCCTCGGCGGGGGCGAAGAGGATAGTACCTTTAGCGGTGTTCGTGTCCGCCTATACCGCGCGCAGATTCACAATCCCCGGCTGACCAAGCAGTTCGGCGAGTTCGTTTACCTTGCGCTGAAGTTACTGGCAACGGATTTGCAACAAGCGCAAATTGACTGGCGCTCAGCACTAGAAGGCCTGCGATCAGGGTCTGATGGTCCCTCCGTGCCCAGGCGCTGTAGCCGTCGATGCTGGGCCGCGTGACGGCAGCCCTGACGGCAACGACGGCCCACGGACACACATGATCCCCAACCCGAGCACGCAGAGTCGAGGGCGCTCGACGCTCTTAGAGGCCATCTCATTTGGCGATCTCGGTAGGCTGTCGGTCGTGGTGGGGATTGTTGAGCGGCTGGTGCCGGATGAGTTGTGGGAGCTGTTCCAGCGGGTGGTGCCGGAGGCGCCGTCGCGGCCTCAGGGGGGCGGCCGGCGTCGGCATGGTGACCGGGAGGTGCTGGCTGCGATCGTGTGCGTGGCCACGTCGGGTTGCACGTGGCAGCAGTTGCCCGCGGCGTCGTTCGGACCGTCGGGTCCGACCGCTCACCGGCGCTTCTCCGAGTGGTCGAGGGCCAGGGTGTGGGCCGAGCTCCACCGCGTGGTCCTCGACGAGCTAGGCTCCCGCGGCGAGTTGGACTGGTCCCGCTGCGCGATCGACTCGGTGAACATGCGAGCCCTGAAAAGGGGGACCTGACAGGTCCGAATCCTGTCGACCGGGGCAAGTACGGCTCGAAGATCCACTTGATCACCGAGCGGACCGGTCTGCCCCTGTCCGTCGGCATCTCCGGGGCGAATCTGCACGACAGTCAGGCTCTGATCCCCCTGGTGCAGGGCATACCGCCGATCCGCTCCCGACGAGGCCGCCGACGGCGCAGGCCGGACAAGCTCCACTCCGACAAGGGCTACGACTACTCTCACCTGCGGCGATGGTTACGCGGGCGCGGCATCACCCCCCGCATCGCCCGCAAGGGCATCGAGACTTCACAACGACTGGGCCGCCACCGCTGGACGATCGAAGGCACCATGGCCTGGCTCGCCGGCTGCCGACGTCTCCACCGACGCTACGAACGCAAAGCAGAACACTTCCTCGCCTTCACCAGCATCGCCTGTACCCTCATCTGCTACCGCAGGCCCGACAGTCAAGTGCGCCGCTAATTCGATGGCGCGCATCGAACTGTGCCCCCACGCTGGTCACCGTGGCAGAACCGAAGCACCAGATCCGCGCCCTGTACACCGCGTCCACGGTCACCGTCTATCAGGCGTACGGGCGGGAGATCGGCCTTCCCGCGGCCCGGGACGGCCGCTTCCCGGCGGCTTGGCAGCGGGATCGGATGACGTGGATCAAGCCCTCCTTCCTCTGGATGATGTACCGCTGCGGATGGGGCTCCAAGGACGGCCAGGAAACTGTCCTCGCCATCGAGATCACCCGTGAAGGCTTCGAGTGGGCACTGGAACATGCCTGCCTGGCCCACTATGAGCACGGGCTGCATCCTGACCGCGCAACCTGGAAAGGCCAGTTGAAGCGGTCTCCGGCTCGGGTCCAGTGGGACCCGGAACGAGACCTGCACCTGCAGCCGCTTCCTCACCGCTCGCTGCAGCTCGGTCTCACAGGAGAAGCCGCACACCGCTACGCGGACGAGTGGACGGTCTCCATCACCGACGTCTCCACACTTGCGCACACGATTCACGACCACGTACGGGGCGGGGACCTGGCTGCAGCACGGGGCCTCCTACCCGCAGAGCATTCCTACCCAGTGCCCGAAGGAGGCTTGGACCACTTGCACCGGTGAGCAGAGCCACCAATTGAGATGACTTCTTAGCGGGGCGCTGCCCGATCCTACGGATCAGAAGGTTGCAGGTTCGAATCCTGCCGAGTGCACAGCAGACAAGAGGCCCTGTGGAGAGATCCACAGGGCCTCTGGCTTTTGCTGGGTGGAGTGTGGAGACGGCCGCGTTGTCCGGAAGTCATGCGTGGGTGGGGGCGACGGGCTCCGCCGTGTGCTCGGCGCAGGCGGGGTCCGCCGCGGCGAGCCAGGCGAGCATCTGGCGGAGCCTGAGCCGGCGTGGGGGGTAGGTATCCGGATCGGCGATCAGTTCGCGCATCCAGCTCGCGGCCTCCTTCGCCACCTCGGCCGACTGGACGGCTGTCAGTAGGAGAAGGTCCGTGTGCTGAGGCGGAAAGGGAAGGCTGATCGCATGCCGCCACAGCTCCAGCGCGGCCGCTTGCTCCCCGAGCGCCGCCAGCCCCTGGGCGATGTGACACAGGTCGGGCCAGTTGAGTTCGAACCGTGCCTTGGCCTTCGCCGTCTCCACGACGTACGGGACGGTGCCCCGGCCCTCGAGCTCCGTGATGGTCTCCAGCGCGAGGAGGACGTCACCGCTGTCCGCGGCGCCGAGGTCGAGGAGCTCTCGTGCGAAGCGGCAGGCCACGGCGTCCAGGAGCGGCGCGTCCGCTTCGTGTTCGGAGAAGGCGACCAGGACACCGTGCAGCCATGCACTGTTCATGTCGATGCCGACGGGTTCTCGCCAGATGCCTTCCAGCTTCTCGGCCGCCCGGTCGGCCTCCACCTTCAGCAGCACGCCGGCTGACTGCTTGTACCGCGTCTTGGAGAGATTAGGGGTGCGCAGCGCGCACTCGGCGAGCTCCACGGCCTCTCGGCGAGCCCCCGCGTCGAGCATCGCCTCCGCGGCCTCGGCCCTCGCGTAGCCCTCGAGCAGATGTCCCCGCCCTGTCCTTTCCATCACCTCCCCGGCTGCCGCCAGGCCGCCGACCGCCAGCCAGGCGGACACCACGCTGCCACCCTCGTAGGTGCCCCAACGGTGCTCGCCGAGGACCTCCTGGGCCCAGGCGGCGATCTCCGCCTCCTCCGAGAAGGCAGCCACGGACAAGAGGAGAGCCGAAGGGGTGTCCAGGTCGTGCCCCAGGTCCGCACTGCTGTTCTCGAACGCCTCCATCACCGCGGGGACGCCCGCCGCGCCCCGCACCTTGATCCAGGTGCGAGCGGCTGACTCGAGTGCCTCCGAGTCGGGCGTGCCCGAGCCGAGCACCCCACCGGCCACCCGCGCCGCCGCCTCCGGCTCACCGGCCTCCTCCAGCACCTTGGCGACGGCTGCCCTCCCCTGTTGGTCCGCCGCTGGACGGTCCATCGTCAACCGGACGACGGTTTCCGCCTCGGCGGGAAGCGCCTTGATCCAAGCCTCCGCGGCCTCCTTGATCTGGGCCGCCTCGGCCTTGCCGTCCGCCAGCACTCTGCGGGCCGCCTTCGCCACTTCCTGCGGGAGTCCCAGCCGTTCGAGAGCCATGGCGATCCGTGCCAGCAGGAGGGGGTTCGCACGCGGTCCCTCCGCGACGGCCCAGGCCCGTCGACGCACCGCCTCGCGCGCGCCCTGACCGATCGAGCAAGCCACCTCGGCGGCTCTGGGAAAGGCCCCGTAGATCCAGCCCAGCACCGAGCCCAGCAGTTGCTCGGCCACCTCCTCGTCGCCCGCGCGGCTGAACGCCTCGACCGCGTACAGCCGCAGCATGGGATCCAGAATCTCCGAGGAGGCCAAGCGCTTCAGCCGCGGTAGGACGCTCGGCCGCCCACCGAGAGCCCCGAGCACCTCCAGCGCCCTCTCGCAGTCATCGACGGCGGCGTTGCGTGCCACGGCTTCCAGACGGTCGAGGATCAGTGTCAGGTTCCCCCCGCCGGGGACTCCCTCGGCCAGCAGCATGCCGGCCAGCATCACGCGTTCGTGGCCACCCCGCGTCCCGCGCAGCAACTGCTCCGTGATGCGGTCCGCCGTACAGTCCGCCCGCTCGGACCACATGCAGAAGAGGAACATCACCAACGTGCGCTCATCGCCTGCGGAGGCCCGCCGGATCCAGCGTTCCACATCCGGGAAATCCGGTGGAATCTCCAGCACGTACGACTGGGCGGCCATGAACTCCGCGAAGGAGTGGTGGAGGAACCTGTAGTCGTCCTCCGCGGGTACCAGCAGCCCGCTGCCCCGCAGGAACTCGTGCACGTCCGTCTGCCAGCCGGCCGACAGACGTCGTTCGGCGGCGTGCTCCTGAACCCACCTCAAGGCCGCTTCGGACAGGGATCTCTCGCCCTCCACGCGGCACCTGCCCAGCGCGCCCAGCACCTCCTGCTTGTGGTCGTCCAGCCAGAGGTGGAACGAGCGCCGCTCGGGATCGTCGTGAAAGCGCCGGTTCAGCTCCGAGCGGAAAGCCGCGGTGCTCACGCCGCGCGTCAGTAGATGCTCACAGAAGCGCTGGTAGAGGCTCAGCCGACTGGTGGGCAGGGGACGGGACCGGTCGACCGTGGCGTTCACCGCCGCGATCGTTGCGAGCAGCGGATTACGCACGAGTTCACGCAGGCGGCCGTCCTGGATCTCTTTCAGGAATCGGTCGGTCGCGGCCCTGGCCCGCTCCTTGTCGTCCTGGTATTGGGTCGTGAACCATTTACCTGCGAAGTCGCGCAGTTCGGCCAAGCGGAAAGGTTCGATGCGGTACGCGCCGATGAGGGGGCCACGCAGCGGGGCGAGTTCGGACTCGGGCAGGGGGCGGCTGGTCACCACGAACCGGTAGTCGCTGCCGGCTCGGGCGTGCTGTGCGATCGTGCGAATGACACCCGTGCGCGCGTCGTGATCGGCGATCTCGTCCAGCCCGTCCACCAGCACCAGCCAACGTGCTCCCTGTACCCGGCCGGCGAACAGGTTCGGCTCGGGGTCCGTGACGAGGCTGCGGCCCAGGCTGCGGCCGGCCGCCCGGCACAGCACCGAGCTCCACGAGCCGCTCCGGTCGACGAGGGTGCGGGCGGCCACGCGCAGCGGAATGACGGGCTCCGTGACCGGGGCATCCAGGCTGCTCTCCTGGCGAAGCCAGATCCGGGCCAGGGTCCACGCCACGTGGCTGGAGAGCGTCGACTTGCCCGCGCCCGGTTCCCCCGTGATCAGGAGGTGGTCGTGCCGGGCCAGTGCGTCGGGTACGGGCAGCGCCGCATCGAGGACCTGCGCGCTTTCGCCGCGTCCGGGAGCCGCCATGCGCTGCGCACCGTCGCCGTCCGGCCGTGCGCCCCCTCGGGCGTGGCCCTCGCCGGTACGGCCCGAGGTGCGTATCCGGGGCCGCACGTACACCGCGGACAGGGGTGGCTCCTCCACGCCGAGCTTGTTGTAGGGCAGCCGTTCCACGGCTCTGCTCTGCGCCTCCACCAGGTTGCGCAAGGCGAGTTCCGGCAGCGGGAGCTGGGACCAGGCGGTGAGGTGGGGCGTCTCGGCGGCCAGGCGGGCGGCCGCCGCGCGGTCCACTGCTTCCTTCGCCCTGGTCCACAGCGGTTCGACTTCGGCGGGGTTCCTCCCCAAGCCGACGGCCAGAGCCCGGACGACGTCCAGCTTGAGGAACCGCGAGGCGCCGTGGATGCCGTACACGACGTTCTTGTGGGCGATCTCGGCACGTACGACGGCGTTCGGGCTGTCGTACCCGGCGTCAGCCATCGACTGCCTGAACCAGGAGGCCAGTTCCTCCAGTTCCGGGTAGCGCGTCGGTCCGCCATCCTTCGGCGGGCGTCCTCCGGCCATGGCACCCCCTCTGACTCGGCGCCCCGGTTTCCCGGAGTTTCCCCAGCCTAGAGGGAAACCCAGGCTCACTCGGAGAGTTGGGGCAACGCCGACGGGCCACCGCCCCACACTTCGGGAGACCGCCATGGGACTGCTGGATGCCGCACACCCCGCCCTGATCATCGCGCTCGCCGTGTTCACCGGAGTCTCGGCATTGCTGCGCTGCTGGATCCGGCACCGCACCGTCGTACGAGTGGAGGAGGAGCACACCCGGCGGGTGCAGCTCGCCGTGGAGGGTTCGGCCGGGAGCCGGCGGCCGGAGGTCGTGTCCGCGTGCGCGGAGCTGGAGGCCGCGTCCCGGTCACAAGTGCCTGGCTCCGTGCCGCGAACGCGTTCCCGTGCGGTCCGCAGCCCCTGACCGACGGAGCGGCTTCGCCGGGTGTGCGGAGCGTCGTCTTCGCCCCCGCTGGGGTGAATGCCGTTCGCGACTGTGTCTAGGGTGTGCCCATGTTGCGAGGACGCGTCTTCATATCAACCCGGATATCCATCCGGCCGAGCCTCGACGGAGGACGCCGGTGAACAAGCCGCTGAGGGCCGTGGCGATCTTCTGCGGGCTGCTGGTGCTCGGCCTGCTGATCCGCGCGAACTGGCTGCAGTACGTCCGGGCCCCGGAGCTCGCCTCCGACACGAAGAACCGGCGGGTGCAGATCGAGCAGTTCGCCACCCCGCGCGGGGACATCATCGTCGGTGGCCGGGCGATCACGGGCTCCACCGAGACCGAGGGCACCGACCTCAAGTACAAGCGCACCTACGTCGACGGGCCGATGTACGCGCCCGTGACGGGATACGCGTCGCAGGCCCAGGGCATGACGCTGCTGGAGAAGACCTACGACGGCATTCTCACCGGCAAGGACGACCGGCTGGCCTTCCAGCGGTTCGCCGACGTGGTCAGCGGTGAGGGGCGGCGGGCCGGGTCGGTGGTCACCACCATCGACCCGAAGGCGCAGAAGGCCGCCTGGGACGGACTGACCGATCTGAAGGGCGCACGGGGAGCCGTGGTCGCGCTGGATCCGGCGACGGGGAAGGTGCTGGCCATGGTGTCGGCGCCCTCCTACGACCCGTCGGTGTTCGCGGGCAGCACCTTCAAGGAGTCCGACCGCTTCGTGGCGCTCGGCAAGAAGAAGAACAAGCCGCTGGCCAACCGCGCGCTGCGGGAGACCTACCCGCCGGGCTCCACCTTCAAGATCCTCACCGCGGCCGCCGCGCTGGAGCACGGGGCGGTCACCGACATCGACGCCCGCACCGACGCCGTCTCCCCGTACCCGCTGCCGCAGTCCAGCAACAAGATCGGCAGCGAGGCCGGCGACGCGGTCTGCAACAAGGCCTCGATGAAGACCGCGATGCAGTACTCGTGCAACAACGTCTTCCTCGACGCCGCGGCCGAGCTGGGCCAGGACAAGATGCGGGAGACGGCCGAGAAGTTCGGCTTCAACGAGAACGTCTACTCCGAGGACTTCGGCGACCTGCTCGCCACGAAGAGCCTCTACCCGGAGAAGCTCGACCTGCCCGGCACCGCCCTCACCGGCATGGGACAGGGCAGCCTCACCAGTACGCCCATGCAGATGGCCATGGTCACCGCCGGGCTGGCCAACGACGGCAAGGTGATGCAGCCGTACATCGTCGACGAGATCAAGGGCCCCGATCTCGGCACCCTGGAGAAGACCGAGCCCGCGGTGATGAGTGAGGCGGTCTCCGCCGAGACCGCGCAGAAGGTCCAGCAGATGATGGAGTTCACCGCCAAGGAGGGCAGCGCCCGCCGCGCCCAGATCGAGGGCATCACGGTCGGCGGCAAGACCGGCACCGCGCAGCGCGGTGTCAACGTGGACGACAAGGTGCCGTACGGCTGGTTCGTCTCCTACGGCAAGAAGGACGACGGGTCGTCCGTCGCCGTGGCCGTCTTCATCGACCCGACCGACATGGACATCTCCCGTGAGGACATCTCCGGTGGCGGTCTGGGTGCGCCCATCGCCAAGAGCGTGATGAAGGCGGTTCTGCAGCAGTGACGCCGGAGGCGGTGGCGGTCAGGCTCCCGCGGCGTCGTACGCCTCGCGGGCCCGCTCTACCGCCGCCATCCGCCGCTCCGTCCACAGCGCCAGGTCCCTGACCTGCTCGGCGGCCTCGCGGCCGAGGCCGGTCAGGGAGTAGTCGACGCGGGGCGGGATCACCGGCTTCGCGTCCCGGTGGACCAGGCCGTCGCGCTCCAGGGTGCGCAGGGTCTGGGCCAGCATCTTCTCGCTGACCCTGCCGATCTCACGGCGCAGCTCGCTGAAGCGGTACGGGCGCTCCAGCAGCGCGATCAGGGCCAGGGTGCCCCAGCGGCTGGTGACGTGCTCCATGACCAGCCGCTCGGGGCACATCGGCTCACTCTCTGCCATGCCCATACGGTACTTCCGCCGTTGTCAGTGGCTGCCTCTACTCTCGACGGCGATGGCACAGGCATGGAAGTGCGCGGGGCTTCGCTGGACGGGCGAAGGTCCCGTGCTGACGTGGGTCGGGGGCCGCGGCAGTGCGCTGTCCCGGGGGCAGCGGGTGGCCTTCGGGGTCGCCGAGGGGGGTGTGCGGACATGCGTGGGAGCGCGGGGGCACGCGTGTCCGGTGCGGGCCGGTGTGCCGGGGCGGAGTACGGGCGCGCGGTGCGAGGAGTGTGCGCGCCTGGACCGGGCGCACTCCGTGGCCGCCGACACGATCGCGGACGATCCGCGGCCGTACCGCGTCTATCTGGCGTGGTTCGGGCCGGGCCTCGTCAAGGTGGGGATCACCGCCTACGAGCGGGGAGCCGCCCGGCTGCTGGAGCAGGGGGCCGTCTGCTTCAGCTGGCTGGGCCGCGGGCCCCTGATGTCCGCGCGCCGGACCGAGGAGCTGCTGCGGGCCGCGCTGGGCGTGCCCGACCGGATTCCGTACGCCCACAAGCGGGCGGTGCGGGCCGGGTTGCCGGAGACGGAGGCCGAGCGGGTGGCCGAGATCGCGGAGTTGCACGCGCGGGCGGTGGCGCTGGGCGGCTGGCCGGAGTCGCTGACGCCGGAGCCGTTCCGGGGCGTGGACCACGCGGGCGTCTTCGGGATCGAGGGGGCCGGCCGTGGACCGGCCGCCGTGGGGGAGGTGGCCGAGCTGGTGGCGGGCGGGGCGATCGGTGGTGAGCTGGTGGCGGCCGCCGGGCCGGATCTGCATCTGGCCACGGAGCGCGGGGTCGTCGTGCTGGACACGCGGCTGATGACGGGGTGGGAGCTGGTGGCCGCCGAGGGCGAGCCGTGCGCCGTGCCCGTACGAGAGCTCAAACGAGCGGCCGGAGTACAGGACGGGCTGTTCTGACCTCGTCCCAGCACCTTCCCCTCCCCCGGGGAGCCCTCCCTTCGGCTCCTCGTCCTCTCGGTCCCTTGGCCCCTCGCCCCCTTGTCCGCCGGCGCGCGGGGCGCCATCGTGGCCCCATGAGTGATCAAGAGGCCGGGCAGGTCCGCCGGTTCTGGGAGGAGCTCGGGCTGCCCGGACTGGTCGACGTGCACACGCACTTCATGCCCGAGCGGGTGCTGCGCAAGGTCTGGGGCTACTTCGACGCCCTCGGGCCGCTGACCGGCGGAGTGGAGTGGCCCATCACCTATCGGCAGGAGGAGGGCGAACGCGCGGCGCTGCTGAGGAAGTTCGGAGTGCGCGCCTTCACCGCCATGCTGTATCCGCACAAGGCGGGCATGGCGCAGTGGCTGAACGGCTGGGCGGTGGACTTCGCCCGCCGGACCCCCGACTGCCTGCACACCTCCACCCTCTTCCCGGAGCCGGGCGTCGAGACGTACGTCCGCGAGGCCGTCGAGGCGGGGGCGCGGGTCTTCAAGGCGCATGTGCAGGTGGGGGCGTACGACCCGGCCGACGAGCTGCTCGACGCGGCCTGGGGCGTGCTCGCCGAGGCGGGGGCGCCGGTCGTCATCCACTGCGGGTCCGGGCCCGCACCCGGCAAGCACACCGGGCCCGAGCCCATCGCACGGGTGCTGGCGCGCCACCCCCGGCTGCGGCTGGTCGTCGCGCACCTCGGGATGCCCGAGTACGAGGACTTCCTGGACCTCGCCGAGCGGTACGGCGAGGTACGGCTGGACACGACGATGGCGTTCACCGACTTCAGCGAGCGTCTCGCCCCCTTCCCCCGACGGGCACTGCCCCGGCTGGCCGGTCTCGGCGACCGCGTCCTGCTCGGGTCGGACTTCCCCAACATCCCGTATCCCTACCTGCACCAGCTGCGCGCGCTGGAGCGGCTGGAGCTGGGGGACGAGTGGCTGCGGGGCGTGTGCCACGACAACGCGGCCCGGCTGTTCGGGCTGCCGGGGTACTGAGGAACCCGGCGGGCAGTACCTGAGAGGCCCCTGTGGGTTTCTCAGAGAAATCACAGCTTGGGGAAAGGGTGCTCTCAGAGCGCCCCGACATCGTGTCCGGTATGACCACGACCTCGCCCCAGGGGCGCACCGAACTGCTGAGGCCGGACGGGAGCCCCGTCCGGGTGCTTGTAGTGGACGACGAGCTGTCCATCACCGAGCTGCTGTCCATGGCCCTGCGCTACGAGGGCTGGCAGATCCGCAGCGCCGGGGACGGACACGGTGCCGTCCAGGCCGCGCGTGAGTTCCGGCCCGACGCCGTCGTGCTGGACATGATGCTGCCCGACATGGACGGGCTGAGCGTGCTGGGGCGGCTGCGCCGCGACCTGCCGGACGTGCCGGTGCTGTTCCTGACCGCCAAGGACGCGGTCGAGGACCGCATCGCCGGGCTGACCGCCGGCGGGGACGACTACGTCACCAAGCCGTTCAGCCTGGAGGAGGTCGTCGCCCGGCTGCGTGGGCTGATCCGGCGTACCGGTGCCGCCGACCGGCGCTCCGAGTCCGTCCTCGTCGTCGGTGACCTCACCCTCGACGAGGACAGCCACGAGGTCACCCGGGGCGGCGACGGCATCCACCTCACCGCGACCGAGTTCGAGCTGCTGCGGTTCCTGATGCGCAATCCGCGGCGCGTGCTGAGCAAGGCGCAGATCCTCGACCGCGTGTGGTCGTACGACTTCGGCGGGCAGGCCAACGTCGTCGAGCTGTACATCTCCTACCTGCGCCGGAAGATCGACGCCGGTCGCGAGCCGATGATCCACACCCGGCGCGGCGCCGGCTACCTGATCAAGCCCGCGGTGTGAGCGGACGGCGACGACCGCGGCCGCGGACCCTGCGGACGCGGCTCGTCGTCGCGTCGGTGGCGCTGATCGCGGTGGTGTGCGCGGTGATCGGGACGGTGACGACGGTGGCGTTGCGGTCGCATCTGTACGAGCAGTTGGACGGGCAGTTGCGGGAGGTCGCCGCCCGCGCCTCGAGGCAGTTCGGGCCACCCGGCGCGGGCAAGGACGACGCGGTTCCGCCGCAGCAGCAGCGGGCCAGGGACATCGACCTCACCGAGTTCGTCACCAAGGGCCCGCAGCCGGTCGGCACCCTCGCCGCGAAGGTCGAGGACGGCACCATCACGGAGGCCATGGTCGGGGACAAGTCCGACGAGGACTTCCTGGTGGACGCCAAGTCACTCACCGACGCGCAGGTGGCGGCGCTGGAGGCCGCCCCCCGGGACGGTCACCGGCACACCGTGGACCTGCTCGGCCTGGGCGAGTACCGCGTCCAGTACGCGTCCGGTGACGACGGCGACTACTACGTGGCCGTACCGACCGCGGACGTGGACAACACCCTCAACACGCTGATCCTCATCGAAGTCAGCGTCACCGCCGCCGGTCTCATCGCCGCCTCCCTCGCCGGGACCGTCATCGTCGGCGTCGCCACCCGCCCCCTGCGCAAGGTCGCCGCCACCGCCACGCGGGTCTCCGAACTTCCCCTGCACGCGGGCGAGGTGAACCTCGACGAACGTGTTCCGGAGTCGGAGTGCGACCCGCACTCCGAGGTCGGCCGGGTCGGTGCCGCTCTCAACCGGATGCTGAACCACGTGCACGGCGCGCTGCACGCACGGCAGGCGAGCGAGACGCGGGTCCGGCAGTTCGTCGCGGACGCCAGCCATGAGCTGCGTACGCCACTCGCCTCCATCCGCGGGTACGCCGAACTCACCCGCAGGGGACGGGAGCAGGTCGGCCCCGACACCCGGCACGCGCTGGGCCGGATCGAGTCCGAGGCCGGGCGCATGACCCTGCTGGTGGAGGATCTGCTGCTGCTCGCCCGCCTGGACGCCGGGCGGCCGTTGCGGTTCGAGCGGACCGACCTCGTGCCGCTCGTCGTGGACACCGTCAGCGACGCCCGCGCGGCCGGGCTCGACCACAACTGGCGGCTCGACCTGCCCGAGGAACCGGCACCGGTGTCGGCGGACGCCGCCCGGCTCCAGCAGGTGCTGGTCAACCTGCTGGGCAACGCCCGCAACCACACCCCGCCCGGTACGACCGTTACCGCGCGCGTGCGGAACAGCGGTGCCTGGCTGTGCGTGGACGTCGAGGACGACGGGCCGGGCATCCCGGCCGAGTTGCTGCCGCGCGTCTTCGAACGATTCGCGCGCGGCGACTCCGCGCGGTCCCGCGCCACCGGCTCGACGGGCCTCGGGCTCGCCATCGTGCAGGCCGTGGCGTCCGCGCACGGCGGTGCCGTGACGGTCGACAGCGTGCCGGGGCGGACGGTCTTCACCGTGCACCTGCCGGTGCTGTCGGCCGGCGAAACCCGGTGGCGGTCGCACTCACAGGCACGGCACAGCGTCACCACACGGGCACGACAGGGGACTTGAGAAAAGTCGGTCCCATGCGAACCGACTCTTCTCCCGGATCCCTGCCGGCGCGGGAGCATCTCCCGGCCGCAGGAGCCGGTACGGCTGTCCTGGACGTAGTGGTCCCCGTCCACAACGAGGAGAAGGACCTCCGGCCGTGTGTCCTGAGACTGCACGAGCACCTGTCGCGGACGTTCCCGTACGCCTTCCGCATCACGGTCGCGGACAACGCGTCCACGGACGCCACCCCGCACGTCGCGGCGCGGCTGGCGGCGGAGCTCGCCGAGGTCACGACCTTCCGGCTGGAGCAGAAGGGGCGCGGCCGGGCCCTGCGGACCGTCTGGTCGGCCTCCGACGCCCCGGTCCTCGCCTACATGGACGTCGACCTGTCCACCGACCTGAACGCGCTGCTGCCGCTGGTGGCCCCGCTGATATCCGGTCACTCGGACCTCGCGATCGGCTCCCGGCTCGCCCGCAGCTCCCGGGTGGTGCGCGGCGCCAAGCGGGAGTTCATCTCCCGCTCCTACAACCTCATCCTGCGCGGCTCCCTCCAGGCCCGCTTCTCCGACGCCCAGTGCGGCTTCAAGGCGATCCGCCGGGACGTGGCCCGGGTGCTGCTGCCGCTGGTGGAGGACACCGGCTGGTTCTTCGACACCGAGATGCTGGTGCTCGCCGAACGCGCCGGGTGCCGGATCCACGAGGTGCCGGTCGACTGGGTCGACGACCCGGACTCCACCGTGCACATCGTGCGGACGGCGACCGAGGACCTCAAGGGCGTGTGGCGGGTCGGCAAGGCCCTGGCCACCGGTTCGCTGCCGCTGGACCGGCTGGCGCGGCCCTTCGGTGACGACCCGCGCGACCGCGACCTGACGGACGTACCGCAGGGGCTGACCCGGCAGCTCGTCGGCTTCTGCGTCGTAGGCGTCCTGTCCACCCTCTTCTACCTGCTGCTCTACAGCGGCTTCCGCCACTTCGGCGGCTCGCAGCTCGCCAACGCGCTCGCCCTGCTGGTCTCGGCGGTCGCCAACACCGCCGCCAACCGGCAGCTGACCTTCGGGGTGCGGGGCCGCGGCGGCGCCGTACGGCACCAGGCGCAGGGGCTGGTCGTCTTCGGTATCGGTCTCGCCCTGACCGCCGGTTCGCTCGCCGCCCTGAACGCGGCGACGGCCGACCCGGACCACTCCACCGAGCTGGCGGTGCTGATCGCCGCCAACCTCGCGGCCACCGTGCTGCGCTTCCTGCTCTTCCGCGCCTGGGTGTTCCCGGACGCGCCGTCCACCGTGGACGCTCCGCCGACCGCGGACCCGCCGGACGGGCGGCTTCCGGAGCCATACCGCACATACCGCACCTGGAGCGACGCCACCGTGCGCCTGCAGCCGGTGCCCCCCGCCGACACCGACCCGAGGGACGGACGATGACGACGCACTACGACCGGACGACGTACGCGGGGGACGCGCAACCCCCCGGACGGCCAGGTTGCGAACCCCCGCCGCCGGTGTCGCCCGCGCAGCCACGGAAGTCACAGGAGCCACGTCGGCCCCGCCTCCGCAGACTGTGGCGGGGCCGACCCGAGGATCCCCGCTGGGTGCGCCCGGCCTTCCTCGGCCTGCTGCTGGCCACCGCCCTGCTCTACCTCTGCAACCTGAGCGCCTCGGGCTACGCCAACTCCTTCTACTCGGCCGCCGTGCAGGCGGGCAGCCAGTCCTGGAAGGCGTTCTTCTTCGGCTCGCTCGACGCCGCGAACGCCATCACCGTCGACAAGCCCCCGGCCGCGCTGTGGCCGATGGCGCTGGCGGTGCGGATCTTCGGGCTGAGCTCGTGGTCGATCCTGGTCCCCGAGGTGCTGATGGGCGTCGCGACGGTCGCCGTCGTGTACGCGGCGGTGCGCCGCCGGTTCAGCCCCGCGGCCGGGCTGATCGCCGGTGCCGTGCTGGCGCTGACGCCCGTCGCGGCGCTGATGTTCCGGTTCAACAACCCGGACGCGCTGCTGGCGCTGCTGATGTCCGTCGCCTGCTACCTCGTCGTCCGCGCGCTGGAGGACGGCCGGACCAAGTGGCTGGTGTGGGCCGGTGTCGCGATCGGCCTCGCGTTTCTCGCGAAGACCCTCCAGGCCTTCCTGATCCTGCCCGCGCTCGCCCTCGTCCACGGCGTCTGCGCGCCGGTGCGGCTGAAGAAGCGGCTGGGGCAGCTGGCCCTGGCGACGGTCGCGATCGTCGTCTCCGGGGGCTGGTGGGTCGCGATCGTCGAGCTGTGGCCCGCCTCGTCGCGCCCGTACATCGGCGGCTCGCAGAACAACAGCTTCCTGGAGCTGACCTTCGGCTACAACGGCCTCGGCCGACTGAACGGCGAGGAGACCGGCAGCGTCGGCGGCGGTGGCGGCATGGGCGGCGCCGGCGGCGGGCGGTGGGGCGAGACCGGCTGGGACCGGATGTTCAACTCCGAGATCGGCGGCCAGATCTCCTGGCTGCTCCCGGCCGCCCTCGTCCTGCTCGTCGCGGGCCTGATCGCCACGCGGCGCGGCGGCCGTACCGACACGGCTCGCGCGTCCTTCCTGGTCTGGGGCGGCTCGCTGCTGATGACGATGGCCGTCTTCAGCTACATGGCCGGCATCTTCCACCAGTACTACACGGTGGCCCTCGCGCCCTACCTGGCGGCCGTGGTCGGCATGGGCGCGGCGGCGCTGTGGGAGCGGCGCGAGCGGGGCTGGGCGTCGCTCGCCCTCGCCGCGGCCGTCACGGCGACCGCGGCCTGGGGGTACGTCCTGCTCAACCGCACGTCCGACTACCTGCCCTGGCTGAAGTGGCTGGTCCTCGTGGGCGGTCTGGTCGCCGCGCTCGGCCTGGTCTTCGCCGGGCGGCTGGGGCGACGGCTCGCGCCGGCGGTGGCGGGACTGGGCGTCGTGGCGTCGTTGGCGGCACCCACCGCGTACACGCTGAGCACCGTGCAGGAGGGGCACAGCGGCTCCATCGTCACGGCCGGTCCGGCCGGCGCGAGCATGATGGGTGGCCCGGGTGGTGGAGGCGGTGGCCGGGGCGGTGCCGCCGGGGGCGGCGGCTTCCCCGGCGGCGGGAACGCGCCCGGCGGCCAAGGGCAGGGGCAGGGGCAGGGACAAGGCCAGGGTCAGGGGCAGGGCGCTCCCGGCAACGGCGGCTTCCCAGGTGGCACACCGGGCGGCACACCGAGCCAGGACGGCCAGACGGCCCCGAACGGCCAGGCCGCCCCGAACGGCCAGACCGGCGAGCGCGGCGACATGGCCGGAGGCGGCGGCATGGGCGGCCTGCTCAACGGCGCCCAGGTCGACTCCGAGGCCAAGAAGCTGCTGGAGGCCGACGCCGACCGGTACACCTGGGTCGCCGCCGCGATCGGCTCCCAGAACGCCGCGAGCTATCAGCTCAGCACCGGCGACCCGGTGATGGCGATCGGCGGCTTCAACGGCACGGACCCGTCGCCGACTCCGGCCCAGTTCAAGAAGTACGTGGCGGACGGAAAGATCCACTACTTCATCGGAGGCGGCGGCGCGGGCGGCATGGGCGGCGACTCCGGCACCTTGTCGCAGATCACGTCGTGGGTCGAGGCCAACTTCAAGGAGGTCGCGGTCGGTTCGGCCACCTTCTACGACCTCACGCAGCCGACGAACTGATCACAGCTGATCACGGAAAGAGACTCTGCTGTACAGCGTATAAGAGCCCCTATACGCTGTACAGCATGACGACGTCCTCCCAGGAACAGGAAACCGCGCCCACGGTCCAGGGCCACCCGCAGCGCTGGCTGATCCTCGGTGTCATCAGCCTCGCCCAGCTGACCGTGGTGCTGGACAACACCGTGCTGAACGTGGCCATCCCCTCGCTCACCGACGAGCTCGGCGCGGCCACCTCGGACATCCAGTGGATGATCAACGCCTACTCGCTGGTCCAGTCCGGCCTGCTGCTCACCGCGGGCAGCGCGGCCGACCGCTACGGCCGCAAGAAGATGCTGGCCACGGGCCTCGCCCTGTTCGGCCTCGGCTCGCTGGCGGCGGGACTCGCGGACACCACCGGCCAGTTGATCGCGGCTCGGGCCGGTATGGGGGTCGGCGGCGCACTGCTGCTGACCACCACGCTCGCCGTCGTCATGCAGATCTTCGCGCCCGAGGAGCACGCGAAGGCGATCGGCATCTGGAGCGCGGTCAGCGCCCTCGGCTTCGCGTGCGGGCCGCTGATCGGCGGTTTCATGCTGGACCACTTCTGGTGGGGCGCGATCTTCCTGATCAACCTGCCGGTCGTGGCGCTCGGCCTGGTCGCGGTCGTGACCCTGGTACCGGAGTCGAAGAACCGGCAGGGCGACCGCCCCGACCTGCTCGGCGCCGTACTCTCCACGATCGGCATGGGCGCACTGGTCTACGCGATCATCTCCGGCCCCGAACACGGCTGGACGTCGGGTCGGGTGCTCGCCACGGCGGCCGTCGCGGTGGGCGTGCTCGCACTCTTCGCGTACTGGGAGAGCCGCATCCCGTACCCCATGCTCGACCTGGCCTTCTTCCGCAACCAGCGGTTCACGGGCGCGGTGGCCGGGCTGGTGCTGATCACCTTCGGCATGGGCGGCGCGCTCTTCCTGCTCACCCAGCACCTGCAGTTCGTGCTCGGGTACGGCCCGCTGGAGGCGGGGCTGGCGACCGCGCCGCTGGCGCTGACCGTGGTGCTGCTGAACTTCTCCGGCGTGGCGGCGAAATGGCTGGCCAAGCTGGGCACGCCGGTGGCGGTGCTGCTCAGCATGGTGCTGATGTCGGCGGGCCTGGTGGCCATCGCCACCCTCACCGGCGAGGGCTACGCCGGTACGCTGCTGGGTCTGCTGCTGATCGGCGTGGGCTGTGCGCTCGGCAACCCGGCCATGGCGTACGCGATCATGAGCTCGATTCCGCCGGCCAAGGCGGGGGTCGGCGCAGGCATCAACGGTACGTTGGCGGAGTTCGGCAACGGGCTGGGCGTGGCGGTGCTGGGCGCGGTGCTGAACTCGCGGTTCGCGGCGCTGGTGCCGGTGGCGGCGGCCTCGTTGCCGGCGGCGTTGGCCTCGGCGGAGGGGGAGGCGGAGCGGGAGCGGGTGATCGACGCGTTCTCCTCCGGGCTGGAGAGCAGTCAGTTGGTGGGGGCGGTGGCTGTGTTGCTCGGTGGGGTGGTGGCGTCGGTGTTGTTGCGCAGGGCGGACAAGGCGGGCGCCTGAGCACCCGGGCGGTGGGGGTATCCGCGCGGCCGCGGGCTCGTTGTGGCTGGTCGCGCCCGCACGGCGGAGCCGTACATTGACACTGACCCGCGCCCCTGAAGGGGCGCCCAGCATGACCGGCATCGGTGAGCGAGGTGGGTGCGCATGGCGAAGGCAGGCCAGGGGCCGCGGGCCAGTGTCTGGCTGGCGGGTGAGGGCCGTCGGAGTGGGCGGCGCGGGGGGCAGCCGTCCGGGCTGGACCGGGGGCGGATCACGGAGGTCACCGTCCGGCTGCTGGACGCCGAGGGCCTGGCCAAGTTCTCCATGCGACGCCTGGCCGCCGAGCTGGACGTCACCGCGATGTCCGTCTACTGGTACGTCGACACCAAGGACGAGCTGCTCGAACTCGCCCTCGACGCCGTCTACGGCGAGCTGCGCCACCCCGGCCCGGAGGCCGGCGAGGGCTGGCGCGGGCAGCTGCGCACGCTGGCCCGGGAGAACCGCAGGCTGCTGGTGCGCCACCCCTGGATGTCCCAGCTGACCGGCACCTACCTCAACATCGGGCCCCACTCGCTGGCCTTCTCCCGTCAGGTGCAGGGCGTCGTGCGTCGCACCGGTCTGCCCACGCACCGGTTGACCGGCGCCATCTCCGCCGTCTTCCAGTTCGTCTACGGCTACGGCACCATCGAGGGCCATCTCCTCGCCCGGGCGGCGGACACCGGGATGAGCCTGGACGACTACTTCCAGGACTCCATGAACGCGGCGGCCGAGTCGCCGGAGAACGCGGACGTCATCGCGGAGTCCCGGGAGATCATGTCGGCCCGTGGCGGAGACACGGTCGCCGAGATGCTGGACCGGGACTTCGAGTTCGGGCTGGATCTGCTCGTGGCGGGCATCGAGGCGATGGTCGAGCGAGGGTGACCGTCGCGCCCCGCGCCCCGCGCCCCGCGCCCCGCGCCCCGCGCCCCGCGCCCCGCGCCCCGCGCCCCGCGCCCCGCGTCCCGCGGTCAGTCGTCCGTCGCGAGCCGCGCCGGGAAGCCCCCCGTCGCCACCGGCCCCCACGTCTCCGGTGTCACCCGAATGATCGACTTTCCCTGCTCCACCATGGCCCGCCGGTACTCGTCCCAGTCGGGGTGCTCGCCCGCGATGTTGCGGTAGTACTCCACGAGCGGCTCCACGGAGTCGGGCGTGTCGATGACCTCCGCCGTGCCGTCGATCTGGACCCAGGGACCGTTCCACTCGTCGCTGAGCACGATGAGGCTGACCCGCGGGTCGCGGTGCGCGTTGCGGGTCTTGGCCCGCTCCGGGTAGGTGGAGACCACGATCCGGCCGGAATCGTCGACCCCGCAGGTCAGCGGCGATCCCTGCGGGCTGCCGTCGGCCCGCCGGGTCAGCAGGACCGCCCGGTGCCGGGGGCGTACGAAGTCCAGCAGCTCGGCCAGGGAGACACGGGTGTTCGTCGCGATGTTCGGTGCCATGCCGCCAGCCTAGGCCGCGGCCCCGCCGCCCGACTCGCTGTCCGGCCCGCTGTCCGGCCCGCCCTCCGGGCGCAGCGCCTCCGCGAGGTTGTCGTACACCGGCACGTCACGGCGCAGTCCGGACAGTTCCATGACGCGGCTCGGTACGCCCTTCGGGGCGGCCACCACCCGCAGCCGGGTGTGCCGGTGGGTGCGGAGGCGTACCTCGTCGAGCAGGCGGACGCCCTGGGAGTCCATGAAGCGGGTCGCGGTCAGGTCCAGGACGAGGACGCGCAGGCCGTCGGAGTGGTGGTCCACCGCGGTCATGATCAGGGGCAGCAGCCCCTCGGCGTTGCAGAAGTCGATCTCGGGGGGCAGCGGGAGTACGGCGTAACCGGGCGGGTCGCACGGCTCGCACGGCTCGCACGGTTGTGGGAGGAAGGTCACGTCACTCACCTGACAGACGTCAGCCGGCTTCCGGTCGTGGCCGCTTCCTGACCCGGCCCCCATTCCATCACGCCGCCGACGGGGTGGGGAAGGTGCCCGCCGCTCCTTCGGCCGGGCGTCACCGGCAGGCAACCAAGCAGCTAAAGTGCTGTTCGTCCTGTGCTCGCAGTCGGGAATGTGCTGCGGAGCTCTCCTGCGCACGGCCGTTTGGCCGCGCATGCCGAAGAGGTTCGTGGTGGCTGCGTCCGAATTTTCTGATTTGCCGCGTTTTCCGGTGGGCTTCGAGCTGGCCGAGACCCTGACAGCGGCGGCTAGGCAACTGCACGCGACGGGCGCCCCGGACGACACCCTGAACGCCGCGGTCGAGCTGGCGGTGCGCCTGCTGCCCGGCGCGGAGCGCGCGGGCATCTCGGAGATCCAGCGCGGCAGCCGACTGCGCACCCTCGCCTGGACCGACGAGTCCGTACGGTTCGCGGCCGAGCCCCGGCACGGCGGCCGTGAGCCGCATCCGGACTGGGAACGGCTGTGGACCACGCCCGTGGTCCGGACGGACGACAGCGAGGCCGACGGCGGCGGCAACGCCCTCTCCGGCCTGGGCCTGCGTTCCGCGCTGTCCCTGCGGCTGCGCGCCGACCGGCGCCGCCTGACCGTGCTGACGGCGTACGCCCGCAAGCCGCAGGCCTTCGACGAGGACGCCACCCGCATCGGCCGGCTGTTCACCGCGCACGTCTCCCTCGCCCTGGACTCGGCGACCGTGCGCGAGCAGCTCACCGAGGCCATGCGCACCCGGGACCTGATCGGCCAGGCCACCGGCATCCTCATGGAGCGGATGGACATCGACGCGGCCGGCGCCTTCGACTCCCTGGTGAAGGCCTCGCAGCGGGAGAACGTGAAACTGCGCGACCTCGCCCGCCGCATCGTCGACGCGAACACGGGTGCGGGGGGACGAGGCGTGGGCGAGCGGTGACGGGATATCCGTACGGGCATGACCTCGGAGATCCCCGACACGCTGGACCACGCGATAGCGCGCAGCCAGGGTCTCGACACCCTGCTGCGTGACCTGAGCGACCGCGCGGTCGTGCAGGTGCCCGGTGCCGTCGCCTGCTCGGTGACGGTGCGCCGGGCCGACCGGCTGATGACCCTGGCGGGCAGCTCCGGTCTGCCCAGCGGCCTGGACCTGCGGCAGTACGAGAACGACTCGGGCCCCTGTGTGGACGCCGCCGAGACGGAGAGCCCCCGGTACGCCCCCGATCTGGCCACGGAGACCCGCTGGCCCGCGTACACGGAGTACGCGCTGGCCACCGGCGTGCGCTGCGTACTGGCGCTGCCGCTGGTCGTCGAGGGCGAGACGGGCGCCGCACTCAACCTCTACGGCGTGGAACCAGACTCGCTGGCCGAGGGACGCGAAGCGGCCCGCACCTTCGCGGAGCGGGCCGCGGACGCCGTGAACGAGGCCCTGCGCCTGGAGCGGCAGCAGGCGTCGGCCGCCGATGTGCGCACCGCCCTGCTGTCCCGCAGCGTCATCGACCAGGCGGTCGGCATGCTCATGGCCCGGGAGCGGATCGACGCCCACCGGGCCCTGGAGCGGCTGCGCCGGGCCTCGCAGCACCGGAATGTCAAGCTCCGGGACCTGTGCGGCGAGCTGGTGGCCCGGGCGTCCGGCGGCGCCGCACGCGGCCGGCGCGGTGACTCGGGCGACCGGCGGTGACTCAGGCGGCCGGCAGTGACTCGCCCTGGACCGCCTGGATGTCCAGCTCGACCCTGAGTGTCGTACCGATGGCGGCGATGCCGGCCTGGAGGACCTGGTTGTAGTTCATGGCGAAGTCCTCGCGGCGCAGTTCCGTCGTCGCGCGGAACGCCGCCCGGGTGCCGCCCCACGGGTCGGCGCCGGTGCCGAGGTAGGCCAGGTCCAGGTCGACCTGGCGGACGACGCCGTGCAGGCCCAGTTCGCCGCGGACGGTCCAGCGGTCGGGGCCGGCCTGGGACACCCCGGTGGAGCGGTAGGTGATCTCCGGGTACCGCTCGACGTCCAGGAAGTCGGCGGAGCGCAGGTGGGTGTCGCGCATGCCGTTGCCGGTGTCGATGGAGGCCGCCCGGATCACCGCCTCGACGCGGGACTTGGTGACGTCGTCCGGCGCGATCTCGACGGTGCCGGCGAACTCCGTGAACCGGCCGTGCACGCTGGAGATGCCCAGGTGCTGGGCGACGGCGGCCACGCTGGAGTGCGCCGGGTCGACGGTCCACGGCCCCGGCGGCGGCAGCTCGGTGCCGCCCTGGCGGGCCAGCGTCACGGTGCCGACCTCGGCCCGGCCGCTCGCGGTGACGATCGCGCTGGACGCGGCGGGCGCGTAGCCGACGGCGGTGACGATCACGGTGTACGCGCCCGGTGTCAGCGGGGTGGTGTCCCGCACGGCGCCCTCGGCGTCCGCCTCGGCGCGCAGCACCTGCGTGCCGGTCATGTCGGTCACCGTGACGACCGCGTGCGACACGGCCCATCCGTCCCGCGTTCGGATCCTCGCGGTCAGTCCCATCCCGTTTCTCCCTGCGAAAGCTCAGAAAGTGGTCGTAAAGAAGGTCGTACAGAAGTGGTGAAAAAGGTCGTGAAGAAACCGGCCCGTGGTGGGCGGGCGCACCTCCGCTCAGAGCGCGCTCGCCACCACGGGCCGGGGTCTCGCTACTCGCCGGGGTGGGCGAGCTCGATGTCGTGGCCGTCGGCACCCGGGCCGGCGACCGTCAGGGCCGTCGCCACCGGCGGGTAGCCGGTCGCGATGACGGTGTACTCACCGGCGTCCAGGTCGGTGAAGGCGTACGCCCCGTCCGCACCGGTGGTGGCCGTGCCGACCACGTTGCCCGCCGCGTCGACGAGCGTGACGCGGGCGTCGGCCAGCGGACCGTGCGGCGCCCGCACGACGCCCTGGACCCGCGCCCCGGCCTGGAGGTCGACCTCGACCCGGGTGACCCCGGTGCCGCCGACCTCCAGCGGCAGGGCGCGCGGCCGGTAGCCGGCGGCGTTGACCGCGACGGTCACCGTGCCCGGCACCAGCTCGGTGAAGGAGAACTCGCCCGCCTCACCGGTGGCGGCGGAGGCCAGCAGGTCCCCGCGCACATCGGTCACGATCACCATCGCGTCCTTGACCGGCAGCCCGCTCTCCACGGCCCGGACCAGGCCGGTCAGCCCGCTGGTGCCGCTGAGCAGGATGTCGTAGGCGACCGGCTCGTCGTTCACGACGATCGTCGACGCCTGCGGCTGGAAGCCGTCCGCGGAGGCGATCAGGACGTACGACCCCGCGCTCGGCGCGTCGAGGACGTAGGAGCCGTCGGCCCGGGCGACCGAGCGGCCCAGCTGCCGGCCGCCCAGCGAGATCAGCGTGACCGCGGCCTGCGGGACCGGGGCGGACTCGGCGCCGCGGACGAAGCCGCGGACCGCGATGCCACCGGAGACGGGCGCCCCCGGCTCACCGGAGCCGGTCGCCGTCGCGACGGCGGCGAGCCGCTGCGTGGCCTCGGGCCGGGGACCCGGCTCGGCGACCGAGGTGGCCGACGTGGCTGAAGTGGCCGACGTGGCCGAGGTGGCCGACGTGGCCGAGGGAGCCGCCGACGCGGCGGCCGTCGCACCGGCCGGAACCGGCTCGGGGGCGACCCGGGTGACCTCGGCCGGGACCGGGGCCGCCGGGGAGGCGGTCTCGGCGGAAGCCTCCGCCGCCTGGGCCAGGGCGCCCGAGGTGCGCAGCGGGACCTCCTTGATGAACAGCGTCACCAGGAAGCCGAGCAGCGCGATCGGCGCGACGTACAGGAAGATGTCGGCGATGCCGTGCCCGTAGGCGCTCTCCAGCCATTCGCGGATGCCGGGGGGCAGCATGCTCATGTCGGGGATGGCGCCGCCGCCGGAGGCCTTGGCGGCCGCGGCCTGCTCCTGCGGGCTGAGCTGCCCGATGGTGTCCGAGGCGTAGTGGCTGATCCGGGTCGACATCACGGAGCCGAGCACCGAGACGCCCACCGCGCCGCCGAGGGACCGGAAGAAGGTCACGACGGAGGAGGCCGCGCCCAGGTCGCTCGGGGCCACCTGGTTCTGCGTGCACAGGACCAGGTTCTGCATCATCATGCCGACGCCGAGGCCCATCAGCGCCATGAAGATCGCGATGTGCCAGTACGCGGTGTCGTACCGCATGGTGCTGAGCAGGCCCAGGCCCGCCGTGAGCAGCGCGCCGCCGGCCAGCAGCCAGCCCTTCCACCTGCCGGTCTTGGTGATGATCTGACCGGAGACCGTGGACGAGACGAACAGGCCGCCGATCATCGGGATGGTCATGACGCCCGACATGGTCGGGGACTCACCGCGGGCCAGCTGGAAGTACTGGCTGAAGTAGACGGTGCCCGCGAACATCGCGATACCGACGAACAGCGAGGCCAGCGAGGCCAGCGTGATGGTGCGGTTCTTGAACAGGCGCAGCGGGATGATCGGCTCGCTGGCCTTCGACTCGACGAGGAGGAAGATCAGCGTCAGCACGATCGCGCCGCCGACCATGGCCCCGGTCTGCCAGGACATCCAGGAGTACTTGTCGTCGGCGAAGGTGACCCAGACGAGCAGCAGGCAGACGGCCGCGGTGACGAAGAAGGCGCCGGCCCAGTCGACCTTGACCTTCCGCTTGACCACGGGCAGGTGCAGCGTCTTCTGCAGCACGATCAGCGCGATGATCGCGAAGGGCACGCCGACGTAGAGGCACCAGCGCCAGCCGAGCCAGCTGGTGTCGGTGATGACACCGCCGAGCAGCGGACCGCCGACGGTCGCGACGGCGAAGGTCGCGCCCAGGTAGCCGGAGTAACGCCCGCGCTCACGCGGGGAGATCATCGCGGCCATGATGATCTGCGCCAGGGCGGACAGACCACCGGCGCCCAGGCCCTGGATGCCTCGCGCGGTGATCAGCATCCCGGGGTTCTGCGCCAGACCGGCCACGACGGAGCCGATGACGAAGACGACCAGGGCTATCTGGACCAGGGCCTTCTTGCTGACCAGGTCCGCGAGCTTGCCCCACAGGGGGGTGGAGGCGGTCATCGTCAGCAGCGAGGCGGTGACGACCCAGGTGTAGGCGCTCTGGCCGCCGCCGAGGTCACCGATGATCTCGGGCAGGGCGTTGGTGACGATGGTCGAGGACAGGATGGCGCAGAACATGCCGAGCAGCAGCCCGGACAGCGCTTCCATGATCTGCCGGTGCGTCATCGGAGCGTCTCCGTTGGAGCCTCCCCCGTGCTTGGCATGAGCCCGCACACCGGCTGGTGTGGTCGTTGCCATGGACTTCCTTTACTTACGTGGTGATCGCGGGTGTACGGGTGGACTGTTCGTCCCCGGACGGTGCGGGTGGCCGGGGAGCGGGCGCCCGGCAGTCGTCGAAGCTGGCCCTGAGACGGGCCATGAGCCGGGTGAGCTGGCCGACCTCGTCGTCGGACCAGTCGCTCAGCCGGTGGGCGAGCATCTGGCTGGTCCGGTCGGCGATCTCGTCGAGCCGGCCCTGTCCCGCGGGCGTCAGGCGCAGGATGCGCGAGCGCTTGTCCGCGGGGTCGGGGAACCGTTCGATCCAGCCCCGCTCGGCGACGTGGGCGACGTGGCGGCTGGTCACCGACATGTCCACGGCGAGCAGCTCCGCGAGCTTGCTCATGCGCATGTCCCCGTGGCGGCCGAGCAGTGTCAGTACGGCGACGGATCCGCTCGGGCAGTCGGACGGCAGCAGCCGTCCCATCTCCCGCTTCACGGCGCCGAAGGCGCTGAACTGGCGGATCAGCTCCTCGTACTGCGCCTTCTCGGCCATGCGCACCTCCCGTTTTTGTTGCTTAGGGCAACCATAGGATCGGTTGGTTGCTACAGGCAAATAAAAACGGGTCATCCGGGTATAAAAAGTTGGCAAAGGCAAGTATTGCGAAAGTAAACGTGCAGGTGGCGTGCAGTGGGCGGGGGCAAGAGGGCTGGGGAGCCCCGCACTTGGGCCGCATCCACGGATTCGCTAGTGTCTCGGCCCATGGCTAACAACCAGGGCCCCCAGGGCAACAACGACCCCGCAGGCAGCACGCAGATGTTCCGCGCGTTCGTCGACGAAGGCCCCCAGTCCCGGCAGGCGGCCCCCGCCGCCTCCTCCGGGCCCCGCATCGGCCTGATCGTCGGCATCGTGGCCGCCGTGGTGATCGTCGCGGCCGTGGCCTGGCTGGCGCTGAAGTAGGACCGGCGCCGGAGCGGAACCGGCACCGCGCAGACGCATGACGGCGACCGCCGCGGCACCCCCGAGGTGCCGCGGCGGTCGCCAGGCTGTCTTGGACAGGCCCTTAGGGCCCGTGTTCTGCACTCGGTGTATTGCCCCACAGGGTTGTTGTCGGTTTTCCAGGGCC
>NZ_JBHJRX010000013.1:36606-56152 GCF_042268605.1 Streptomyces sp. NPDC056296 | reverse complement strand
AGGGAGGACCGCAGCGGAAGGAAAACCGACACAGAAAAAACGCATACGACCCCCCGCCCCCCCCCCCCTGGGTTCCCGCGCTGTTCGCCGGGCTGTCGTGAACGGGCCTTGAGGGCCTGTGTCCGGCGCTAGGTGTATTGACCCGCGGGGTTGTCGTCGGTTGCCAGGGCTCCGCCCTGCCGCCCTCCTCCGCCTTGCAGCTGGACGCACCAGCCCCCGCTCACCCGTGCTGATGAGGCGCCGTCACTTTCCTGCGACCTGATCCGCCGGACAGGCCCTAGTCGGAGATCAGGCCCTCGCGCAGCTGCGAGAGGGTCCGGGTCAGCAGCCGGGAGACGTGCATCTGCGAGATGCCGACCTCCTCGCCGATCTGCGACTGGGTCATGTTGGCGAAGAAGCGCAGCATGATGATCCGCCGCTCCCGGGGTGGCAGCTTGGCCAGCAGCGGCTTGAGGGACTCGCGGTACTCCACGCCCTCCAGCGCCGTGTCCTCGTAGCCCAGGCGGTCCGCGAGCGAGCCCTCGCCGCCGTCGTCCTCCGGGGCCGGGGAGTCCAGCGAGGAGGCGGTGTAGGCGTTGCCGACCGCGAGGCCGTCGACGACGTCCTCCTCGGAGACGCCCAGCACGGCGGCCAGCTCGCCGACCGTGGGGGAGCGGTCCAGCTTCTGGGAGAGCTCGTCGCTGGCCTTCGTCAGGGCCAGGCGCAGCTCCTGGAGCCGGCGCGGGACGCGCACCGACCACGAGGTGTCGCGGAAGAACCGCTTGATCTCCCCGACCACCGTCGGCATCGCGAACGTCGGGAACTCCACGCCCCGTTCGCAGTCGAAGCGGTCGATCGCCTTGATCAGGCCGATGGTGCCGACCTGGACGATGTCCTCCATCGGCTCGTTGCGGGAGCGGAAGCGCGCGGCGGCGTAACGCACCAGCGGGAGATTGAGCTCGATCAGGGTGTCCCGGACGTAGGCACGCTCGGGGCTGTCCTCGTCGAGGGCGGCGAGCCGCAGGAACAGGGAGCGGGACAGGGTGCGGGTGTCGATGGCCTCCGTGGCCGGAAGGGTCTGGGCCGGCACGGCGTCGAGGTTCGGTACGGCTTCGATGGCCTGGACGTCATCGACGGGGCCGAGCGCCTCGATCGTGTCGGGCGCGGTCTCGCTCTCCGCGAGCGCGAGCACCTTCGAGCTGCCCTGGTCTGCGGACATGCCACCCCCTTTGGGTCGCGGGACGGTCGCGGCACACGCTCCCACGCCGGGAACGCAGCCTTCACCTGAATACCGGAGCCGGAGCTCCGGCAAACGCGTCTCCGGCAGAATGTCACATGTCGGCAACGCGCTGTAGTGACATGTCGACATCCGAGACGCGAATTCCCCCTGGAAAAAGGGGGTCTGACGGTCTTTCGGCCCGATTCCGCCCGCAACGGCCCTGGTGAGCGATTCGCTCGCCCCGGTGACTACTGATACACGCTTTCGATATGCGGGGAGGCCGTGTGCCGAGACTACGCGTCGATCCGGTTGGAGGACCTCAACCGCTGGAAACTACGGGCCAGTAGCCGCGAGACGTGCATCTGGGAGACGCCGAGCTCCGCACTGATCTGCGACTGGGTGAGGTTGCTGTAGTAGCGCAGCAGCAGAATGCGCTGCTCCCGTTCCGGAAGCTGGACGAGCAGGTGCCGGACCAGGTCGCGGTGCTCGACCCCGTCGAGGGCGGGGTCCTCGTAGCCGAGCCGGTCGAGCAGTCCGGGTAGCCCGTCGCCCTCCTGGGCGGCCTCCAGCGAGGTGGCGTGGTACGACCGTCCCGCCTCGATGCAGGACAGCACCTCCTCCTCGCTGATGCGCAGCCGCTCGGCGATCTCGGCGGTCGTCGGGGAGCGCCCGAAGGCGGTCGTCAGGTCCTCGGTGGCGCTGTTGACCTGCACCCACAGCTCGTGCAGCCGGCGCGGTACGTGCACCGTGCGGACGTTGTCGCGGAAGTACCGCTTGATCTCGCCGACGACGGTCGGCATCGCGAACGTCGGGAACTGCACGCCCCGCTCCGGGTCGAAGCGGTCGATCGCGTTGATGAGCCCGATGGTGCCGACCTGGACGACGTCCTCCATCGGCTCGTTGCGGGAGCGGAAGCGGGCGGCGGCGTAGCGCACCAGCGGGAGGTTGGCCTCGATGAGCGCCGCGCGCACCCGGTCGTGCTCCGGCGTGCCCGGCGTGAGGCACTTCAGCTCACCGAAGAGCACCTGGGTCAGGGCCCGGGTGTCGGCGCCCCGGCTGCGCTGCGGCGCGGGCTCCGGCGCGGGCGGCTCGGGCTCTCGCGCGGGCGGCTCTTGGGCCTGTGTGGGCGGCTCTTGGGCCTGGGCAGGCGGCGCGGGCTGTGCGGGCGGTGCTTGAGGCGCAGTACTGGCCGGCACGGTCAACTCCACCTCGTGATCTGTCAACTCTTCCGTAACTCATCCGTCAAAAGCGGTCATAGCATCACAAGACATGTGCACTGTGTGCAAGCACCGCATAACGTCGTGTTGAGTGAACGGGGACGTGAGGGCGGCCGTGAACGCGGACGTGTTCACGGCCGGGCTAGAACTCGTAGTCGGCGATCACCCAGGTGGCGAACTCCCGCCACAGCGCGACGCCCGCCTGGTGCGCCGGGTGGTCCACGTAGCGCCGGAGGGCGTCGGTGTCCTCCACGGCCGAGTTGATGGCGAAGTCGTAGGCGATGGGCCGGTCGCTGATGTTCCAGGCGCACTCCCAGAAGCGCAGCTCCTCGATCCGGCCGCCGAGCGCACGGAATGCCTCGACGCCCTCCACGACACGCGGGTCGTCGCGCCGGACGCCTTCGTTCAGCTTGAACAGCACCAGGTGGCGGATCATCACTTTCCTCCGTTGGCGGCCCAGGTCATGAAGTCGCCGACGGCACTCGCCGCGTCGGAGATGCCCTGGAAACCTATCTGGACGTAGTCGGCGGCCTTCGCCGGATCCGTGATGATCACATAGAGCGCGAAGACCACGAGCACGTAGACGGCGATCTTCTTCGCGTTCACCGCCATCGCGGCCTCCCCTGTCCCTTGACGCTCGCCTTCGATCGGTCATGATCGCACGAAGGGCCCCGTCTTTCGACGGGGCCCTTCAAGAGCGGTAGCGGAGGGATTTGAACCCTCGGTGACTTGCGCCACACTCGCTTTCGAGGTCTGTTCGTGCTGGTCAGAGGGTTGTTCAGGATCGTTCGACGCCGTTCGTTCCCGGTTCCTCGCATGTCGCGTGAACGGCTGCGGACGATGCCGAACGGGGCTGAATGAGACGGAAACTGAGACGGAGTGCGGCCCGGTTGACCTGCGCGTCTGCCCCCGGAAGTGTCAGCGGTCGGACGCTTCCAGGGTCGCAATCACGGCGGCGGGGTCGCCCTCGTACAACACGTGGGGCTCGTCTGCCGTGGGAGGTATGAACCGGCCGCGGTATCGCTGGAGGTCGCTCTCCGCGAAGTAGATCGAGTTCGGATCGTCCGCGTGGAACTCGTTGCGCTTGCTGATCCTCGCCCACAGTTCGTCATGACTGGCAGCAAGGTAGACGAGCACGGGGACTGCGCCGGCGTCGGTGGCGATGGCTTGCCACTTGGCCCGATCCTCGGGAGTCCAAAAGCCGTGGTCGACGACGACATCGTGTCCGGCCTTGAGCTGTTCCCGGAGGTCGACCGCCACGTCTTCGAGGATCGGCCGCTCAAGGGTGGGGAAGGTGCCCCGGGGGAAGTCGACCCCGTAGACGCCGTGTCGGCGGTACATCTCCTCATCCGGGCACAGCCGTACGAACCCGCGATCCATGAGGGTGCGGGAGAGCGTGGTCTTGCCAGAGCCGGGGAGTCCGGCCATCAGGACGCAGAACGGGGGGCGTGGGGACATCGGTCTCGTCATGGTTCGGGAGATGGTGGACACCTCTGCTTCGGCTTCCGGCGTGATTGTGCCAGTCCGGCGGGCCGCAAGTAGTGCATCTAGTCGGTCTTCGAGCACGCTCACGAGCGTGTCGTCTGTGACCGTCACGGGGTGACCTCCGATTCTGTGCGCCATGTACGGCCCGGCCCTCCGAGGTCGACGCCGTACTCCACGATGTTGCCCTCGCTGTCGACGAACTTCGCGGTCATCACGACGACCGGTTCGGCCGGCGGGTTGTCGGGATCCAGTTCCAAGAGCCGCGCGTACTCCGGCGTCAGTGGGCAGGCAGAGGCCGTGTCGATGCGGTGACTGATCGGGTGGCCGGTTGCTTGGGCGATGAGCTGAAGCGAGGTTCCCCCCGTCAGCCGTTCGCTCGCTGCTAGCTGCGGGATCAGCTTCCCGTACCGGGCGGGAATCCAGGACGTGCTGTGAGCCACGATGCCGTGCCGGTCCCTGTACACCCGGCTGCGTCGTACGACGTCCGACCCAGCCTCGATGTCCAGTGCCTGTGCCACTTCGGCAGGCGCGGGCACCACGGCCGCCTGGTGCGAGTCGGATCGTTCGCCTGCCCCCCAGCTAGACCCGGTACGGCGTCCCCGGTCCTGCCGCTGGGCACCCGAGGACATCGGGCCCGGGCGGTCCAGGACTTCGGTACCGATGCCATGGATGCCCCGCACAAGTCCCTCGTTGCGCAGCTTGCGAAGGGCCTTCTCGGCTGTCGCGGTGCTGACCTTCCACTCTTCCGACAGGTTCTTGATGCTCGGCAGGAGCGTTCCCGGCTGTAGCTCACCGGACGAAATCAGCTCCATGTAGTGGGCGGCAATCTTCGCGTACGGGGCCCGATTGTCGGCCTGGCCTGCCATGTCGCTTGCTCCTTCTCGTCACTTCCCTGGGGTTCCCTACCTTACCGCTTGGCACCGCAGGGAACCCTAGGGAACCCTAGGGATGTGCCCGCCGGTCGGTTCGCCGGCAAGCGGGCGCTGGACCTCAATGCGCTCTGATTCAGGGCTTATTCGGGGTCAAGGGGCCCGGGACAGAGCGGGCCGAGGGCGCACCCGACCCTTGTCATTCGGGAGGGCTTAGACCGAAAGGTCACGTCTCCACACGCCTACAACGGGGTCTTGCCGCGCTACCTGATACGGGCGCGGTACCCCGAAGGAGACATGCACGCCGCCCCGGCAATCAGCCGTGAAGGGCGCGAGATCGAATCTCGCCCGGGGCACTCCGGCCGCTTCACGTGGCCGTGCCGCGCGTATCGCGCGGCTGATCACCACAACGGCGCGCGCCCCCGGTGCTGGAACACCGGGGGCGCTGTTCGGGCCGTTCTACCTGCCAAGGGAGAGCACGACCCATGAACCACATCGTCACTGTTCAGGACGCTGTTACCGCGTTCGCCGACTTCAGGGAGCCGACGAAGGCGGAGCTGGACGCGATCGAGCAGGAGATGCCCGTGATCCTCGCGGGTGTCGACCTGGTTGACGCGCAGATCACCGCCCTTGACCGCATGCCGAACGAGCTGGACAACCGGCGCATCCGCAGGGCCCGCCGCCGGGTGCTCGCCGCCCGCCGCGAGTTGGCCAACGGCACGGCCGGCGCGAGCCTGCCCGGGGGTGCCGCCTGATGTCCCGTTTCGCCCTCACCGAGTACGACCGCTGGACCATCGTCGCCGCCCGCCATGCGTTGGCGGCTGCGGGGAGCGTGGATTTGCTGGACGGCAGCGCCATGGCCCGCATGATCGGCCGTCTTGAGGTCGCCGTGGAGCGGCTGATCGAGATGGTCGACACGGCACCCGGCGCGGACGTCGTCCAGTGCCCGGCCGCGCACCCGGAGGACCCGACGCCGTGCGGTGGCCCGGTCGTCGTGACCATCGTCGACCGGGAGAACGCCGGCGCCGACGGATGCGAGCACCACGCCGCCCGCATGCTCGCCTCGATCACCGGCGCTCGCCCGGTCGCCAAGCCCAACGCCCCCGCCGGGGTGGCCCTGCGCGTCTTCCGCGCCGCGCACCACACCCACCCCTTCCCGTGGCGGGAGGGCCGGTCATGAACCTTCACCGCAAGGGGCGTGCGGCCCTGGTGCTCGCCCTGGTCGCCGTGGTCGGCATGGCGTTCCGGGTGTCGTGGAACGCGCTTCGGGACATCGCCGGCGCCGTCGGCGCCGACGACACGGCCGCGATGCTGTACCCGTTCGTGGTCGACGGCCTGATGGCGCTCGCCCTGATCGCCACCCTCGTACTCGCCGACGACGCCCGCCGCTTCGCCCTGCGAGTACTCGGGGCCTACACGGTCGCTTCGCTGGTCCTCAACTATGTGCACGGGTTGGTTCCGGAGCTGCACGGCCGCACGGTCGACTGGGGACGGTTGGCCGACTGGGACCCGGCGAACTGGGCCCTGGTCCTGCTCGCCACGTCGCTGCCGGTCGGGTCGATCTACTTCGGTTCCGACCTGGTGGCGAAGGTGTTGCACCACCACCCCGCCCCGATCACGGCCGTGAGCACGAATGTGGAGGAATCGACCGAGACCGATACGAAACGGTCTACGGCTGACCTGCCGGTATCGACCCCGGCGCCGATCACGCCGAACGTGACCGTGCTGCCCCGGCCGGTTGCCGTCGGCTTCCTCAAGTCGGTTGTCCCGGCCAAGCCGCTCCCCTCGATCGCACCGCCGCCCGCCGCACCGATCGAGCGGCGCGCGGTGGCCGCCGAGTCGACCCGCCCGCGCCGCGCGACGGGCCGTGTCCCGGCGGTGGCGAAGTCGACCCATCCGAAGCGCACTCCCGATCAGTTGCTCGCCGAAGCACGCGCGGCGACGGCCGATTGGCCGGACGCGAAGGTGACCGCCGAGGGCATCCGCCGGACGGTGCGCACCTCGCCGGTCAACGCGCGATCGCTGAGGGACACCCTGCTTGCCGAGCGTGCCGCTACGGCGGCTGAGGCCGCGTGATGGGGGCGCTGCCGGTGTTCCGGTGGCGCCTGGCCCCGGACGGCTACGCCACCCGCCGCCAACTCCGTGCACGCGGTTTGCGGCCCGGTGGTCAGGGCGTGGCCGCTCAGCTCGAACGGCCGCGCCGTCGCCGGGAACCGCTGGTCGCTTACCTGTACCGCGTCGACCTGGCCAAGCCCGTACGTCCGATGACCCCGAGCCGGTGGGCGGCGCTCGCCGCTGCTAACCGGGCCCGCCGTATCTGCCCGAAGTGCCGCCGGGATGCGGGCTACGTCATCCCCACGTCGCTCGGGACCTGCGTGACCTGCGTCTACCCCGAACCTTCCGACTGCTTGAGGAGTGCCTGACATGGGCAAGCCCGACACCCGCCGCCTGGACCGCGCCATTCAGCAGGCGAACCGGAAGCTGGCCGCCGTGCAGAACCGCGAGATGTGGCCGCTGGACGGCCGCGAGCGCCGCGCCGTGCTCGCCGGTCTGGCCGGCGGCGGCTACCGCGTCGTACGGGGTGAAAGCCCCGCCCGCGCGGAACGCAAGCTGGAGACCGCCTGGACGTCCGCTGAGACACGGCTGATCGCGGAGATTGCCGCGCTCACGACCGAGCGTCAGCGCGTAGTGACCGAGACCGCGAAGAACAAGGCGGCCAAGAAGTCGTCGGGGTGGTGGTGACCATGCCGCGCACCGGCACGGCGCCCGTCCTGATCTCGCACTTTCACTGCCCGGACTGCGGGCCGCTGGTATTCGGCGTGACCCGGGCCGTCTGCGGCCACGTGATCCCCGCTCCGGTCGTCGGCAACGGGCCCGAGCGCAAGTGCCCGGCCTGCAAGACGGCCATGCGCGCCCACAAGACCAGCCACCGCCGCTGACCCCCTCGGGCGCCGACCCCGTGCCCGGCCGGCGCCCCCTCTCTCGTCCTTCTCGCCCCCTTCGGGGCAGTCAGGAGCCTTCCCGTCATGGGTGACAACGTCGTTCACCTGCATAAGCACACCGACCCGCCCGCCGACACCGCGACCGTGACCACGTTGACCGTGGTCCCCGACCCGCCCGCGCCCAAGCCGGTGCCGCTGTGGGTGCGCTCCGGGCGGGCCGTTAAGCGCATCGCCACCGACGAGCGGACCACGACGGCCGCGCGTGCGGTGGCCCGGCACAGCCTCTACGTGGCCGGCGGGGCCCGGATCGTGGCCCGCCGCACCTGGGACGGCCGGACCGCTGCCCGCTACGAGCGCTACATGCGCACGGCGGAAGCCGCGGGGAACATGGAAGCCGCCGCCGAGTGGGAAGAGCGCGGCCAGCGCTACCGCGAGGCACGCCACCGCCGCCGCATGGACCTGCTGCACTCCCCCCTGGACGCGGCCAAGGGCGCCGCCGTCGGCGCCGGGATGAGCATCGGTGTCCTGATCGCGCTCGGGGTCGTCATGGCCATCAACACCGGCAAGGTCGGGGACGTCATCACGCCCCTGTCGGCAACCGTCGACTTCATCGCCCTGCTGATCCGCATCGTGCAGGTGGTGTGGGGCCCGCTGATCTCGATCGGTCCGTTCCTGGCCCTGCTCGCCCTGTGGGGCGTCGGCCGCCACCAGCAAGCCGCACCCGCATGGGCGCTGCCCGCGAACGTCCGCTCGGGTGAGGGGGAGCCGATCACCCCGTCCATCGTGGTCAAGGCCCTGCGCGACCTCGGGGTGGCGCCGCTGAAGAACGCGATCAAAGAGATGGGTGACGCCGGCGCGTCCATGCTCGGTCCGATCCGGATCGCCGGATGCGGCGTAGAGGTCGACGTGACCCTGCCTTCCGGGGTGGCCACGAACGAGGTGCAGACCAAGCGGCGCAAGCTCGCCGAGAACCTCACCCGGCACGAGCACGAGGTGTTCATCACCATTCCGACCGCCGCCCGCACGGTGCGGCTGTGGATCGCGGACTCGGGGGCGCTGGACGAGCCGATCGGCCCGTCTCCGCTGGCCACGGACGAGTCGCTGACCGCCGACTACACCAAGGGCAAGGCCCCTTGGGGGCAGGATCTGCGCGGGGATGCCGCCGCGCTGAGCCTCTACCAGCGCCATCTGCTCATCACGGGTCTGTCCAACCAGGGCAAGACGGCCGCGCTGCGGGCGCTCGCCCTGTGGGCCTGCCTCGACCGCCGGGTGGAGTTCCGGATCGCTGACCTCAAGGGCGCCGGCGACTGGGCCATGTTCGACGGCCTGGCCACCGTGCTGATCCAGGGTCCGGCCGATGAGCAGGTGATCGAGGCCACCGAGATGGTTGAGGGCCTGGTCGAGGAGATGAACCGCCGGATCGAGATCCGGCGCCGCGACCCGAAGGCAGTGTTCGCCCCGCTCATCGGCATCGTGGACGAAGCACAGGTGGCGTTCATGTGCCCCGTCAAGGACGAGGACGGCCGTCCCTACGGCGGCTCCAAGGCCGTCTCCCGGTACTTCATGGGCGTGCGGAAGGTCCACAACCAGGGCCGGGTGGTCGACGTGCTGCTGTGGGAGGGCACGCAGGACCCCACCGACCAGAACCTTCCGAAGCTCGTGCGCGAGGGCGCCCACACCCGCGCCTCTCTCGCCCTGGGCACCGAGTCCCAGGCCCGGATGGCGCTGGGGGACAAGGCCGTCGACGGCGGTGCCGCCCCGCACCTGCTGCGCCAGGGCCTGGACAAGGGCACCCTCGTCGTCGCCTCGGACGGGATCGAGATCCCCGCCGGGCAGGCGTCCATCACCGTGCGCACGCACTACATCAACGACGAGCAGGCCACCGCCATCACCGACCGGGCCAAGGCCCTGCGCGACGGCGTCACCACCCTGCACGCCATCGACCGGGGCGAGGAGCGTGACCCGCTCGCCGACATCGCCACCGTGCTGGGCAGCGACACCCGCGTGCGCACGCAGGAGGTCATCACCCGGCTCGCCGCGCTCAACGCGGACGCCTACGCCGGGTGGTCGTTCATCGACCTCAAGCGCGTTCTGGACGACGCCGGCGCGGAGCCCTACAAGTCCGACGGCCGCATGGTCGTCGGCCGCGACCGCGTCGCCCGCGCCCTCGCCAACCGCGACACGGACGGTTCCGCTTCCGCCGAATGACGGCAGGGAGCCGACCCCCGACGGGTCAGGGAGGCAGGGAGAACTCCCTGACCGCCTCCCTGACCCGCCTCCCTGCCCCTGACCTGCACAAATGATCGTCCAGGGAGGCAGGGAGGCACACAGGTCAGACCCCTGAAACACCCCTCCACAGCGCCCCCGACAGGGGGTGCCTCTGCCTCCCTGCCCAACCGCCGGAAGGAATTCCGCATGTACCCCGACCACACCCACCACCCGCCCACCGAACGGGCCGTAGAGGTCCACCAGCCCGCCCCGCTTCCGCCCGCCACCGTCACGCCGGCGCCGGTCGTGCCGGTGCAGCCGGGCACGGTCCCGGCGGTGGCGAGCATCGTCCTGCCGGACGGACGCGTCGTCACCGGCTACGCCATCAACCCCGCCCAGCCCGAACCGCTCGCGGCCAAGCCGCCCGTGTCCCGCACGGCCGTGAACGTCGCCCTCGGAGGCCTCGGATTTCTCGCGGTGTGCGGCGGGCTGATCCTGCTCACCTCGTTCATCGCCGCGCTCACCGCGTTCATCACCCAGCTCATCATTCTGGCCGCCGTGATCTTCGGCGGATGGATCGCCGTGCAGATCTTCAGCGCGAACGGCCACCACGACGCCGGGACGACCGTGAACATCCGTCGGGCCGTGTTCAAGCGCAACCACTTCCACGGCTAGCTACGCCAAGGGCGGCCCCCCGATTCCGCCAAGAACACGGGGCCGCCCTTGCCAGCCAGAACCCGTCAAGGAACTGGAGATACCCCAGCATGACGCAACCCACCACCATCCCGCGAGTGCCCGCAGCGCTCCTCACGCCCCGCCGGGAGGGAGCCACGTGAGCACCCTGGCGAGCACCGACCTGACCCGACTGGAGCTGCTTTCGTGGGCCGTCGATGCGGCAGGGCGCGGATGGCACGTCATCCCGCTCCGTCCCGGCGACAAGCGCCCGGCCGGTCACGCCGCGAAGTACTGCCCCGGCACCGCCTACTGTGCCGACGGGCACAAGACGCCGGAGCAGCGCGCCACCACCGACGTGGACCTGTTGGTAGCGGCGTGGACGCACCGCCCCTACAACGTCGGGATCGCGACCGGCCCGTCCGGGCTGCTGGTCGTCGACCTGGACACGCTCAAGCCGCAAGAGCCGAAAGGAACGCCTGACGGCGCCATTTCCTTGCAAGCGCTCTGCGAGCGCGCCGGCCAGACCGTCCCCGACACCCACCGGGTGCGGACCGCGCGCGGTGGGGAGCACCTGTACTTCACCCAACCGGACGGCACCCGGCTGCACTCCACCGCCGGACGACTCGGGAAGAAGATCGATACCCGGGGGTGGGGCGGATACGTCGTCGCCCCCGGCAGCACCACCCCCGACGGCCCGTACACCGTCCTGGACGACCGCGAGCCGGTACCGCTTCCCGGATGGCTGCACGACGCGCTGAAAGCGCCGCAGCGCCCCGCACAGCCTGCCGTGCCGGTGGTCGCCACCCGGGCAGTCGGGTACGCCGCCGCCGCGCTGCGCGGTGAGGTGCACAACGTGGCCACCGCCGCCGACGGCACCCGCAACGCCACCCTGCTGCGCGCCGCGCGGGCCCTCGGCCGGCTGGTCGCGTCCGGCGACCTCGACCGCATCGAGGTTGAGCAGGCTCTTAGTAGGGCGGCGGCGGGCAACGCTACCCAGTCGCAGCGCTACTACGACGACGTGATCACGCGCGGCCTGGACTGGTCCATCGCCCACAACGCGGCCGGCGGGAGGGCGGCATGACCAACCCCCCGCCTACTAAGAGCCACACCCCCACACCGCGACGGCCGCACGCCGCTCCACAGCCTATGGACGCTCCGGCCGTGGGCGAGCCGAAAGGCGCCGCCCGACAGGGCGTCGTGACTGCTCTTCGCTCTGACCCGCAGACGGCCACCGTCACCGGCATCACCCCGGGTCTTCAGATCCGCACGACGGACGTGCCGGTCGCCGACTGGCTCTGTTCCTGCGGGCACCACGAACGCGCCCGGGGCGCCGGTGCCGTCATCGAGCTGCAAGCACGCGTGCGCGTGGGCGTCTGCCCGCACGCCACGACCGAAGGGAGGGCCGCCGCGTGAACGCCATCGACGGGGCCGCGCTGCTCAACGAGGTGGAAGCCTTCCACCGCCGGTTCAACGTCTTCCCGCACGAGGCCGCCTACGTCGCCGTCGCGCTGTGGGACGCACACGCCCACCTGCTCGACTGCTTCGACTCCACCCCCCGGCTCGCCTTCCTCTCCCCCGAGCCGGGGTCGGGCAAGTCACGGGCGCTGGAAGTCGTGGAAACCCTCGTGCCGCAGCCCATGACGGCCGTCAACGCGTCCGCCGCCGCCCTGTTCCGGTCGGTGTCCAACCCCAACGGACGGCCCACGATCCTGTTCGATGAGATCGACACGATCTTCGGGCCCAAGGCAGGGGACAACGAGGAACTGCGCGGATTCCTCAACGCCGGCCACCGCCGCACCGGCGTCACCTACCGGTGCATCGGCGACGGCGGCAACCAGACCGTTCAGGCGTTCCCCTCGTACTGCGGGGTCGCGGTCGCCGGACTCGGAGCACTGCCGGACACGATCATGACCCGCTCGGTCGTGATCCGGATGCGGCGCCGGGCCCGCAACGAAACCGTGGAAGCCTTCCGCGCCCGCCTCCACGAAGCAGAGGGCCACAAGCTCCGTGACCGGCTCGCACAGTGGACGGAGCAGGCGCGCGACTCCGTCATGGGGGCGTGGCCGGAGATGCCCGAGGGCGTGACCGACCGGCCGGCGGACGTGTGGGAACCCCTGCTCGCCATCGCCGACGCAGCTGGCGGCGACTGGCCCACCCGGGCCCGCGAAGCCTGCGTAACCCTGGTGACCGCCTCCAAGGCCAACGACAAAGGCAGTCTCGGGGTCCGGTTGCTGACCGACCTGCGCGATCACGTCATGGCCGGTATCGACCGGCTTCCCACCGTCGCGATCCTGGACCGGCTCAACGCCCTGGACGATGCCCCGTGGGCGGACCTGCACGGCAAGCCGCTCGACAACCGGCGGCTGTCCAAGATGCTCGCCGAGTACATGACGGCGGACAACGAGCCGATCGCCTCCCGCAACATCAAGACCGCCGGAAGCGTCCTCAAGGGCTACTACAGCGCCGATCTCGCCGACGCGTGGGCCCGCTACTGCCCCCCACCCCCGGAAAGTCCGCTACCTCCGCTACCGGGCACCGAAAACGTGGCCTGACCAGCACTAACGCGGTAGCGGCAACCGGGTTCGGTTGCCGCTACCGTCCCGCTACCCATCCGCTACCGCTACCCCTTCCCGCTACCTCCAACAGGCCCCTGACCTGCACGGTAGCGGCGGTAGCGGAAGTAGCGGCCCTCAGAGGGACCCCCGACGGACCGTCCTAGAGGAGACCTTCCATGAGCACCGCCGCCGTGGAGATCGCACCACTTGCTGAGGCCGGCGCCCCGGCCCCCGTATTCCTGACCGTCGAAGAGGCCGCCCGTTGCCTCCGCATCGGTCGCACCACCTGCTTCGCCCTCATCCGCACCGGAGAGCTGGAGTCCCTGACCATCGGCGGACTCCGACGCGTCCCCGCCGATGCCCCTGCCGCCTACCTCGCCCGCCGCCGCGCCGAACAGCGCGCCGCCTGATTCGCCTCATACCGGGACGCCACCTCACGGGGTGGCGTCCCGGCCGTTTCACCCACCCCAACCCGAAGGAGTCCGCCCGTGGCGGAAGACAAGAAGCGCACCCGACAGCCCAACGGTCGCTCCTCCATCTACCAGGGCAAAGACGGCAAGTGGCACGGACGCGTCACCGTCGGAATCCGTGACGACGGCCGACCCGACCGCCGCCATGTCGAACGCAAGACCCGGGCCGAGGTGACGGCGGCGGTCCGTGAGCTGGAGAAGCAGCGCGACGGTGGAGCGGTACGCAAAGCGGGCCGCGCCTGGACGGTCGAGGCGTGGCTGACCCACTGGGTCGAGACCATCGCCCCGCTCGCCGTCAACGAGAACACGATGGTCGGGTACGGCGTCGCTGTGCGGAAGCATCTCATCCCAGCGCTCGGGGCCCACCGTCTCGACAAGCTCGGGCCGGAGCACATCGAGCGCTTCTATAGGCGGATGCAGGCGGACGGCCGGCGGGCGGGCACGATTCACCAGATTCACCGCACCTTCCGCACTTCGCTCAATGAGGCGGTCCGGCGTGGTCACCTCACCCGCAATCCGGTGCAGCTTGCCAAGGCCCCTCGGGTCAGTGAGGAGGAGATCGAGCCGTTCACCGTCGAGGAGGTCAAGCGGCTCTTGCGGGCCGCCGACGACCGGCGCAACTCCGCTCGATGGGCCGTCGCTCTCGCCCTCGGTCTGCGACAGGGTGAGGCACTGGGCCTCAAGTGGGCCGATGTGGACATGGAACGCGGTGTCCTGATGGTCCGCCGTAGCCGACGCCGCCCGCGATACGCCCACGGATGCGGCGACACGTGCGGCCGAAAGGCCGGGTACTGCCCGCAGCGCCAACGGACCAACCCGGAGACGGCCGACACGAAGTCCCGCGCGGGCCGGCGGTCGGTCGGCCTGCCCGCACAGCTCGTTGACCTGCTCCGGGTTCACAGGGCGAAGCAGGACAGCGAACGGGCGGCGGCGGGCGAGAAGTGGGCGGATGAGGGCTGGCTGTTCGCCACGCCGGACGGGCGCGGCACCCCGCCCCGCACCGACTATGACGACTGGAAGGAGCTGCTGACCGCCGCCAAGGTGAGGGACGGTCGTCTGCACGACGCCCGGCACACCGCCGCCACGGTGCTGCTGATCCTCGGAGTCTCGGAGCGCGCCGTCATGGGCCTCATGGGTTGGTCGACCACGGCTATGGCCGCGCGGTACCAGCACATGGTTGACACCGTTCGGGTGGATGTGGCCCGGCAGGTTGACGGGCTCATCTGGAAGCCGGAAGCCGGGGGTTCCGGGGAGGACGACGACGGGGCCGCCGGGGCGCTCGTACCGGTCAACTGAGACGGAAACTGAGACGGAGATGCACGAAGGGTCCGGCTCGATGAGCCGGACCCTTCGTCTACCTGCGGTAGCGGAGGGATTTGAACCCTCGGTGACTTGCGCCACACTCGCTTTCGAGGCGAGCTCCTTCGGCCGCTCGGACACGCTACCGAGAGAGACCTTACAGCACAGTGCGGCATGGTTTGAAATCGGTATCCGGAGCCCCGCGGGCCACCGGCCGGTGCCGGTCAGCGGTCGCGGAAGAAGTCCGTGAGCAGGCGGGCGCAGTCGTCCGCGAGCACGCCCTCGATCACTTCGGGGCGGTGGTTGAGACGCCGGTCGCGCACGACGTCCCACAGGGAGCCGGCCGCGCCCGCCTTGTCGTCGCGGGCGCCGTAGACGACCCGGTCCACGCGGGACTGCACGAGCGCGCCCGCGCACATCGTGCACGGCTCCAGGGTGACGACGAGCGTGCAGCCGGCCAGCCGCCACTCGCCGACCGCCGCGGCGGCCCGCCGGATCGCGAGGACCTCGGCGTGGGCCGTGGGGTCGCCGGTGGCCTCGCGTTCGTTGTGCCCGGCCGACAGCACGGTCCGCCCGTCCGGCGCCAGTACGACGGCGCCGACGGGGACGTCCCCGCCCCGGGCGGCCCGCCCGGCCTCGGCCAGGGCGAGCCGCATCGCGGCCCGCCACGGGTCGCGCACCGGGTCGGGCACCGGCTCGCGCGCCGGGTCGGGCGGGCCGTGCGGGACGGGGTGGTCCGCCGGTTCTCCTTCTCGGTCCTGTTCGGTCGGCACGGTCAGCGGACGGTCTCCAGGACATCGGAGGCGCCCAGGGCCTCGGCGATCTCGCCGACCGCGTCCCCGGACATCGAGCGCAGTTCCTTCTCGCTCACGCCCAGGTCGTCGAGGACCTCGGCGTCACCGACCGGGCCGTGCGGCACGGCCTCACCCGTACCGGCGGCCGTGTCGCCGCCGTCGCCGCCCTCCTCGTCGTCCTCGTCGTCGGATTCACCGTCCTCCGTGCCGTCGAGGTCGAGGGCGTCGAGGTCGTCGCCGTCGTCACCGGGGTCCCGGCCGAGCAGCTCGTCGGTGAGCAGGATCTCGCCGTAGCTGCTGCGGGCGGCGGCGGCGGCGTCCGAGACATAGATACGGGGATCCTCCTCGCCGTCCACCCGGACGACTCCGAACCACGCGTCCTCCTGCTCGATCAGCACGAGCACCGTGTCCTCGTCGGGAGAGGCTTCCCGGGCCAGGTCGGCCAGATCCGACAGGGTCTCCACATCGTCGAGCTCTGTATCGCTCGCTTCCCACCCGTCTTCGGTGCGCGCGAGCAGTGCGGCGAAGTACACCGTGACTCTCCCACTGGTCATAGGCGTGCCGGTTGGGGATCCCCCCGGCGGAGGCTACGGGCGGGGGAGCGGTGCTCCGAGCCCCACCCACTCGGAATCGTGGCAGAAACAAGGCCCTCAGGGGACGTCTTCGGCGCCCTGTGTCCGGCAGTTTCGTGTTCAGCGGTGTCGGCCAGGGTCCCGGGAGTACCTACCCGGGCAGCCACCCGTCAGCGCACTTGTCGCAGCCACGTGCGGATCGTACGCGGATTCTCGCGGCGCCCGCGTACGCCCGTCGTCGTAACGTCGGCGCGGCGCGCGATCTTCCCCGGACCGGTCGGAAAGTCACCAGCGGAAGGTGCGCATGCGCATCGCGTGGCGCAGCCGGGCGGCCTTGGCGCGGCGCGGCTGGACGCGGTCCCGCAGTTCCCTGGCCTCCGCCAGGTCGCGCAGGAACTGGGCCCGGCGCCGACGGCGTTCGGCCTCCCTCTCCAGCTCCGTACTCCGCTCCGCCCCGCGCGCCGTCCCCGGCTCCTTGCCGGGGGACGGCGTGTCGTGGAAGTCCCGGTCAGGCACAGTCTCACCACCCAGCGTCCGTCCCTCCCACCTTCCCCCGGTCGGGCGGTTTGACGCCGGTGAACGGGTGGAGCCGGGGCCGGGGCCTTGCCCGCCGGGGGGACGCCGGCCCCGCAGGGCCCGGTTACTGTGGGGGACATGCGTCTCCACGTCGTCGACCACCCCCTGGTCGCCCACAAGCTCACCACGCTGCGCGACCAGCGCACCGACTCCGCGACCTTCCGCCGTCTCGCCGACGAGCTGGTCACCCTGCTCGCCTACGAGGCCACGCGCGACGTGCGCACCGAACAGGTCGACATCCACACGCCGGTCTGCCCGACCACCGGCGTCAAGCTCTCCCACCCGCGCCCGCTGGTGGTGCCGATCCTGCGGGCCGGCCTCGGCATGCTCGACGGCATGGTCCGGCTGCTGCCGACCGCCGAGGTGGGCTTCCTCGGCATGATCCGCAACGAGGAGACGCTGCAGGCCTCCACGTACGCGACCCGGATGCCGGAGGACCTCTCCGGACGTCAGGTGTACGTCCTGGACCCGATGCTGGCCACCGGCGGCACCCTGGTCGCGTCGATCCAGGAGCTGATCAAGCGCGGCGCCGACGACGTGACGGCCGTGGTGCTGCTCGCCGCCCCCGAGGGCGTCGAACTCATGGAGCGCGAGCTGGCGGGCACCCCGGTGACGGTCGTGACGGCCTCGGTCGACGAGCGGCTCAACGAGCAGGGCTACATCGTGCCGGGCCTCGGCGACGCGGGTGACCGGATGTACGGGGCGGCCGAGTAGGTCTTCCAGGGCCTCGTACGGCTGCTCAGCAGCTCTTCTTCTCCGCGGCGGACGCCGGCTGCGGCGCCGCCAGCTCGGCCAGCGCCGCGTCGGCGTCCGCCTGCTTCGCGAGGCCCTTGAAGCCGTTGCCGATGATCAGGTCGACGGCGTCGCCCTTGCGGGCCGCGTCGGTACGGCGTTCGGCGGCGGGGAGCTGGGTGCCGAGCACGGGCAGCGAGGTCTTCGGGGAGGCGGCCGGGCCGAGCAGGAGGCCGGTGCCGTCGACCTTCTTGTCGTACTTCTTGGGCGCGTTGCTCACGTCGCCGATGCGGAAGCCGCGCTTCTTCAGTTCGTCGGCGGTCTTCTGCGCGAGGCCGCTGCGGGTCGTCGCGTTGAGGACGTTGACGGTGACCTGGGCGGGCTTCGGCACGGCCACGGCGGCGGGTGCGGCACTCGCCTTCGCGGCCGTGGTCCCGCAGTCCGTCCCGGCGCCGGCCGCCGAGGCCTTGTCGCCGCCGGTGAAGACGTCGATGAGCTGCAGCGTGCCCCAGCCGAGCCCCCCGAGCACGGTGACACAGGCGACGGCCACGACCGCGAGGCGGCCGCGTCGCCGGACCGGTCGCATCCGCGGGTACTTGTCCCCCGTGATCTTGTACTGGCCGCCCATGCCAGGGGGAGTGAGCATGCTCATGGGCGCAGCGTAGTGCGCTCCGGCGGCGATGCCTATTAGATGATCAGTCGGCGTTCCGCGGTTCGGCGCAATGCAACCCGAAAGGGTCAAGCCGAGGCGTCGAGCGGGCGGACGCGAGGGCCGTCGCGGGTGGGTGCGAGGGGGTGGCGGGGGTGTCGCGGGTCCCGGTCAGTCGAGTTCGAGGACCCGCGCGTGCAGCACCTGGCGCTGCTGGAGCGCCGCGCGCACCGCGCGGTGCAGACCGTCCTCCAGATACAGGTCGCCCTGCCACTTCACGACGTGCGCGAAGAGGTCGCCGTAGAAGGTGGAGTCCTCGGCGAGGAGTGTTTCCAGGTCGAGCTGGCCCTTGGTCGTCACGAGCTGATCGAGGCGGACCGGGCGCGGCGCGACGTCCGCCCACTGCCGGGTGCTCTCCCGGCCGTGGTCGGGGTACGGCCGGCCGTTTCCGATGCGCTTGAAGATCACACGGAAAGCCTACCGGCCAAGACGTTGCGGGCGCAGCCATGGCGCCGGAGTGCGGCGCTGGAAATGACGCCGTAAACGGGGGCAAACGGGTACGGGGGCCCGGGACGGGTGACCGTGAGTGCGCTCCGCCGGTGGCGGAGGCGGTGTCGGACCCGCCTCCGCCGCGCGGGCGGCCGCGTCAGTCACGCCTCCCTTCCCGCGCGGGCGGCCGGGGTTCGCTCGGGGCCTGCGGCCTGCCGGTGTCGGGTTTGGGGGTGCTGCGGGCGGCCTCGGCGCGCAGGAGGGCGCGCAGGACGGCGTAGGGGTCGTTGAGCATGGCTGGTTCCTCGTTCCGGGTCCGGGTGTCGCGTTCCGCGTTGGTGTGGTGGGCCGACGACCGGTGCGGTGGCGCCGGTCCGGCCCGGTCAGCAGCGCAGGACCACGGAGCGTGGGCCGGGCGGGGAGGGCGGCGGCCCGGTCGGAACGGGTGGTGCGAGGGTCCGGTCGGGGAGGGTGTGGCGGCCGGTCGCCGGGGGCGGTGGGACGGACAGGGTCACGACGGTGCGTCGGACGCTGCGGGCCGGTGTGCGCAGGGCGGTGTCGAGGTGGTCGTACTCACCGGCGCCGCCGCCCGGGCCTCCGCCGCCCGGAACACCGCCGCCGAATCCTCCGCTCCCGCCGGCCACCAGGGCGGTAGGTGCCGCCTGGGCCGTCGCGTGCGTGCAGGGCACGATCAGGGCGAGCAGCAGAACCAGGGCCCGCAGGCAGGCGCGGCGGCATCAAGAGCGGGTCGGAAAACCAGCGAAAAACCACCCTCCGCCACAGTCGGGCAGGAGGCAGGATGGAGCAAACGGGTTC
>NZ_JBHJRX010000013.1:16025-36596 GCF_042268605.1 Streptomyces sp. NPDC056296 | reverse complement strand
CCTGCGGGAAGAGAGAGGGGGGGGGTGGGGGGGGGGTGGGGGGGGGGGGGGGGGAGGGGGGGGGGGGGGGGGGGGACCCGGGACAAGGGGGGGGGGGGTGGGGCGCTAGGGGAGGGTTGCACACCCGGCCCCCGCCGCCCGTCCGGCGCGTGCGGCGCGGACTGTGGCGGCGGCGTGCGGTGCGGGGCTCACGTCAGGTCGTGTCCCCGCCGGGCGTACGCCGTCCATCGCGCCGGGGCGAGAACCGCTCGCTCGGCGTAGGGGTGGTCGTGGTCCGTCCGGCGTATCGAGTCGCGGGAAGGCGGCGGCGCCTGGCGGGCGCGGGTGAGCGGGGGCGACGGGGTGCTGCCGCGCCAGCTCGTTCGAGTGTCGGGGAGCGATCGGCCCTGAGGTGGGAGAGGTGTTGGCGGCGGTCGTCGCAGGGGTGGGCGTCGTGATGGGGAGTCGGGGATCGCCGGCGGCGCCGTGGGAGGTGCCGCCCACGGCGCTGAGGCAGTGGGGGAGGGCATGTCGAGTCGGCCCCGCGGCTGCGGCAGGATCCGCCGGGCAGATGCCAGGGCGGTCCGGTGGGGACGGGCGCCGTTCACAGGGCGTGCGGGACCCGGCGGGCGCGTCCGCGCAGGCCCACGGACGTGATGATCTCGACCACGCCGACGGCGACCAGCCAGCAGCCGCCGACCAGCATGAGGACGGCCGCCGACTCCACCGGCGCGTCGATCAGGACGATGCCGGCGACGACGGTGACGGCGCCGAGGAAGATGTGCCAGCCGCGCGCGGGCATCGCCGGGTCGTGGACGGCGGCCACGATCTGTGTGACGCCGCGGAACAGCCAGCCGATGCCGATCCACAGCGCGAGCAGCAGCACCGACTGCAGGGGGCCGCGGAAGCAGAACAGGCCCAGCAGGATCGACACGGCGCCGCTGATGAAGGCGAGGACCCGCAGCGAGGTCGTCCGGTGCGTACCGAAGGCGGCGGCCAGTTGGAGGACGCCGCTGACGACGAGGTAGAGGCCGAAGAGCACACCGGCGGCGAGCAGCGACGCGCCCGGCCAGACCAGGACCAGCACGCCCAGGACGAGGGAGGCGATGCCGGTGAGCAGCACGGTCTGCCATGCGGCGCGGGACAGCGAGTGCAGGGGGCCCTCGAAGGCGGGTTCGGGCTCGGGTTTGTGCTCGTGCTCGTGCTCGTGCCGTGCGGCGGTCGGGTGGTGGGTTTCGGTGCCGGTCCGGGCGTGGATCCCGCGGTCGTCGTACGGGTGCCCTCCGGGGGTGCCGGTGGGGGGCTCGGTCATGCTCCATGCTGGGAGCGGCGTTGGTGGGGGCGCCAGCTGGGGTGGGCCAGTGGGTTGACGGGGCGGGGTTCATTGGGCGGTTCACGGGGCGCCCGGCGTGGGTGGGGTCGGGGCCGGTGTGACAGGGCGCCCGGCGTTGGTGTGGGCCGGGGGTGGGTGTCGCGGGCCGGCGCTGGCCGGGTGCCGCTGCGCCCACCCGTGCCGCCCCAGCGGCACGACTGCCCGCAGCTGGGGCGGCGCGACTGCCTGCAGCTGGGGCGGCGCGACTGCCTGCAGCTGGGGCGGCGCGACTGCCCGCAGCTGGGGCGGGGGGCTGCCCGCAGCGGGGCGGGGGCTGCCTGCTACTTGCCGGCGGCCTTCGCCGCCTTCGCCGCTGCCTTCATTTCCTGTTTGTGGGCGCGGACCTTGGTCAGGGACTCCGGGCCGGTGATGTCGGCGACGGAGCGGAAGGAGCCGGGTTCGCCGTAGGGGCCGGCGGCCTCGCGCCAGCCGTCCGGGTGGACGCCGAGCTGCTTGCCGAGCAGGGCGAGGAAGATCTGGGCCTTCTGCTTGCCGAAGCCCGGCAGGTCCTGGAGCCGCTTCAGGAGCTCCTTGCCGGTCCCGACGCCCCGCCAGACGGCCTCGGCGTCACCGTCGTAGGTGTCGACGAGGTACCGGCACAGCTGCTGGACGCGGCCCGCCATCGAGCCGGGGTAGCGGTGCACGGCCGGCTTGTCGGAGAGCAGGGCGGCGAACGCCTCCGGGTCGTGGGCGGCGATGTCGTGCGCGTCCAGGTCCTCCGCGCCCATGCGCCGGGCGATGGTCGACGGGCCCTTGAACGCCCACTCCATGGGGACTTGCTGGTCGAGCAGCATGCCGACCAGCGCGGCGAGCGGGCTGCGGCCGAGGAGCTCGTCGGCCTCGGGGTCCTGGGCGAGGTGAAGGGTGACGTCCATGCCCCCGATGATCGCGCGTGCGGGCTCAGGTCGCGCGCCAGTACCCCAGCGCGTTCACCCGCTGCTTGGGCAGCCCCAGCTCCTTGCGGGCGTACGAGGCCAGCGCCCGGGTCGTCGCCGTGTCGCAGGCGACCCAGACGAACGGCTCGGGAGTCGACCGCAGCAGCTCCGGCAGCGCCTCCTTCACCTGTGCGACGAGGTGGGCGCCCCCGTCGCGGCGCGGCACCGTGCGGACCTCGTGGCGGTCGGGGTCGGTGCGGAAGGGCAGGCCGTCGGTGTCGGTGCCGCCGTCCTCGAACCAGATCGTCGCGGGGACCGGGCCCAGCGCGTCGAGGAGGGAGTTGAGGGCGGGCAGGGACGCCGGGTCCGCGACCGCGAAGACCCGGGACGGGACCGGCTCCGGGACCTCGAAGCCGGTGCCCTGGACCGTCGCATCGATGGTGTCGCCGGGCTTCGCCGCCCGCGCCCAGTCGCTCGCGCACCCCTCGTGCAGGGCGAACTCCATGCCGAAGGTGCCGCCCGCCGGGTTCGGGTCGACCAGCGTGTACGCCCGCTGGTGCGGCTTGCCCGCATTGTCGAACCACAGCCGCACCCACATCGTGGGGTGGACGCCGGTCGCCGCGAGCATGCCGCCGTCACTCAGGCGCAGCCTCCGGAAGTCCGGCGTCACGTCCTCCGCGTCCGTCACGGTGAACTCGAAGTCCTTCGCACGCATCAGCTTGAGGACCGCGCCCTCCCAACCCCGCCCCTGCCCCATCGTTTCTTCACCCTTCACGTACTATTCGGCCACGACATAAGACTTAGGTGAGCCTAACCTAAAGGAAAGTGGGGGCACAGGGGTGAGCGCCGAGATCTACCGCGACGCCTGGGGAATCCCGCACCTGCGCGCGGACAGTGTGGACGAACTCGCCCGCGCCCAGGGCCGGGTGACCGCCCGTGACCGGGCCTGGCAACTGGAGGTCGAACGCCACCGCGCGCAGGGCACCTCCGCGTCCTTCCTCGGGTCCGGAGCCCTGTCCTGGGACCGGCTCGCCAGGCGGGCGCGGCTCGCGGACACCGCCCGCCGCTGCTTCACCGCGCTGGAGGAGAAGGACCCGGAGACGGCCGCATGGGTACGGGCGTACGTCGACGGTGTCAACGAGGGGCTGGCCGAAAACGGATCCGCCGCTCCCGAGTTCGCGCGCGCCGGTGTCGCCCCCGGCCGCTGGGAGCCCTGGACCCCGCTCGGAGTCTGGCTCGCCACGCACATCCTCTTCGCGGGCTTCCCCGCCAAGCTCTGGCGCGAGCACATCACCGCGCACCTCGGCCCGGACGCCGTCGCCCTCTTCGCCGCCGACGGACCCGGCACCGCCGGCAGCAACGGCTGGCTGGTGAGCGGCGAGCGGGACCACCACCGGGCAGGCGGTCATCGCGGGCGACCCGCACCGCTTCATCGAGGATCCCGGCGTCTACCAGCAGATCCACCTCTCCTGCCCGGAGTTCGACGTCGTCGGACTCGCCGTGCCCGGCGTCCCCGGCATCGCCCACTTCGGGCACACCGGCACGGTCGCCTGGGCCATCACCAACGCCATGGCCGACTACCAGGACCTGTACCGCGAACGCCTGCGCCGCACCGGCGCCGGCGTCGAGGCCCTCGGCCCCGACGGCACCTGGCACCGCGCCGCCCGGCACACGGAGACCATTCGGGTCGCGAGCGGTGAGGAGGGGCAGGAGGGGGAGGAGATCGTCGAGGTCGAGGTCATCGAGACCGACCGGGGGCCGGTGATCGCGGGCGGACCCGAGGGCCTCGACGACGGCACCCCCACCGCCCTCAGCCTGCGTTACCCGCCCCGAGTCACCGCCGACCTCGGCTTCGGCGCCCTGCTGCCGCTGCTGCGGGCCCGCCGGGTCGCCGACGTGGACCGCGCCCTGGACACGTGGGCCGAGCCGGTCAACGTCGTGCAGGCCGCCGACACCGAGGGCGGGCTGCTGCACCGGGTGGCGGGGCGCGTGCCGGTGCGGTCCGCCGCGGGCGGCCTGCGTCCGGTGCCCGCCTGGGAACCCGGCCACGAGTGGCAGGGCCGGCACACCCCGCCCCGCGCCGGGCTCGCAGACGGCGTCGCCGTGATGGCCAATCAGCGCGGCCCGGCCGCCCCGCTCGGCGTCGAGTTCGCCCCGCCGCACCGCGCCGACCGCATCGCCGCCCTCCTCGCCGGGAAGGAGCGCTGGTCGGCCGCCGACATGCCCGCCATCCACACGGACACCCACCTCGCCTCGGCCGGCCCCCTCCTGGACCACCTGACAGCCCTGGACGACCTGACCCCCGAGGCCGCCGCCCTCCGCGACCGCCTCCTGTCCTGGGACCGGCGCATGGACGCCGACAGCACCGACGCGGCGGCGTACGCGGCCGTACGCGGAGCGGTCGTACGGCGGTTGGCGGCGGACCCGGTCCTCGCCCCGGCGTCCGTGCCGCCCGCGTACCCCGAGGTGCTGATGCCGTGGCTCGCGCTCGTGCCGCGCGTCGGCTACGCCCTCGAACACCTGCTGCGCGCCGAGGACCTGTACGGCATCGACCGCGCCGGGGCCGTCCGCGCCGCGCTGGAGGAGGTGGCCGCCCGGCCGCCCGCCGGCACCTGGGGCGACACCCACCGCCTCGCCCCCTGGCGGGCGCTGCCGGACACCTCTCACGGGGAGGAGCCCGGCCTGTCCGGCGACCACGACTGCGTGCTGTGCACCTCCGCCGTCCCCGGCCTCACCGACCGCGCCGCACGCGGCCCCGCCGCCCGGTACGTCTGGGACCTGGCCGACCGGCAGGACAGCCGCTGGGTGGTGCCCCTCGGCGCCTCCGGCGTCCCCGGCTCGCCCCACCACCGCGACCAGCGGCCCCTGTGGCTCGACGGCGAACTCGCCCCCGTCGTAACCGACTTCGACCGGCTCACGAAGGAAACCGATGTCTGAGCAGCACGCGTCCCCGTACGCCTCCCGCGCCGCCGTCCACGAGCAGGAACTCGACGGCTTCGGCACCGTCCGCGTACTCCCGCTCGACGCCGCCGCGGACGCCGCCGTGATCCACCGCTGGGTGAGCGAGCAGCGGGCCGCCTTCTGGGGCATGAACGGCCTCACGCCGGACCAGGTCGCCGGTATCTACGCCCACATGGACACGCTGGACACCCACCACGCCTTCCTGGTGGTCAAGGACGGCGAGCCGGTCGCGCTGCTCCAGACCTACGACCCCGAGGCCGACCGGGTGAGCGAGTGCTACGACGTCGAACCCGGCGACATCGGCGTCCACCTGCTGCTCGCGCCCGCCGGGACCGAGGGCGCGCGGCCCGGCTGGACCGCCGCGCTGGCGGGGTCCCTCATGGCGTACGTCCTGCTGGGACTGGACCGCAAGCGGCTCGTGGTCGACCCGGACGTGGACAACGAGAAGGCGATCGCGCGCTTCCTCAAGCAGGGCTTCACCGCCGGACCGGCGGTCGTGCTGCCGGAGATCGACCTGCCGGACGTGTACCTGCCGGAGAAGAAGGCGCAACTCGCGTTCCTCCGCAGGGAGGTAGCGTTCGGCGGGTGACTTCCCCGCCGACCGCCGAGGACCTGATCGCACATTACGGACTGGAGCCCATCCCGCGTGAGGGCGGTCTGTTCCGGCGCACCTGGGCCGGGCCCGAGCGCCCGGACGGACGCCCGGCGGGCTCGGCCATCGTCGCCCTGCTGACCGCCCGTCCGGGTGACTTCTCCGCCCTGCACCGCCTGCCCGCCGACGAGGTCTGGCACCTCTACCTCGGCGATCCGCTGGAGCTGCTGCTCCTCGACCCGGACGGCGGCGTCCGTACGGCCGTGCTGGGACCGGACGTCCTCGGCGGGCAGCACGTGCAGTTCACCGTCCCCGCCGGGACCTGGATGGGCGGCCGGGTGGCGGCGGGCGGCGCGTGGTCGCTCTTCGGATGCACGATGGCGCCCGGATTCACCTACGGGGACTACGAGCACGGCGACGCGGCCCACCTCACGGCGCGCTATCCGGCGGCGGCCGGGCGGATCGTGGAACTGTGCCGCCCATGAACCTGCTCGACGGTCAGGTGGCGCTCGTGACGGGCGCGGGCGGCGGCATCGGACGGGGCGTCGCGCTGCGGTTCGCGGAGGAGGGCGCGGCGGTCGCGGTGCACTGCCGTACGGCGGTGGAGGTGGCGCGGGACGTGGCCGCGCGGATCCGGGAGCGCGGCGGCCGGGCGGTCGTACTGCGGGCCGACCTCACCGACGAGGACGCCTGCCGGCGCCTGGTGGAGGAGGCCGCCGACTGGGGCGGTGGACGCGGGGGACGGCTGACGGCGCTGGTCAACAACGCGGGCGTGCAGCCGCTGCGGGAGCTGGCCGGCATGCCGGCCGCCGAGTGGCGGGCGGTGGTGGACACCAACCTCACCAGCGTCTTCGCGTGCACGCAGGCCGCCGCCCGCATCATGCGCGCCCAGGACGACGGCGGCACGGTCACCCACATCGCCTCGATCGAGGCGCACGCCCCCGCACCCGCCCACGCGCACTACAGCGCCTCCAAGGCGGCGGTCGTGATGCACGCCCGTTCCGCGGCGCTGGAGTACGGCCCCTGGGGAGTCAGGGTCAACACCGTCTCGCCCGGCCTCGTCGACCGGGACGGGCTCGCCGAGGCCTGGCCGGACGGCGTACGGCGATGGCGGGAGGCGGCGCCCACGGGACGGCTCGGGCGGCCGGAGGACGTGGGCGACGCGTGCGTGTTCCTCGCGTCGCGGCTGGCGTCCTGGGTCACCGGCCACGACCTCGTGGTCGACGGCGGGGTGACGGCACGCCCGTCGTGGTGAGGACCCGACCGGGCCATCGGTGAGCGGTATGGCGCCCGCGTCCGTACGTATCCCCGAGGCAGTGGGTCCCGACGACGGAGATGCGACGTGAGGTGTGGTGGCGGTGCGCGCGCTGGAGGCCGGGAGCGAGGAGGCCGTCGAAGGGGACGGGACCGGGACCGGTGGGGAGTCCGGGGGCTGGCGCTGCTGGGCGCCGCGCTGGTCCTGCTCGTCCTCGGCGGCGCGGGACCGGCGTCCGCCCACGCCGCCCTCCGCTCCACCGACCCCGAGGACGGCACCGTCCTCCAACGGGCCCCGCGCCACGTCACCCTGACCTTCACCGAGTCCGTCGGCCTGCGCGACGACTCCTTCCGCGTCCTCGACCCCGGCGGCCACCGGGTGCGCACGGGGGAGGCCGGACGCGCGGACGGCCGTTCCGACACGGCGCGCGTGGCACTGTCGGGCGAGCTCGGCGAGGGCACGTACACCGTGGCCTGGCGGGTGGTCTCGGCCGACAGCCACCCCGTCTCCGGCGCCTTCACCTTCTCGGTCGGCAAGCCCTCCGTGACGACCGCGTCCGTGGACACCGGCCCCACCGAGGACCCGCTGACCGCCGCCCTCCACAAGATCGCCCGCTACCTCGCCTACCTCGCCGCCGCCCTGCTCATCGGCACGGCCGCCTTCGTCGCCCTGTGCCGCCCGCCGGACCCGGCCCCGCTGCGCCGGCCACTGGTGACGGCCTGGTGGACCCTGTTGGCGGCCACCGTCGCCCTGCTGGTGCTGCGGGCTCCGTACGAGGCGGGGACAGGGCCGTCGGCGGCCCTCGACGCCGACGCGCTCGGCGGCACCCTCACGAGCCGGCCCGGCGTGCTGCTGCTGGCCAGGCTGGCGCTGCTCATGCTGGTCGCGCTCTTCCTCGGCCGCATGGCCCGCGGGGACCGGTACCGGCACCGGGAGCGCGCCCCGCTCGCCGCCGCGGTGGGCGCCGTGCCGGCCGTCGGCCTCGCCCTGACCTGGGCCGCCGCCGAGCACGCTTCCGCGGGGATCCAGGTGCCGGTGGCGGTGACGTCGTCCGTGCTGCACCTGCTCGCCACGGCGGTCTGGCTCGGCGGTCTCGTGGCCCTGCTCGCCACCCTGCGCTCCTCCCCGGACGCCGCCACGGTCGCCCGCTTCTCCCGGACCGCCTTCGCCTCCGTGACCGTCCTGGTCGTCACCGGCGTCTACCAGTCCTGGCGCGGCCTCGGCTCCTGGCCGGCGCTCACGGAGACGACGTACGGCAGGCTGCTGCTCGCCAAACTGGCCGGGGTGGCCGTGCTGTTGGCCGCGGCGGCGGTCTCGCGGCGGTGGACGGCCGCGTGGGTGACGGCGGGGGTGGGTGCGGGTGCGGGTGCGGTGGGCGCGGTGGATGCGGTGGGTGCGGAGACGGCCGGGCGCGGGCGCGTACGTGAGCGGGTGCCGGAGCGGGTGGGCGGGCCTCCGGCGCGGGCGTCGGAGCCGTCCCAGTCGGGGGCGTCCGCGTCGGAGAAGTCCGGGCCGGGGCTGTCCGAGTCGGGGTCGTGCGGGCCGACGTCCTCCGGGTCGGGGTCGTGCGGGCCGACGTCCTCCGGGTCGGGGTCGTGCGGGCCGACGTCCTCCGAGCCGGGGCCGTCCGAGTCGGAGTCGTCCGCGTCGCAGACGTCCGCCGTCGGGGACGCCCGTCGTCGTGGGCTGCGCCGGTCCGTCCTGGTCGAGGCCGGTGTCGCGGCCGTCGTGCTGGTGGTCACGACCGTGCTCACCAGCACCCAGCCGGGGCGGGCGGCGGACGAGGCGGCACGGGCCGTACCGGCGGGCGGGGTGCTGCCCGCGTCCGTCACCACGATCCCCTTCGACGTCGGCGCCTCCGGCCGGGGCACCGTCCAGATCACCCTGGACCCCGGCCGCACCGGCGACAACGCCGTGCAGGCCGTCGTCTTCGGCCCCGACGGCAGCCTGGCCGCCATACCCGAACTGCGTCTCTCCTTCACCCTCCCCGACCGGGGCATCGGCCCGATCGACGCGGAACTCGTCGACCGGGGCGGCTACTGGAGCGCCAACTCCCTCACCCTCCCCCTCCCCGGCACCTGGACGATGAAGACGACGGTCCGGGTGTCGGAGATCGACCAGGTGAGCGAGACGAGGCGGATACGGATCGAGCGGTGACGGTCAGGCGAAGAACAGGACGATGCCGAGGAGTACGACGATCAGTCCCGCGCCGGCTCCCATCACGCAACCGGGCTTGTTCAGCTGCTCGGTGAGCCGGGCCGTGAAGTCGGGCCGTTCCGGTGTGGGCGCGGAGGGGGCCCGCAGGGTCGGTGCCGGCGCCGCCGTGGCCGGCGGAGGGAGGGCGGCGGAGGGCCCGCCGTTCCGTCTCAGCGCGTCGCCCACGATCTGCTGCCACAGCACGGGCGGCAGGTCGGGGGCCTGGCCGTTCGCGGGCGCGACGATGGCCTTGTGGAGCCAGTTGCCCGCCGTGGGGCTGGGGTCCCGGAGCATGCGGTGCAGCAGTTCCCGCAGGTCGAACAGGTAGCGCTCGTCGCGGGCCAGGGGAGCGACGGCCCAGGTGAAGAGGCCGGCCGCGCGGTCCGCCATCGCCGTCCTCGACACGGGTGCCCCGGGCTGCCCGTTCGGCGTCCAGTACAGGTTCTTGCGGAGCACCAGCTCACACAGCGCGTGCCGCGTCGCGTCCCGGCGTGTCCGGATCCGGTGGGGTGCGCCCAGCTCGTCGAGCAGGAGGTCCACGGCGTCCGGCGGCAGGTCCTCGGAGCGCAGCTCCTCCAGCAGGAACTCGTCGGGCTGTGCGCGCAGTTCCGTCCGCAGGACCTCGCGGCGGAGGGAGTCATTGTGCTGGGCGGCGGCCTCCCGCAGTTCCCGGCGCAACGCGGATGTGTCGCGATCGGGGGCGGGGGCCGGGGCGGGGTGCGGGTCCCTGTACTCCGTGTACGGGGGTCCGGAGTTCGGCGCGGGGGCGAGCGGGGCCGCGTTCCACTCCTGGTCGGTTTCCGGTGCCGGTGCCGGAGTCGGCGACGCAAGGCCGGGGTGACTCGGGTGGCTCGGGGCCGGGTACGGGTCCGGGCGGTGCGTGCCGGTCCGGTCGGGGCCGAGGAGCTCCCGTAGCCGTACGCTGCGCCGCGTCCAGTCCCACGTCGCCCCGTCGGCGAAGTCGTCGACCAGCTGCGGCACACCTGCGGGTGCTTCTGGATGCAGGTGCGCGAGGAGGTGGTCCACCAGCCGGTCCGCCACCAGGTGTTCGACACCGGGTCCGGACACCGGGTGGCCGGTCACCCGGGCCAGCGGGCCGGGGCCGCCGGTGTCCGGCTCCCAGCGCGGGACGGACATCAGCAGCAGCGGATGGGTGTCCACCGCGTCGTAGGTCGCGAACGTCCACTCCCGTCCCAGCCAGTGCCCGAAGATCAGGAACAGCCCCAGGTAGACCAGCGAGGCCTCGTCCCGCTCCGGCGGGCCGGGCAGCCGCTCCCCGGGCTCCGTACGCAGCGACACCCGCTGGGCGGGATCGCGCAGCCACTCCGCGGTGACCACGGCCAGCGTGTCCCGGACCGTCGGCAACCGCTCCAGCATCTCCGGCAGCCGTTTGCGCGCCACCCGGTCGAGATCCGCGCAGTCGACCTCCTCCTGCCGGCCGGACGCCGTCCGGGCGGCCTTCCGGGTCCCCCAGCCGGCGTACGCGAGTGCGAGGCACTGCCGCGTCTTCAGGGTGCCCGGCCGGCCGACCAGCACATGGCTGACCGTGCTGGGCCGGCCACCCGGGTCGGTGGTGGGCCAGCGGCGGACCAGCATGACGTCCCCGTCGCGGGACAGGGTGCGCACGGTGCTCGGCCGCGAGGCGGCGGCGCCGGACACCCACAGCAACGGGCCCAGCTCCCGGCCCAGTTCCTCGGCGCGCTCGGCCGTGCAGGAACGGGCGACGGCGTTCATGCCGGTGCCCTGCCGCCCGTGGTTGCCGTCCCACCGGAAGACGACCTGCTGCACCGTGTCGGTGCCACCGCCCGGCCCGCGCGGGGCGGCCGCCTCCCCACGGCCCTGGTTTCCGCTCTGCACGTCGCTCATTTCCGCTCCCCTCCTTGGGCGTCCTCCACCGGCACCGCCTCGAACGCGGGCGTCTCACCCAGGGCGAACGTCTCGGCGCCGCCCGGCACGTCGATGAGCCCGTGCATCGCGAGCAGCGACAGCAGGGGCTCAAGCACCCTCCTCGGCCCGGCCCCGGCCGGGTAGCGGCCGTGGTCCTCCTGGCCGCCGGTGGCGGAGGCGACGTGCAGGGTGCAGCGGCGGATCGCGTCGAAGGGACGCAGCCACGCCTGGCCGGCGTGCCGGTGCAGCAGCCGGTGCACGTCCCGGCTCTCCTCCCGCATCAGCGCGGGGTCCAGGGAGGCGGCCGGCGGCCGGTCCAGCCACCGGTCGAGGGGCGGCTGGAACCTGAGCAGGTCCGCCTTGCCGAGCACCATCGCGGCCGCCACGTCCAGGTAGGGGCCGTTCTTCGGGAGACGGTCCAGGACGGTGCCGAAGGCGAGGTCGCCGTCCCGGTTCACCTCCACCCCCAGGCGTTCCCTGGCGTGGTCCAGATGCGGCAGCGGCAGGGCCAGCGCCGGGTCGACCACGAAGACCAGCGCGTCGATGCCGAGGAGGAACCGCAGCGCGGAGTCGGTCCGTACGAGGTCCTCGCCACCGAGGTCGAAGAAGGCGACCGGCCGCACCCGTCCCCGGGCGTCGGTGAGCAGCAGGGACTCCACGAACCGGGCGAAGCCGTCCAGGCCGACGCCGGGGGTGTGGTCCAGGACCCTGCCGTTGCGCAGGGGCTGCACCCACTCCCGTACGAAACGGGCGTGCTGTTCCGGGTTGACGGACTGCCACTTGAGGCCGAACGGCTCCAGTCCGCCGTCGGTGACCGCCGCGATCATCTGGGTCAGCAGATGGCTCTTGCCGGTGGAGGACTGGCCGACCATCGCGACGGTCAGCGGCCGTCCGTAGGTGAGGTACGGCACCGGGATGTAGTGCTCGGGGAAGTCCGGGTCGGCCGTGCACTTCTGGACGGCACCGCGCATGACGTCCTGCCGGCGCAGGGGGTTGCCGATGCCCGTGGGGTCCAGCGGCCGGTACTGCATCCTGCTGTCGGTGACGTACAGCGCCGTGAGGTCGAGCCGGATGGTCTCCAGGCAGTACGGGCAGAGCACCCCGCCGTCGCCCTCCCCGGCCGCCGCTCCCGGCTCGGACCCCGAAGGGGCGGCGGGCGCCAGGCGCTTGAGCCGCAGCGCCTGCTCGAAGGCGTCCGCGTCGTCCTCCCGGCGGGTACGCGGCTCGGCGGCGGGGGCGGCGAGCGCGGCGCGGCGGGCGGCGCCCGGCGCCAACAGGTCGAGCAGTTCGGCGGGCGTCGGCCGGTCGGCCGCCCGGGGGGCGAACGCGTCGCGCAGCGTCCGGGCCAGCATCCGGTGCTCGTCGAGGTCGGCGGGCGCCCGGTCGGCGTGGCCGGGTCTGCCGGTCACGAGCTGGTAGAGCACCTGGGCCGCGCTCCACACCGCGTCCCGGGAGTCGGTGAGCCCCTCGCCCCGGCGCTGTTCGGGCGAGCAGTAGGGCGACCGGCCCCAGGGCCGCCTCGGACGTCCGGCACGGGCCACCCCCTCCAGCCCCCAGAGCTGGGCCGAGGAGCCGTCCCACAGCACGGTGGCGGGCGAGACGCCGCACGGCACCAGGCCCTGGCGGTCCAGCAGGTACAGGGCGAGCAGCAGGTCCCGGGTGAGGCTCCGCTGATCGGTCGCGGACATCACATGGGTCCGTGCCGCGGCGGTGCCGCGCGGTGCCGCGTACAGCAGGAACGGCTCCGCCGCGTCCAGGTCGTAGCCGATGATCCGGGGGAAGAGGGCCGCGTACTCGGTGTCGTCGAGCGCCCGGTACAGGGACAGGGCGGTGCCCGCCTCCGTGTCCAGCAGCTCACGCGCTCCCGGGTTGGCGGCGTCGGCCGTGGCCAGCCGTACCTGCACGCACTGCTGTCCCTCGTCGTCGAGCAGGCCGTTGCGGACCAGTTGGGGCAGCAGGGGATCCCGGCGGGACTCGGGCCCCAGGCGCACGGGGGCGACGCGCCGCCGCCCCGAGGGCGTGGTGAACGCGAGCGTGGCAGCCCGCGGGCCGCCTTGCCCCGCCGTGTGCCGGTGGGTGGTGCTGGTCACCGGAGATCGCCGTCCCCTCGCTCGTATCGCTCGTACGGGCCGGCCGGGCCGGCCGCGTCGGCCTGGTCCGCCGGGCCCGCCGGGTCGTATGGGTCGGCCCGGTCGTACGTGTCCGCCCGGTCGTTCGTGTCCGCCCGGTCGTACGTGTCCGCCCGGTCGTTCGTGTCCGCCCGGTCGTACATGTCGGTCCGGTCGTACGTCTGATGGCGGCCGTCCGCGCGCTCGTACCTGTCCGGCTCGTCGTACCGGCCGGTCCGGTCGTACGCGTCCGGCTCGTCGTACGAGGCGGCCCGGTCGTACGGGTTACGCGCGCCGTACGGGGTCCGCGCGCCGTACGAGTCGGGCCGTCCGTACGTGTCCGTGCCGTCCGGGCCGGTGTTCTGGCGGGGGCGGACGGTGTCCACGACGCCCATCCGCAGGGGGGTGAGCCGCAGCAGGCCGGCGTAGCGTCCCGAGGACGTCCACAGCACCGCTCCCGGCTGCGTCGAGCCGCTCGCCTCCCAGGCCTTCTCGATCTCGTCCCGCACCGCCCGCGGGGCGAACCTGATCCACACCGCGGCGGCCGGGTCGCGGCTGAGCAGTGTGCCCTGCTCGGGCGAGGAGAGCTGCACCACCGCCTGCCGGTCCGCCTCCGTGCCGACGAGTTCCGCGAGGCCCCGCGGGTCGGTGCCGAGCAGGCTCGCCGAGGTGGCGCGGACCCGGCGGGCGGCGGCGAACGGGGGCGGCGCCAGCACGCCGTTGTGCCGCAGGTGCCGGCGGGCCGCCGACAGCAGTTCGCGCACCCGTTCCTCGGTGCGGCGGAGGGCGAGTGCGCCGGCCTGGCCGCGCTCCACGGCACCCCAGTACGGCCCCATCGCCACCAGGGCGGCGTCCGTCAGGTCGGCGGCGAGTGTGGCGACCAGTTCCGGGCCGCCCTCGCCGTTCTCCCGGTCCAGCCAGCGCGGCGCGCCCGCGGCGCGGTCCTCCCACGGGGCCCCGGCCGGCCGTTCTCCGGCGGGTTCGTCCCACGCGGGCTGCCCGTCGCGCCGGGCGTACGCGCTCGCCCAGTCGGTGTCGTCGTCGCCGGCGAAGGCGTCGGTCTCCAGGACCGAGGTGCTGGAGAGCCAGTCGTCCTCGGCGAGCGTCCCGGCGCCGTCCCCGCCGCCGTCCCCGCCGTCGAACCCGCCGCCGGTCACGGGCCGTTCCGGCTCGGGCACCGCCTCGGCCTCCGCGGCGGCGGCCGTGGCCCGCAGCATGCCGGCGACGGACCGGGCCGCGTCCGCGCAGTACAGGCGTTCCTCCACGGCCCAGTGCTCGCGGACCGCCTCGGCGAGCAGCGCGTCGAGTTCGTCCAGGGCGCGGCGGAGGGCGTCGGTGGCATGGCCCGGAGCCCAGGAGCCGGCCGCCGCGCGCCAGAGCCGCCGTACCGTCTCGGCCGCGACACCGAGGGCGACCAGCAGGGTCACGGTGCTCAGCCAGCGCGGGGCATCGGCCCCGTACGCCAGTGCCGCGCCGGCCGCGGCGCCGGTGAAGGCCGCGACCCGGGGGGCCACGGCCCAGCGGCCGGTACGTCCGGTGTCCCGCAACCGGGCGGTACCGAGCACCGCCATGCCGACGAACAGCAGCGGGACGGCGAGCGCCAGCGCGAGCAACGGCCCCTGCCACAGCGCGCCGAGCAGCCCCGCCGCGGCCGCCGCCGCCGGACCGGCGACGGCCGCGACGTCACCGCGGTCCCGCGCCCCGCCCCCGTCACCGGCGGGATCCGTCACGTCACCGGACGGGCAGGCGGCGAGCCTCGGCAGCAGTGCCGTGCCCGGTACCGGCTCCACCCGCCCGGCGAGGCCGGTGAAACGCTGGGCCACCGACCGCAGGGTCAGGCCCTGGCCCAGCAGTTTCCCGGCGAACTCCTTGAGGCCCTCGCCGATCCGCTCGCCCGTGCCCTCCGCCGAGGGCACCCGCAGCCCGAGGGCCGCGAGCCGGGCCGACGCCTCGGCCGCGGACGCCGTCGCACCGCCGCCGCGCAGGGCGGCGCCCACCAGTTCGCGGTAGGAGTCGAGGTCGTGGCGCGCCTGGTCCACGTCCGCCTCGAACGCCTCCCGGCGGGCGGGCCGCAACAGCCCCGGCAGGGACCCCAGCCCGGCCAGCGCGTCCTCGGCCCGTTCGACGGAGTCCGCGCACGCGCGGTACGCGTCGTCCGCCACTCCGCCCGGATCGCGGTGCCGCTGGTCGCGGGCGCCCCGGCCCGTCACCAGGCCCCGCAGGGGCTCCGGCAGGTCGGCTCCCGACGAGGCGGTGGCCAGTACGTCCGGCGCGAGTTCGGTGTCCTCGCCGGCGAACCGGGCGAGCGCGTCCCGCCAGGCCCGGTCCCGCACCTCCGGCGGCAGGTCCTGCTCCAGCAGCCGGACGCCGGGCGCGGCGACGGCGTCGGGCAGCGCCTCCAGGCGTTCGAGGACCGTCAGATAGACGTCCGGGACCGACAGCACGTCGACCAGGACCGCGAGCGCGTCCGGGTCGTCGGGCCTGGGCTGCTCCAGCGCCGTGCGGGCGGAACGCAGGTCGCCCGCCCACAGCAGCGCGCAGCCCGAGGCGCGCAGCACCGCGGGCCGCACCAGCCGGCGGTCGGGCTGGAACGCCTCGCTCTCACCCGCGTACGAGCCCGGCGCGCTGCCCACCAGGAGGACCAGGATCCTGACCTCGCCCACCGCGCGGTAGCCGGTGAGCAGTTCGTACTGCGGCTGGTGGTCGGTGAGTCCGGCCGGGGTGTCGACGACCAGGAACAGGGGGTCGTCCGGTTCCGGCAGACCGGCCCGGCCCAGCTGCCGGGCGACCCTGGCGCGCAGGGCCGACGGGGTGTCGAGCTCCGCCGCACCCGTGCGCAGGTCCAGGTGGATGACGGCGTCGAACTCCTCGGGCGTGCTCACTGGGCGTCACCGTCCCAGGGGTTGCGGCGGTCACGGTCACGGTCACGGTCGTGGGCGTCGGTGTCCGCCGGCTCGTCCCACGGCGCCCGGGGGCGCTCGGCACCGTCCCCGGCGGCGACGCGGTCGTCCCCGTCGCGGTCCGGGCCGTGGGGGTGGCGGTCGCCGACCCGTGAACCGTTGGCACCACTTCGCCGCGTGCCCCAGCCGTCCGGCTCCTCGCCCGCGCCCCCACCGCCGTACGGGACGTCGCGGTCGCTCGCGGGTGCGCGGCGCGCCGTTTCGTCGTACCGGTCACCGCGGCCGGTGCCGTACGAGTCGTCGTCGTGAGCCTCCGCGGGTGTACGGCGGGGCGCTGTGCCGTAGTCGTCGGCGGGTGTGCGGCGGGGGCGTTCGCCCCGGTCGGTGCCGTACGGGTCGTGGTCGTCGGCGGGTGTGCGGCCGGGTCCCGCGTCGTAGGTGTCGGCCGGTGCGCGTCGCGGGCGTTCACCGCGTCCCGTGTCGTACGGGTCGTCGTGGTTGCCCGCGGGTGCGCGGCGGGGCCCGGCGTCGTAGGCGTCGGCCGGTGCGCGGCCGGGTCCCGCGTCGTAGGCGTCGGCCGGTGCGCGGCGGGGGCGTTCGCCCCGGTCGGTGCCGTACGGGTCGTGGTCGTCCGCAGATGAGCGGCGGGCTCCGGCGTCGTAGGCGTCGGTGGGTGCGCGGCGGGCCCCGGCGTCGTAGTCGTCCGCAGGCGTGCGGCGGGGCTCCGCGTCGTAGGCGTCGGCAGGTGCGCGGCCGGGCCCCGCGTCGTAGGTGTCGGCCGGTGCGCGGCGCGGGCGTTCACCGCGTCCGGTGCCGTACCGGTCGTCGTGGCCGTCGGCAGGTGTGCGGCCCGTCCCGTAGTCGTCCGCGGTCGTGCGGCGAGGCCGCTCGGCGTGGTCGTCCGCCGGGGTCCCGTGCCGTGCCCCGGTGTTGCTCTCCGTGCGGTAGGAGGCGAAGGACTCGCGCGGTGCCGTGCCCCAGTCGTCGTCATCGTGGGTGGCCCGCCGGGAGGCCGGCAGGTCGTCGGCGACGCGGGACCGTACCGTGCCGAAGCGGACGTGCTCCAGCAGCGTGCGCAGGGTCGGCTGGACGGCGCGCTGGTCGCCGAACTCGGTGTCCAGCGCGGCCGGCAGCGTCTCCGCCCAGAACTCCCACAGCGGCCGGACCCAGCCCTCGACCCGCTCACCGCCGCGCTCCCGGCGGTCCGCCAGCAGCTCCAGCTGGCGCGGGGCGATCTTCTCGACCAGCTCGACGAAGAGCGGGTGCGGATCGCTGCCCGCCCGCGCGAGCCCGGCCGGCTGCGCCCCCATCAGCTCGCGGCAGTAGTCCTCCACGGTCCGCTCGTCGTCGAGGACCGTCCACCGTTCGTACGAGCGCAGCAGCTCCGCCCAACTCGACACGCCGCCGGGGAAGTCCCCCAACCGCAGCCGCACGCCCGGGGCATGGGCGCCCTCCTCGGCGAAGAGCCGCAGCCGGATACGGGCGGGCGAGGCGTCGTCGCCGTCCACCACGTCCACCTGGCCGTTCCACATGCAGCACAGCAGCCGGTGCAGGATGGTGCGCCGGTCGTCCTCGCTGCTCACCATCCAGCTGTCCCGGAAGCCGAGCCGCTGGCGCCAGCGCAGCACGTCGTGGGCCTGCTCGGAGTCCTTGGCGCGGGCCCACTGGCGCAGCACCTTGCGGGCTTCGGGCACCTGCGTGAGGCTCATCTCGCTGCGGAAGAGGACCACGGTGACCGAGTCGCTCTCCACACCCCGGTACTCCACGGAGTTCTTGGCGTCCGACGGCAGCCGCAGCGTCTTGCCCAGGTACTCCTGCACCTCCTCCACCGCCTGCACCCGCGGATACGTCACCAGCGCCCGCAGCGGCCCGGTCCCCTCCGGGGTGAAGCCCACCGGCAGCAGCCCGGTCAGCTTCCGGCCGAACAGGTCCAGCGCCTCCTTGCTCACCTGGTCGGTGGCGCCCTGGTCGCCCGCGGCGGCGGCCAGCAGCGTGCTCATGGCCGGCAGCAGCGGGCGCTCCTCCAGACGTTCACCGCTCTCCGCGAACAGCCGCGTGATGCGGCCCTCCAGCAGCGCCTTGACGGTCGCCACCGCGCCCTCGGGGTTGCGGCGGCTGACCGCGTGGACCGTGCGCCAGGTGTCCCCGCCGACCAGCCGGAGCAGCAGCGCCGCCTCGTCGTCGGTCTCCCGCAGGCCCTCCCGGCGGATCAGCCGGGTGACGACGTCCTCGTAGAAGTGGTTGAGGGTGCGCTGCGGCGGCAGCAGGTACGAGATGCCCGTGCGGTCCTCGTAGAGTTCCAGGCCCTTCTGCTGGGACACCTTGCGTTCCTGGTCGCTGTGCCTGCGGAAGGCGTTCACCAGGCGTCCGAGGTCGGCTCCGGCGGTGTCCGCCTGGGACTGCCAGTGCTGCTGCTGCTCGCGCCACGCCTCGTGCCACACCGTCCGGCAGCGCCACCGGTACCAGTCGTCCTGCTCCTGGACGGCCGCCTGGACGTCCTCGTCGCCCCAGCGGGCCGGGGACATGCCGGCCAGCCGGCCCTTGATCCGCGGGGCCTTGGGCGGCTGCTCGGTCACGCCGGGCGGACGCTGCGGGGCGCGGGACCGGTTGTCCAGCATGCCGAGGAAACCGAGCCGGGTGATCGGCTCGTCGCTGTCCGGGACGCCCCGCACGACCCGCTCGGCGAGGAACGGGTCCACGGTCTGCAGCAGTTTGTCGATGGCGGGACGCGGCGCGAACCGGTCGGCCATCACGGCGGCCTGGCGTTCGGCGTCGATCCGCAGGTCGGACAGCAGCCGCTGCATGTCCGAGATCCGCTCGCCCAGGGCCTGTTCGATGCTCTTGCCACCGCGCGGCAACGGATCCGGCTCGGGCACGTCCAGTTGCCTGCGCTCCCAGAGCTCCTCCAGATGGGAGTCGGCGAACAACTGGCGGATCATCGGCACCGAGCTGTCCCGCTGCATCGCGCGCGGCCGCTCCACGAGATCCGTGACCGCCTCCCGCAGCAGCCGGCCGGCCACCAGGTCGGCCAACTGGTCCATCGGCGCGGTCATGGACGCCACCAGGCTGGTGGAGACGCCCTGGCGCCCGATGCCGGTGGGGGACAGGGCGCTGCGGTGCACGCCGCGGTTGATGAAGCTGGCGGCGAAGGTCTGGTAGTCGTCGTCGGCCGCCATCGTGCGGCCCTTGGAGCGGCCGTCGCCGAGTTCGGTGCCGATCAGCGACATCACCAGCGACACGATGGAACGGCGCAGGTCGTCCGCGCGGATGCCGGCCGTCGGGCTGAACAGGAACGCCGTCGGCAGGATGCCGGTGCGCAGCCGGATCGGCATGGTGCCCGGGTAGCGGACGCCCATCCCGGCGTCGTGGTCGAGGTCGCCGATCTCCGCGCCCTCGGTCGGCGCGTTCTGCCCGTCGACCAGCCGGAACAGGTCCACCAGCGCGCGGGCGGCGTTGAGGTCCGCCTCGCGCCCGCCGCCGGAGGCCGCGGAGAACGACGACGGCATCACGACCAGCGGGTAGATCTTCACCCCGTCGAACCGGCGCAGCTGGAAGGCGTGGTTGATCAGGTGCAGGTAGTCCAGGAAGATGCCGGCGCCGGTGCCGCCCGCCACCGAGAACGCGACGAACACGTCGCAGCCGTTGGTCTTGCCGCCGCCGAACTCGCTCAGCCCGCCCGCCGACTTGGCGATCAGGTCGATCGCCTGGAGCAGCGGTTCGAGGACCGGGCCGAGGCCGTGCCGGAGGGTGGCGTACAGCGCCGCGCGGCCGACGGTGGGCAGCTGGCCGGCGCCGTTGTGCAGCGGGGTGACCTTGGGCTCGTCGATGCGCGGCGGCAGCCAGTCGGCCACCTCCTCGCGCATGCTCGCCCGGAGCATCTTGGTGACCTCGGGCGAGGCGTCGAAGTTCGGCAGCAGGTTGTGGGTGGCCCGGGAGGTGCGGGCGTACGCGGCCCGCAGTGACGGGTCCACGTTGAACTGCGGCAGCCGCTGGAGGTCGCTCTCGCTGTAGTCCGCGTACACGAACTGGAGGCCGTCGGGCAGCTGGTAGGGCGCGTAGCCGTTCAGCCCGGTGAGCGCCAGGCCGTCCGGTCCGCACAGTTCGGCACGCAGTCTGCGTTCCAGTTCGGCGCCGACCAGGCCGCCGGTGCCGCCCAGGCCGACGAAGAGCATCGGCTGGAAGATCTTCATGGGTTCCTCCCCGCTGGCGGCCGTCGCGGGCCGCAGGTTCGTGCTCGGTACGTCCGTGAAGTGCGCGTGGCGTGCATGGCGTGCGTTGCTTTGCGTGGTGCACGCGGTGCAGGTGGTGCGCGCGTGGTGCACGCGGTGCAGGTGGTGCGCGTGGCGGGCGGGGGGGGGGGGGGGGGGGGGGAGGGGGGGCCTCCGGGGCCCAAGGGGGGGGGTGGGGGGGGGGCACGGGGTGCAGGTGGGAGGTTCGTTTCTTCCT
>NZ_JBHJRX010000013.1:0-16015 GCF_042268605.1 Streptomyces sp. NPDC056296 | reverse complement strand
GGGGGGGGGGGGGGGGGGGGGGGTGGGGGGGGGGGGGGGGGGGGGGGGGGGGGGGGACCCCCCCGCCCCCGCGCGTCACATGTACGAGTCGTAGGCGCCGCCCGTGCTCCCGTTGCCGCTTCCGCTTCCGCTCCCGCTCCGGCTCCCGCCCTCGCCGGAACGGGAGCCGGACCCGCCGCCGGAGGCGGCGCCCGCCCCGCTGCGTGCCGTGGCCGCCGGCCTGCGGTTGCGGGGGGCGCGGGTCTCCTCGCCGAGCGCCAGGCTCACCGTGTCGTTGAGCGGGACCTGACCGCGCACGGGCAGCGGCGTCCGCCCGCCGCCGCGCCTGCGCAGCACCGCGCCGCCCTCGGGGTTGCGCTGGACGGCGTACTCGCCGTGCGGCCGGCGCTCGATGCGCGGGGCGCGGTGCGGCTCGACCAGGGCGAACTCGTACCACTGCTTGTGTCCGTGTCCGGCCACGTGATCGGTGCCGACGGCCTCGCCGTCCGCGGAGACCAGGCGCAGCACCAGCCCGTGCGGGTCCCTGCGGGTGCGGCGCTGCCGTACCCAGGCGAGCACCGCCACGACGGCCGCCGCGAGCACCGCGGCGCCGGCCACCACCGCCCACCAGTACTTCTCCCAGAAGCCGGGCTCCGGGGTGACCTGCACGGAGAGCGGGGTACGCACCAGCGTCCGGTCGTCGTCGGTGGTGTCGACGGCCGTGACGGTGCCCGACAGGCGCAGTCCGTCGTCGCCGAGACGGTCGCCGAAGACGTCGGCGGGGGCGACCGTGACGGTCACCTTCCGGGTGCCGGACTCGCCGGGCGCGAGCTGGATCTCGGCCGGGCTGATCGACAGCAGCCCGGAGCGCACGTCGGCCACGGACAGCCGCAGGGTGTGCCGGGCGTCGCTGTTGTTGCGGACGGTGAGGGTGCCGGTGACCTTGCCGCCGGGGTGGGTGTCCCCGGCCGGCATCTCCAGCGCGGTGGTGACGGGCAGCTCGCCGGGCGCGACCTGGCCGAGCTCGCTGCGGGTGTCCGCCCGCAGTCCCGAGGCGGTCAGTGTGCCGTCCACCTTCAGCGCGCCGTCGGCGCTCTCGGGGATGCGCGCCGAACCGCTGAAGGAGCCGTCGTTCGCGTCCGGGTCGGGGCCCTTGCCGTCGTCGGTGAGGGACAGGGACTGCGGGGCGAATCCGTCCCCGGTGAGCTCGCTGCTCACGCGCAGTCCCTCGTAGTGCTCCGGGTCCTTGATCTGGTAGCCCTCACGGGTCTGCAGCCGCATCGTCACCGTGACCTTCTCGCCGGGCCGGGGCGAGGGCGGGTCCATGGTGATGGCGCCGCGCAGCTCCCCCTGCCACAGCACGCTGACCGAGACGGGCAGCGAGCGGTGCCCCTCCGGCGCCTCGGCCTTCACCCGCCAGGTGCCGGGCAGCGGGTCGACGATCTTCAGCGCCTCGACGGTGCCGTCGCCGCCCGCCAGTTCGAAGCGGGACTCGCGGTAGGTGCCGGTCGTGGGGACCTCGTGGCCGCTGGGGTCGAGGTAGCTGATCCGCACCTTCGGGTCGCCCTTGTCGACGACGATGCTGCCGACGGTCGCCAGCGGCGAGATGCCGATCTCCAGGGTGGCCGGGGGCTTCTTGCTGGGTCCCTCCTCGTGGCGCAGGCAGTGCGCGGCGGCGAAGATCTTCTCCAGCGTGGTGCCGACGTCCTTCGCACCGGAGACCTTGTGCGCCTTGGGGCTCGCGGAGGGCAGGTTCACACAGCCCTTCTGGTAGCCGCCGGCCGCCATCCGGTCGAGCTGCTTCTTGTCCGGTTCCGACCCGAAGCCGAGCGGCCAGATCTGCACGTTCTGCGCGCGGGCGTTCTCCAGCTCCTTGGTCAGCTGCCGTTCGCCCTCCGCCTCGCGGTGCGCGGGGTCGCCGTACTTCTCGCTGTCGGTGACGTCCATCTTCCCGTCGGTGAGGACGAACAGCACGCGGGGCTCCGACGGGTCGGTGCCGGTGGTGAGTTCGTGCACTCCCTGACGTATCGCGGTGGGGAAGTCGGTGCCGGTGCCCTCGCTCTCCTTGCGGGTGCGCAGCTTGTCGACGCAGGCGCCGATCGTCTTGCGTCCCGCCGCGTCCAGGGTGGTGCGCGGGCACACCGGGTCGACCGCGCGCTGGCCGGCCGACTCGGCGGCGGCGAAACCGAAGACGGTGACGTGGGAGGACGAGGACACGTCGCCCAGCGCGATGCGGGCGGCGGCGGCCTTCTCCGCCTTCATGTCCTCGGGCGCGAGGCTGGCGGACTCGTCCACGGCGACCGCGTAGTTGACCGACGGGAAGGCCGGTGCGGAGTCCGCCACCGGCACCGGATCACCGCCGGCGGGTGTCAGCAGGGACACGAGCAGCGCGGCGCCGCCCAGCGCCAGGACCGTGGCGCGGTGCGCGCGGCCTCTTCCCGTCCGCCGTCTTGCCCAGGCTCTCTGCACGGCCGTCCCCTTGGTTCTCGGTGGTACTCGGTTCGTCTCTGCTTGGTGTGCGGCCCCCGGCCGCCCCGTCGGCTCTGTTTCGTGTGCGGGCCCCCGGCCGCGCCGTCGGCTCTGCTCCGCGTGCGGTCCCCGCCCGCGCCGTCAGCGCGCGGTCAGGCCCCAGACCAGGGCCAGCGCCGCGGAGGTGGCGAGGGCGGCCATCCCCCAGCGGATGGCCCGGTACTTGGCGGTCAGGATCGAGCTGACGTCCACGGCCTGGACGAGCAGCCACCCGGCGGGATCCCGCCCGGCCTCGGCGACCCGGGCGGACAGCCACGCGAGATCGCGGGAGGCCACCAGATCACCGAAGTACGTCACCCCGTCCTCGCCGCGGACCGTGCCGGTGCGCGGCATGAGCGCCCCGACCAGCGCCGTCACCGCGACCGCCCAGAGCAGCCCGGCGAGCAGCAGCGGCACGTCGACGAGCCCCCGCCAGCCGGGCGCGCCGTGCCAGCCGAGCAGGAACGCGGGCAGTGCCAGCGTCCCCGACAGCAGCACGGCCGCCTTGGAGTCGGCGCGACCCAGGTCCTCGCGGACCGTGTTCAGCAGCAGCTCCGCGATGCGCTCCCCCGCCCGGTCCGGGCAGTGCCGACCCCCGTGCGGCACAGGCCCGGCCGGGTCGGGGGAGGCACGCCCCCCTTCCTCGGTGGTCCCGGTGGCCGGTTCCCCGCCCGCGGCGGTCACCGGTCCTCCTCCGCCCAGTCCCAGCCGTCGTCCCGCGAGCGTCTGCGGGAACGCGGGGCCGCGTCCTCGGCGTCCTCCCTCGTACCGGAGCCCGTACCGGACCCCGTACCGGACCCCGTACCGGACCCCGTACCGGACCCCGCACCGGACCCCGTACCGGACCCCGCACCGGAACCGTTCCGGTACGGCGGCTCCTCCGTCACCCAGTCCGGGGTGAACGGCTCGGCGCGGCCCGGCTCCAGCTGTGCGGTTTCCCGGCGGGCGGGCACCGAGCCGATGGGCCCCTGGACGGGCCGGCCCCGGCCCTGGTTGAGGAGGTTCAGGGCCTGCGTCTCCACGTCGTTGGACTGGATCTGGCCGCTGTCGACCATCGCGAAGAGCCGGTCCACCCGCTCCCGCTCGTCCTGGCGGCCCTCCTGGCGGATCTGCTCCAGGAAGTCCTTGGCCCGCTCGGGCTCGGCCGCCAGCATGTAGCTGAGCTGCTCCAGGTCACCGCCGCGCAGCATGGCGCGGAACGCGTCCTGACGTACCCCGGTCAGCTCGGCCGAGGCGCGCGCGTCGCGGATCTCGTCCATGTGCTCGATGGTCCGGTCGTCCACCCGCAGCCGGACGTACAGCCGTACCCGCAGCCCGAGTTCGCCGCCCAGGCTGTCCCAGCGGCCGCCCGCGCACTCCCGGGTGAGGGCCCGGTCGGCCTGCTCGGCCTCGGTCACCCGGAAGGTCGAGGTGACCTCGCGCAGCCGCTCCAGCACCGGGGCGGTGAGCCGCCGGCCGACGTCGGTCACGACCTCGACGGCGGCCAGGTGGGGGTCGGTCACGGCCCAGTGGATGTCCACCTCGGCCTTGAAGAAGGTGGTGCCGCCGGCGGCGGGGAGGTCCATCTGGAGCCGCGTCTGATAGGTCCCGAGCGCGATCTCGCAGATGTTGTACGGCCGGGCCAGCGTCCGTTTGTCGACGTGCCGGATGCCGGAGACGGTGACCACGCTGTACCCGCCGTTGCGGTAGAACAGCACCGAGGCCCGCTGGGCGCTCACCCGCGGATGCCCGCCGGTCGGCGCGTACTCCCGCAGGAAGGGGCCCGCGGGAGTGGCGCCCGCCTCCCCGGCCTGAGCCCCGTCCACGTCCTCAGCCATGCCGTGCCTCCTCGCGCGTCCGGTCCCGCGACGCGACGGCGAGCCACCACAGGGAGCGCGCCTGCGCGTCGGGAAGCGGATCCTCCGGATCGTTCATCATTCGGCGCAGCAGCCAGTCCAGCCGCCGCCGGTCGTGTTCCTCGGTGGTCAGCGCGGGCAGCAGCGCCGCCAGCCCGGGCCGGGCCCACTCCTCCCCGTCACCGCGCACCGCCGAACGCAGCAGCGTCTCCAGCGCGTCCGTCGCCACCTCCTTGGAGCGCGGCGTGTTCAGCGCGGTCCAGAGCAGGTCGGCCATGGGGCGTACGAGTTCGGGGCGGGCCGCGGCGAGGGCGAGCGGCAGCGGCCAGTCACCGCGGTCGCCCAGCGGGGAACCGGCGTCGTCGACCAGCACCTCGTCCACCGTCGTGAGCGCGAGCCGGACGGTGGTCACCAGCCCCAGGTCCTGGTGGATCTCCCGCTTGTGGTGGGTCCATTCGGCCACCCGCCGCAGTACGGCCGGCGCGTCCGGGAGCGCCAGCAGCCGTACGACGTTGAAGGAGGCGACCGCCAACTGTTCGCCCTCGTCGCGGAACGCGATCCGGGCCAGGGCGTCCAGCGTGTCGCCGGTCGTGGCCGCGGAGTTGCCGTAGCCCAGCGCCATCGCCGCCGTCCAGCGCAGCGGTTCGGTGCCGTACCGGCTCCAGTCGCCGACCACCTTGCGCACGATGCGGCGGTGCGAGCCGTGCCCGGCCGCCTGGTCCAGCGCGGTGGCCGCGAAGACCCGGCGCCGGGGCGTGGCCGCGTCGGCGAGCGGACGGATCAGCTCCGCGTAGCCGTGGTCGAAGTCCCGTACGCACAGCTCTCCCGCGGCGACCGCGGCCCGCATCCACACCTGGGAGCGCGGGTCGTCGGCCAGCAGCCGCAGCCAGCGCACCACCGGCGCCCGGACGGCGAAGTGCCGGTCCCACAGCTCGCTGAGTACCGCGGCGGGCAGGGCGGGACCCCGGTACCAGAGCAGCCGCGAGGCCACCTCGGCACCGGCCACCTCGACCCGGCCGTCCTTGAGTTCGGCCCGGGAGAGCGCCAGGTCGGAGCGGGGGTCGTCGCAGAACAGCGGCCGGGCGGGGGTGCGGTCCGGGTCGGACTGCACGGACAGTTCCCAGGTCAGCAGGTGGGCGGCGGCGGCCACGGCGCTGTGCGAGGCGCCGCCCAGTACGGCGAGCGCGATCCGGAACGCCACCGGGTGGAACAGGCTCGCCGCGCCCGGCCGTTCACCGTCGGGCTCGTCCCCGGCCGGTGCCGCCAGAGCCCGGTCGACACCGGCGAACCACTCCTGGGCCTGACGGGCGGCGAGGCTGCGGCAGTCGGACAGCAACTGCTCGCGGGTGAGGTCCCCCAGTACGTGCCCGGCCAGCAGGGAGGCGAGCACCTCGGCCTCGGCGGGGCGCAGGTCGTCCAGTCCGACGGCGTTCCTGACCTCCGGCCGGGTCCAGAGGGCCTCCGCCTCGGCCAGCAGGTCGGCGGCACGGCCACCGGCGGACCCGGTCGCGGTTTCCTGCTCCTCCAGCAACTCCCGCAGCCGGGTGACGAGCAACTCCCCGGTGGGGGCGGGCGGGCAGAGGGCGCCGTACCGTCCGTCCAGCATCGGATCGGCCGCCGAGCCGACCGGGACGACGACGACCGCGAAGGCGTCGCGGCGGGCCAGGGCGGCGGCGAGTTCGTCGAGGTCCATCTCGTCGGGCACCGGCGTGCCGGGCCGGGTGAGGGACAGCTCGAACAGGTACCCGGAGAAGTGCCCCGCCTCCTCGTCCCCGTCGCCCAGGCATTCGGCCAGCCGCCGGGTGCCGCCGGCCGGGTCGACCCGCCGTATCCGGGCCGCGGCCCCGGGCCTGGCCGTGGTCGTGGTTCCGGCCCCGGTCCCGGTCCTGGTCGTGGTTCCGGGCCCGGTCCCGGTCCTGGTCGTGGTTCCGGGCCCGGCCCCGGTCCTGGTCGTGGTTCCGGCCCCGGTCCCGGCCCCGGTCCCGGTCGCGGATCGCGGCTGCGTGTCGCTCGTCGCCGGGCCGGTGACCTCGTCGAGGAGCGAGAGCGCGGTGCTGGTGCGTCCGGTGCCCGGTGCGGCTCCCAGCACCAGAAGCCGGCGGGCGGTGAGCGCCTCGCGCAGCCGCACGTACCCCTCGGGTTCCACGTGGATCCGGCGGAGCCTGCGCAGTTCCTCTTCGGGCACGGGCCCGCCGCGCAGCGCCGCACCGGACCGGCGGGCGTCCATCCGCAGATGGATGTCGCCGATGTGGGCGCTGGCGAAGTACGAGCGGTCGAAGCTGTGCAGGTCCCGGCCCGCGTCGAACAGCATGCGGGTGGCGCGGCGCGCCCGTGCGGCGGCGGCGAGGTCGGTGGGCGCGTCCTCGCCCTGCTCCTCGGCGAGCGGGTCACGGGTGTGCTCCTTGAACCGCCCGGCGGCGCGCTCCCGTTCCCGCTCCTGCTCCTCCCGCTCCTGCTCGGCGGCGTCCCCGCCGGCTCCCTCGCCGGTCCCCTCGCCGTCGTCGGCCTTGCCGTCGTCCGCGCGGGGCACGTCGTTCCGGTCCTGGTCCCGGCCCCGCTCCCGCGCCTTGTCCCGGTCCGTGCTCCGTGCCTTCTCCCCGGCCCCGGCCCCGGCCCCGGCCGTGGCCCCGGGTGCGCGGGCGTCGTCGGCCTTCTGGGGCTTGTCCTGGTCGTCGCTCACTCGCCCCGCTCCTTCCGGGAACGGGCGCCGTCGGTGATCCGCCCGATGTGCACGGGCTGCTGGTAGACGTTGTCGTGGTGCTGCGACATGTCGCCGTGCACGGTGTAGCGGGTCCCCGGGGAACCGGCGGCGTCGTCTTCGTCGCCGTCCGCACCGGCGTCCGCACCGACGGGTGTATCAGTCGTATCAGTCGTGTCAGGCGTATCAGCGGCCGAGTACGCGCCGCCCGTGGACGACGGACCACCGGCGGACGGCCGAGGCTCGGCCGGAATCTCCGGAGCGGGCCGCCCCGGAAGTTGGAACCAGGCGGTGACCTCGCCCTCCTTCAGCTCCAGCCGGGCCGGCGAATAGCGCGCGGCCTCGATGAACTTGCCGCCACCGCTGACCACGTCCTCGTACAGGGAGTTCGAGGTCACCAGCACCAGGTCGGCCTTCTCGGCGTCCAGCAGCCGCCGGGCGACGTTGGAGTCGGCCAGCCGGCAGGCGAGGTCGACCGCCCGCCCGCTGATGCCCCGGGCGTCGTGCCGGACCGGTCCGACGTGCATACCGATCCGCAGGCCCAGGGGCACCCGCAGGGCACGGTTCTCGTCCCGCAGGTTCTCGTGCACCTCGACCATCCACAGGCCGAGCAGCCGGGTCACCGCGACCCGGCCGGCCACCGCCAGCAGCACCCCGTCGCCGCGGTCCTCCATGTGCACGGCGTCCCGCGCCACCTTGGCGTGGGTGAACGCCGTCTCCAGCACGCGGTAGATCCGTGCCCGCATGCGCGGCTTGTCGACGTCGTCGTACTCCCCGGAACGCCTGGCGTCGACGCTGATCACCAACTCGTAGCGTGCCTCGGTGAGATCCATGGCGTCGTCGTTCACCCGTGCCCCCTGCTGCCTGCCGGTCCGTCTGCTTGCCGTCCCCTCAGCTTCGGGCCCGGGACGAGAGCCGTCTGTAGCCGTTTACACACGGCGGAGCGTGGATCTACTCCTGATGGCCGTCCGCGAGCAGGGCGAGCAGCGTGGGGTCGAGGATCTCCACCATCCGGTTGCCGGTCCGCACGATGTTCTGGGTCCGCAGCAGCCGCAGCGCCTTGGCGACGGCTTCCCGGGTCGCTCCCACGGTCGCGGCCAGCTCGTCCTGCGCCAGATGGACGACGGACCGGGCGGCGGAGGGGGCCGTCGAGGGGGCCGACGAGGTGGCCGGCGAGGGAGAAGTGCCCCACGAGGAGGGGGAGTAGGGGCCGGAGCTGTCGGGCTTCGACAGTTCGATGAGCCGGTGGGCCAGGCGCTGCAGCACGGTGAGCGAGGCGAGAGCGGACCGCTCCTGGTCGGCGCTGCGCAGCCGGAAGGTGAGCTGACGTATCACCAGGCCGCTGACGCGGGGGTGCAGTGCGAGGAACCTGCGGAACGCGTCCCCGCCTATCACCTGGGCCTCGGTCGGCCCCAGCGCGCGCACGGTGGCGCTGCGGGGGTGGCGGTCCAGGGCGGCCATCTCGCCGAGCAGCTCACCGGGACCGCGCAGACCGAGTATCAGCCGGGTGGCGCCCCGGTCCGTGGCGAGGGAAACGGTCACCCAGCCGTGCAGGATTATCAGGACGTGGCTGGACCGTTCGCCCTCGGTCAGAAGGTGGGTGTCGGCCGGGTAGCGCTTCCGGTTTCCGAGAGCCATCACGCCCTCGTGCTCCTGGACGGTCAGCGCCTGCGCGAACGCGAGCTCGTCGCCGAGCAGTCCCATGGCTACGCCCCCCGCCGCAGTCCGGACGCCTGGTTCTTGGATGGCGTTGATGGTGACAGAGTGATAATCGGGATGGAGTGAATTGCGCCACATCCGCGCTACTGTCCGGTAACGACAGAACTGCCTGGCAGGAGCTCCGCCAGGGCCTGCCACCCCGACCGGCCCCACCCCGCCCCGCCCCTCCGGCGACCGTGCGCGACAACGCCCTCACCGGCCGTGTCCAGGCGTGATCCTCAGGTCAGCACCGGCCCGCGGGTGACGGGGCCCGCCGGCCACTGAAATCGGCCGACGAGGCGGAGTTGGCGAAAACTCGGGTTCGTTTCCGGGCAGTCGTGGACTTCGCCGGTCACGCCGCCTTCCGCTCGCGTATGGTCCGCGCGGGCCGGCCTAGGGCAGGCCGTGACCGTTCACGCCGCGCAGCCGGCGCACCCCCAGCGCGCAGGCGCCGCAGACCGCGCCCCACACTCCGTTGACGAGGAACATCGGCAGGATGGCCTGCGGTCGAGCGAGAGGCCCCCGCAACTCGCCCGTGAGGACGGGAAACAGGATCCCGCTGAGCACCAGGGTGGCCAGCGCGTACGCCACCCCGGCGGCCACCGGCGTCAGCAACGGCTCGCGCACCCGACTGAGCCCGACGGCCAGAATCCAGGCCAGACTGATGAACGCGGTGAGCAGCAGCGGCGTGAGCGGCCTGCCGAGGGCGTCGGTCAGCCCGGTGACCGAGAACAGCGGCCGGACCAGCGCGACGGCGGTCAGCAGCGCCACCATCGGCCGGTTCAGCCGGCGCAGGCGTACGGGGAGAGGGAGGCCGGGGGCCGGTTCGGTACTCATGGCCCCAGCGTCGGCGGCCGTCTTGTGCGGGGGCGTCGGCCGGTGGCGGGTACTTGCCGTACCTCGGTGGTTGCGGTGCGGGGCGTCGGGTTACGCCTGTGGGTGGGAGTGGGTGTCGGGTGGGGTGGGGGGGGCAGCGGGGTCCGCTTGGCTGGTGGGGGCCACTGGAGTCCGGTGGCCGTGGTCATGGTCGCGGCGTCGCCGGCTGTCCGGTGCCGGGGGGTGCCCGCCCGGTGGCCGGCGCCTGCCGTACCCCGGCGGTTGTGGCGTCCGGCGCCCGGCTACGCCCGGAGTTGCGGTCGGGCGCCCGGCGGTTCCGCCGCGTGGGGGACGGCACGGCGCGGGTGGCCTGCCTACGCTGACGGCATGGTTCTCCGCGCCCTCCCGCCCCGCTCCCGGCCGCGGCTCCCGCGCGGTCGTGCGGCGGATGCCGCGCTGGCGGGGGCCGTTCTGGTCCTGGTGGCGGTGGGCAGCCTGCGCTCGCTGATCGGTGAGCGGGAGGAGTCCTGGGAAGCCACCGCGCTCGGCTGGGCCCTGCTCGTCGCCGCCTGCGCCGCCCTGTACGTCTGCCGGCGCCACCCGGTGCCGACCGCGTCCTTCGTGCTGGCCGCCACCATCGCGTACTACCTGGTCAGCGCCTACGACGGCCCTCTCATGGTCGCCTTCGTCGTCGCCCTCTACACGGTCGCCGCCGAGGGCCGGCTCCGCGCGGCGATCCTCCTGGCCGCCCTCGGCCTGCTGCTCACCGGCACGGGCACGCTGCTCGGCAACCACGACGTCAACGGCGTCGCCCTGTTCATGATGACCGGCTGGCTGGTGGGCGTGGTCGCCCTCGGCTGGGTGCGCGACAACCGGCTGGCGCTGGCCCGGGAGGCGGAACAGCGGGCGGCGAGCGAGGAACGGCTGCGCATCGCGCGGGAGTTGCACGACGTCGTCGGCCACCACATCTCGCTCATCAACGTCCAGTCCGCCGCCGCCCTGCGCCGGCTGCACAAGGACCCCGAGGGCGGTCCGCAACGGGCGGAGGAGGCGCTCGGCGCGATCAAGGACGCCAGCCGGGAGGCGCTGCGCGAGCTGAGGGCGACCCTGGGCGTGCTGCGGCAGGCCGACGAGTCGGCGCCCACCGCGCCCGCGGCCGGCCTCGACCGGCTCGGCGAACTGGTGGAGGGCGCCCGGCTGGCCGGCCTCGACGTCCGGGTGAGCGCCGACGGAGACCGGCGACCGCTGCCCGCCGAGGTGGACCTGGCCGCGTACCGCATCGTCCAGGAGTCGCTGACCAACGTCACCCGCCACGCCCACGCCACCGCGGTCGACGTTCGTACCGAGCACGGGCCGCGGCATGTCACGGTCGAGGTCACCGACAACGGCCGCGGACCCGCCCCCGTGGGCGGCGGATCCGGCAGCGGCATCACCGGGATGCGCGAACGGGCCCGGGCCCTGGGCGGCCGACTGACCACCGGCCCGGCCCCGGACGGCGGCTTCACTGTCCGGGCGACGCTGCCGTGCCCCGAGATGTCGGCGCAACCGACGCAACCGATGCAACCCACGCAACCCACGCAACCGAGCGGAGAACCTCCCCGACCATGATCAGAATCGTGCTGGCGGACGACCAGCGTCTGGTGCGCGCCGGATTCCGGTCGATCCTGGAGGACGAGGACGACCTGGAGGTCGTCGGCGAGGCGGGGGACGGCGCCGAGGCCCTGGCCGCCTGCCGCGCCCTGCGCCCCGACGTCGTCCTGCTGGACATCCGGATGCCGGGCGTCGACGGTCTCCAGGCGGCCCGGGACATCGCCGCCGACCCGCGCCTGAACGACGTACGCGTGGTCATCCTCACCACCTTCGATCTCGACGACTACGTGTACGGCGCCCTGCGCGCGGGCGCCACCGGCTTCCTGGTCAAGGACACCGAGCCGGAGGAACTGGTGCACGCCGTCCGGGTCGCGGCCCGCGGCGACGCCCTGATCAGCCCCTCCGTCACGCGCCGCCTGATCGCCGAGTTCGCGGGCCGGGTCCGCGCCCCCGCACCCGGCCCGCGGCTGAACGCCCTCACCGACCGCGAGCGCGAGGTCATGTCCCTGGTCGCGGCCGGCCTGACCAACGACGAGATCGCCGCCCGCCTCGTCCTCAGCCCAGCCACCGCCAAGACCCACGTCAGCCGCATCATGACCAAGCTGGACGTCCGCGACCGCTCACAACTGGTCGTACTGGCCTACGAGTCGGGGATGGTCAGCCCGGGCTGGCTGACGGAGTGAGTCCGGACCCCGCCCGGTAACGCGGCGGGCGTACGGCGTGCAGGCCCTCTCACAATCCGGCGGGCGAAGGGCGGGAGGCCCGGCCCGCAGTCCGGCGAACGTGCGACGGGAGGCCAACCCGTAACCCGGCGGGCGTACGGCGGCAGGCCAACCCGCAACCCGGCGGGCGTACGGCGGCAGGCCGTCCCGCAACCCGGCGGGCGTACCGCGTCAAGCCCCCCGCAACCCACGGGGTAGGGCGGATGCCCACCCGGGGCCGACGCCCGCGGGCATGCCGGGGCCGGACGCTTCGGAACATGCATCCACACCGTCTCCCTCCGCCACCCGCCGCCCGCCCCGGCGTCTTCGCCCGCCCCGGCGTCTTCGGCCGCCTCGCCTCCTGGTCCGGACGGCACCGCTGGGGCGCCCTGCTGCTCTGGCTGGCCGTGGTCGCCGTCATCACCGTCGGCTCCCAGGCCGCCGGCAGCGCCTACCGCAACGATTTCAGCCTCCCCGGCACCGACTCCCAGTCCGCCGCCGACCTGCTGGAACGGCACGGGTCCGCGCAGGCCGGCGACAGCGTGCAGATCGTCCTGAAGGACAGCGCCGGGCTGTCCGGCGACCGCGCCGCCGTGGAGCGGACCCTCGACCGGGTGCGCGACCTGCCGTCCGTCGCCGAGGTCCGCAGTCCCTACGCCGACGCGTCCGCCGTCTCCGAGGACGGCACCATCGGGTACGCGACCGTCGTCCTGGACGCCAAGGCCGAGGAGGTCCCCAAGGAGGACGTCACCCGGATCGCCGACACGGCGCGGTCGGCGGCCGGCGACGGTCTGACGGTCGAGCTGGGCGGCGAGGCGGTGCGCGGCGCCGAGGAGGAGGGCGGCGGGTCCGCCGAGGGCGCGGGCATGCTCGCCGCGCTGGTGATCCTCGTACTGCTCTTCGGATCGGTCGTGGCCGCGGCGCTGCCCCTGGTCACGGCCCTGTTCGCGGTCGGCGGCGCGGTCGGGCTGATCGCGCTGGCCTCGCACGTCTTCACCGTCGCCGACTTCACCCCGCCGATCATGATGCTCGTCGGCCTCGGCGTGGGCGTCGACTACGCGCTCCTGATCTTCTACCGCTACCGGCACGAACTCGTCCGGGGCACGGACCGCGACACGGCCGCCCGCACCGCCCTGGACGCGGCGGGCCGTACGGTCTTCTTCGCCGGCTGCACCGTCATCATCGCCCTGCTGGGCCTGGTCGCCCTGGGCCTCGGCGCCCTCCAGGGCGTGGCCCTGGCCGTCGCGCTGACCGTGCTGGTCACGATGGCCGCCTCGCTGACCCTGCTGCCGGCCCTGCTCGCCCTGTTCGGCGCCCGTATCCAGCGGCACGTCCTGAAGCGCGCGGCGAAGGCCGAGGCCAAGGGCGTGGAGGAGGGCCGGGGCTGGCGCCGCCTCGCCACCGCCGTACAGCGCCGCCCGCTGCCCGCCCTGCTGGCGGCCGGCGTGGCGCTGCTGGCCCTGTCGGCGCCGGCCGCCGGGATGCGCCTGGGTTTCGCCGACGCGGGCAACGACCCGGCGACATCCACCAGCCGCCAGGCGTACGACCTGCTGGCCGAGGGCTTCGGCCCCGGCTTCAACGGTCCGTTGGTCGTGGTGGCCCAGGGCGACGAGGCTGCGGCGACGGCACTGCGCACGACGCTCACCGGCACTCCGGGCATCGCGGCGGCGACCCCGCCGCTCCCCTCGCCCGACGGCGCGGTCTCGACGGTCATCGCCTTCCCCACCACCGCGCCGCAGGCCGAGCCCACCGCCGACCTGGTCCACACCCTCCGCGACGAGGTGCTGCCGGGCCTGGCCGACCGCACCGGCGCCACGTACCTGATCGGCGGCCCGACGGCCGCGGCGCAGGACTTCGCCGACTCGGTGTCGTCCCGTATCCCGCTCTTCGTGGCGATCGTCGTGGGCCTGTCCTCGCTCCTGCTCCTCGTGGTCTTCCGCTCGCTCTGGATCCCGGTCAAGGCGGCGATCCTCAACCTCCTCTCCATCGCGGCGGCGCTCGGCGTGATCACGCTGGTCTTCCAGCACGGCTGGTTCGGGGTGCAGCCCGGCCCGGTGGAGGCGTTCATCCCGGTCATGATCTTCGCGATCGTCTTCGGGCTCTCCATGGACTACGAGGTCTTCCTGGTCTCCCGCATCCATGAGGAGTGGGAACGCACCCGCGATCCCGCCCTCGCCGTCCGCGAGGGCCTGGCCTCCACCGGCCGGGTCATCACCGCCGCCGCGGCCATCATGATCGTCGTCTTCGCGGCCTTCGTCCTCAGCCCGAGCCGCATGCTCCAGCAGTTCGGTCTGGGCCTCGCGACGGCGATCCTCCTGGACGCCGCGGTGATCCGCTGCCTCGTCGTCCCGGCGGTCATGCACCTCCTGGGCCGGCACGCCTGGTGGCTCCCGGCCCCACTGGCCCGACGGCTGCCGAGGGTGACGCTGGAGACCGCCGGCCCCCCGAGTGACCTGGACTCGCGGGGACTTCGTGGGTGTGGCCGGTGACCGGCTCCTGACGTTCGGCGCCGGCGGACTGCGCGCCTTCACACTCGAGGACGGGACGCCCAGCGGGTCCGAGACCACCTTCCGAGGCTGGCCCATCGAAGACGGCGCCTCCGTCGGCAGCCCCGCGCAGCCGACCACCGTGCTCCTGTCGGGCGGTTCCTTCTACCTGACCTTCGAGAACGGCACGGTGCTGTCGGCTCCGGTCCCCTGACGAACCAGGCCGGGCCGCGCGACCCGCAGCGCGATCTCCTCGTCGACGTCCAAGCGCCCCCGTGCCGGACGTCAGCCCGCCGTCCGGCGCGCCGTGTCCTCTCGCCACTCCCGGCCGATCGATCGCATCAGGGCCGGGTAGACGCCCAGGTACCGGAAGGGCTTGATGCCGAGCATGTACAGGGAGCCGAGGCGGCCGTTGGGCTTCACCAGGACGGCCATCTGGCCGCGGTAGCCGCCGTTCCCGTCGGGGACCCAGCCGATGTGCATCACCCCGTGCATGGTCTTGTTGGCGTACTCGGCGGCCCACTCGTCGTGCGTCTGGAAGACCGACGTGAAGGGCGCCGAGCCGAGGTCGGGCCCCCTCGGTCCCTCGCGCAGGTCGTCAGGCAGCCGGTCGCGCAACGTCGCCACCCGGCCGCCGACGCCCGAGTCCGGCTTGTCCCAGCCGAGCAGCGCGCCCAGCTTCCAGCGCACCGCGAAGAGGAAGCGGCCCACGAGGTTGCCGCCGTCCGGCCCGTCCTTGCCCTCCGCCATCTGCCGGACCAGGCGGTGCAGGTCGTCCGGGCCGCCCGGCGTCGGCAGCACCCACAGGTCCTCGAGCCGGAAGTCGCCGGCGATCTCGTGGATCCGCCAGGGACGGGACGTGTGGTCGGTCGAGGGAAGGCGCAGATCACTCATTGCAGCTTCCTGTCTATACGGTGGCGTATAGACAGGAGCATAGACCCACCTATACGGCTCCGTATATTGGTCCCCGAACAGATCCCGGCGCATGTCCCGGGACAGGTGAGGGGAGGCACGGCATGGGCGCGATCCGTACACCGCGGGACAAGTGGATCGAGGAGGGGTTCCGGACGCTCGCCGCCGGCGGCCCCGAAGCCGTCCGGGTCGAGGTCCTCGCCCAGGCGCTCGGCGTCAGCAAGGGCGGCTTCTACGGCTACTTCCGCAACCGCGCCGCGCTGCTGGAGGAGATGCTCGACGCCTGGGAGGGCGGGGTTACCGAGGGAGTCATCGAGCGGATCGAGCGCGGCGGGGGCGACGCCCGCGAGCGGCTCGGGCGCCTCTTCGACTTCGTGGGCTCGGGCGAGAAGTCGGTGACCGGCGCCGGCGTCGAGCTGGCGATCCGCGACTGGGCCCGGCGCGACGAAGGCGTCGCCCACCGCCTCCGCCGGGCCGACAACCGGCGCATGGACTATCTGCGCGAGCTCTACGGGGCCTTCTGCCCCGACAAGGACGATGTCGAGGCCCGCTGCCTGATCACCTTCTCGCTGCGCATCGGCGACCACCTCATCGCGGCCGACAACGGCCCGCGCAGCCGCGCGGAAGTCCTCGCCGCGGTCAGAAGGCGGTTGTTGGACTAGAGCCGGCCCACACACGTCGAAGGGCCCCACCGCAACTTGGGTTCAAGGGGTCGTCGCAACACCGCCTGGTTTCAGGTGGTGAGTAGATCACGTAGACGCTCGGCTGGGGTATCCCAGCCGAGCGTTTTGC
>NZ_JBHJRX010000012.1:0-174409 GCF_042268605.1 Streptomyces sp. NPDC056296 | reverse complement strand
AAGACAGGCAAGCCCTCGATCAAGTAGACATGGACGAGGTCAGGACCTGGGGAATTACGTGACGCCGGGCCCGGGGAATTACGTGATCGTTCACAGAGCCGCCTGGGCCACTGGCGCACTGTCCTGCGCAGGCGTCTCGAACAATCCGTCACGACCGACTCCGAGGCGCGTGAGCTGTTCGACCGGATGGCCGACGAATTTCGCGTTGCCAGGGACGCGGGGGACCTCGCGCTGGCGAAGCGGATCCGCAATGGGATGGGTCCCGTCTACGCCCTGCGCCTCTCGCCGCAGGACCATGAGGCGGTGACCGGGCTGATGAGGGAATTCAAACAGTGGGTGCTCGATCAGAAGCCGAGAACTCCGGCAGACGTTTCACTCCGGGCCCTCCGGGTCCTGATTGATGATCTCGGAACACACAGGACCACACTGCTCACGGCAAAACTCGAATCAGCTCTCACGGAGGCAGACCGACTCCGCCGCGACATTCCCGGTCCGTTGCCCGAGGCGCAGAAGAAGGCGTTGATCAGGTGGCGCGGGAACCTCCGACGTCGTCTGCGAGACGAGCGAGGACGCACCGACTTCCGCCTCGGCAAGAGGGCGGTCGGGGCCGCCTCGGACAGAGGAGGGGAGGCGCTCGGCTGGACAGAGCCGCCCTCGTGGCCCTCGCCGACCGGGTTCGCACCCTCCTCCAGGACTTGGCACGCGCCGGAACGACCGTCACGTGGGGAGACCTGCGCCGCCGGATGGGTGGGGCGCTGCTCTTCCTCCACCCGGACGATCAGGGCGAACTTCTCATGGTGGTTGACCAGGACGCCCCTGCGGACGATCCACTGCTGTCCGCACTGGTCGCCGCCGCGGATCTGTCACCGCACGGGCTGTACCGACACATCCGCTTCAGCCGTGGCCGAGAACGCGTACTGGACGAGTCCCGCGAGATGCATTGGCGTATGGAGGTGTTCGGGCTCTTCCAGCTTTGGCGTCATCGATAACCCGCGGCGCCGCGGGCGGACTGTGCCGTCGGGGGCGTGGACCAGGACTTCTCCTTAATGCGTACGATATGCAAGTGCGCATCACCGACTACACCATCAGGACAGCGACCGCCGCCGATCTGGACGCCGCCCGAGCCGTCATGCTCGACACCGTCTACCGCGACTTCGGCACCGGCTACGTCCCCCGCTGGCACGGCGACATCATCGACCTGGACGGGGCGTACGTGGCCCCCGAGCGGCACACCCTCCTCGTCGCCGTCGACGCGGAGGGCGAGGCCGTCGCCACCGCTGCCCTGGACTCACGTGGTCCCGCGCACCCCCCGAATCCCCGGCACGTCGCCGAGAAGTACCCCTCCGGCTTCACCGCGCAGCTGCGCCGCGTGTACGTGCGGCCCGAGCATCGCAGGCGGGGGCTGGCGCGGAGGCTCGTCGACGAGTTGCTGGAGTTCGCCGCCGCCGACGGGGGTTACCAGGCCGTCTACCTGCACACCGACCCCGTCGTCACCGGCGCCGAGCCCTTCTGGAGGTCGCTCGCCAAGGTCGTGCACGACGAGCGGGAGGATGCGGGTGGCGGGCAGGGCATCGTGCACTTCGATGTGCCGATGCCGTAAGGAGGCGACCACGATCATGGAAATGATTGTCATGTAGGATCTGGACGCCGCTGCTCCAGTCCCGCCTCCGCACCACGCACCCGATCGATCCGAGGACCATGCGCTCCCATCGCCGCCCCCGGCTGCTCGCCCCCCTCATGCTCGCCCCGCTGATAGCCGGCTGCTACGCCTCCGGAGGCGGTGACGACTCCGGGGCCGGCGGTGACGGTGGCGGCGACGGCTCCCGCCTCCGCGTGGCCCTCGCCTTCCCGCCCGCCGAGGGACTCTCTCCGTACGGCGCCGACGCCACCCTCCTCAGCCGCCTCGCCGTCACCGAGGGCCTCACCGCGCTCGACGCCAATGGCTCCGCCGCTCCCGCGCTCGCCGAGTCCTGGCGGCAGGACGGGGAGAAGACCTGGGAGTTCACTCTCCGCGACGCCACCTTCCAGGACGGCAGTGAGGTGACGCCGGCCGCCGTCGCCGACTCGCTCACCCACGCCACCGACGCCAAGCCCGCGCCCGCAGCCCTGGCCGGGGTCACCCTCACCGCCGAGGCCCAGGGCGACCGGGTCGTCCGGATCACCACCGCCGAGCCCGACCCCGTACTGCCGCTACGGCTCTCCAGCCCCAGCCTCGCCGTACTGTCCGCGAAGGCCTACGGTGACAAGGGCCGTGTCGATCCCGTCGGCACCGCCACCGGGCCCTTCGAGCTGACCAAGGTCAACGGCGCCACCTCCGCCTCCCTCGACCGGTTCGACGACTACTGGGGCGGGCGGGCACAGGCCTCCGGGATCGACGCCCGTTTCATCGCCGACGGGACCGCCCGAGCCAACGCCCTGCGGACCGGCGAGCTCGACATCGCCGAGGCGATCCCGGTGGCCCAGGCGGCGACCCTCGACGAGGACACGCGGCGCGACACCGCCACCACCCGGACCACCAGCCTGCTCTTCAACGCCTCGTCCGGGACTTTCAAGGACGCGAAGCTGCGGGCCGCGGCCCGTGCCGCCGTCGACACCTCCGTGTTCGCCAAGGATGTCTACGAGGGGTACGCCGACCCCGGTGCGGGGATCTACGGGCCCGCCGTGACCTGGGCGGAAGGGAAGCGGACCGCGCCCGTGGGGCGGGCCGAGGCCAAGAAGCCCAGTGGCGCCACCATCGACCTCGCCACCTACGACAACCGGCCCGAGCTGCCCGAGGTCGCCCAGGTGGTCAAGCAGCAGCTGGAGAAGGCCGGGTTCAAGGTGAAGCTCACCGTCCGCGAGTACTCGCGGTTGGAAGGGGACGCCCTGGCGGGGAAGTTCGACGCGTTCGTGCTGGCCCGGAACACCCTGGTCGACACCGGTGACCCCGTCGCCGTCCTGGCCAGCGACTACACCTGCGACGGCGGTTACAACATCGCCCAGCTGTGCGACAAGGGCGTCGACCGCGCCGTCGCCGAGGCGGAGAAGACCGCCGACACCGCGAAGCGGCAGGACGCCGCCATGGCCGCCGAGGCCCGCATCCTCGGCAGCGACGCCGTCGTGCCGCTCGTGCACCAGCGGATCATCACCGGCGTCGGCAGCTCCGTACAGGGCGTGATCCTCGACCCGTACGAGCGCACCCTCGTCGGCACCGGCACGCGGCGCTGAACCGTGCGGCAGCAGGTGGCCACCGTCGTGTGGCGGGTCGTCCTCGCGGCGGGGCTGGTGTGCGGGATCGGGCTGCTGCCGTGGCTGACGCGGACCGATCCGGCCCACACCGTTCTCAAGGCGCGGTCGGCCGAGCGTGATCCCACGCCCGAGGTGCTCGCCGACATCCGCGCGCAGCTCGGGCTCGACGACGGGCCGCTGCACCTGCTCGGGCAGTGGCTCGGCGGGCTCGTGCGCGGTGATGCCGGGCGGTCGTGGATCTCCGGGAGCGAGGTCCTGCCCGACGTGCTCCAGGCGCTCGGGGCCTCCCTGCTGCTCATGGCCGTCGCGCTCCTCGTCGCCGCCCTCACCGCCGGGCTCATCTGCGCCCGCACGCTCGGGCTCGGCGCCCGTCGGCGGCTCGGTGGGCGGCGGCGTGGCGGCACCGCCTCCGCCGTGGTCGCCTCGCTGCCCGAGTTCCTCGTCGCCTCCGTGCTCGCCACCGTCGTCGGGGTGCAGCTGGGATGGCTGCCCGCGCTGGGGTGGTACGGGCCCCAGTGGACCGTGCTGCCCGCGCTCGCCCTCGGGCTGCCCGCCGGGGCGGTGCTCGGGCGGCTGCTCGACGATCTGCTGCCCGGCGCGTTCGGTGAGCCGTGGGCGCTGGCCGCCGCCGCCCGGGGGCTGACCGGCCGGCGCATCGCACGCCAGGCGTTGCGGCGGTGCGTGCCCGCGCTGCTGCCCAACCTCGGGTTGTTCGTCGTCGGGCTGACCGGTGGCGCCGTCGCCGTCGAGCAGGTCTTCGACATTCCCGGGCTCGGCCGCACCACCCTCCAGGCCGCCCTCGCCCAGGATCTGCCCGTACTCCAGGCCGGCACCCTCGCCCTCGTCCTCCTCGCCGCGCTCGCGACCGGTGCCACCCGCGTCGCCGCCCGCCTGCTCACCGGACCCGTCCTGCGCGACGGCGCCCTCTCCTCCCTGCACCGGCCCGCCCCGCCCGCCGGCGGGCTGCTGCCCGTGCTCTACGGCGTCGTCCTGCTCGCCGTCATCGGGTTCGGCCTGGCGCGCGACCCGCTCGCGCTCAACACGGGGGAGCGGCTGCGGGCGCCCTCCCTCGACCATCCCTTCGGCACCGACGCCCTCGGCCGGGACCTGCTCGCCCGCGTCGGCCACGGGGCTCTGGACACGCTGCTCCTCGCCTCCGCCATCACCGCCGCCGCGCTGCTCGCGGGCGTACTCCTCGGGCTCGTACCCCGAGTGTCGGCACCTCTCGTGGACACCGTCAACGCGGTACCGCCGGTGCTGGCCGCCCTGCTCGTCACCGCCGTCGCGGGCAGCGGAACGGCCACGCCCGCCCTCGCCGTGGCCGCCGTCGCGTGGGCGCCGCTCGCCGCGCACACCTCCTCGCTGCTACGGCAGGAACGCGCCACCCTGCATCTCACCGCCACCCGGGGGCTGGGCGCCGGGCGTTGGTACCTGCTGCGCCGCGAACTGCTGCCCGCCGTCCTGCCGCCCGTCGTCCGACACGCCCTGCTGCGGCTGCCCGGCGTCGCCCTCGCGCTCGCCTCCCTCGGCTTCCTCGGCCTGGGCGCCCAGCCGCCGTCCCCCGAGTGGGGCCTGCTGCTCGCCGAGAACCAGCCCTACGCCGAGCGCGCCCCCTGGGCCGTCCTCGCCCCCGCCGCCGTCCTCGCCCTGCTCGGCGCGCTGGCCGTCACCGCCGCGGGCGGACTGCGCCGGCCTCGGCGGCGGCCTCGGCGTACGCCCCCGGTGGTCAGCCGAGAGGCCGTCGAAGAGAAGGAACTGGTCGGAGCCCGATGACCGCACCGTCCATCGGCCGGCTCGTGAGGACCTCCGGTCGCGGGGCTCCGCTCTCCCCACTGCTCCGGCTGCTCATCGTCACCCAACTCGCCTTCAACATCGGCTTCTTCGCGGTCCTGCCCTTCCTGTCCGAGCATCTGGGACAGGGCATCGGCATGGCGGGGTGGCTGGTCGGCTTCGTGCTGGGGCTGCGGACGTTCAGCCAGCAGGGGCTGTTCGTGGTCGGCGGGGCGCTGGCCGACCGGTACGGCATCCGGCCGGTCGTGCTCGCCGGCTGCGTGCTGCGGATCGCCGGGTTCGGATGGCTCGGGTTCGCCGAGCGGACCTGGGCCGTTGTCGGTGCCGTACTGCTGATCGGGTTCGCCGCCGCGCTCTTCTCGCCGGCCGTCGAGTCCGAGGTCGCCAGGCAGGCCGTCGTCCGGGAGGGGGAGGGCGGCGGGGACCGGACCCGGGTGCTCGCGCTGTTCACCGTCGCCGGGCAGGCGGGGGCCTTCGTCGGGCCGCTGCTGGGGGCGCTGCTGCTTGCCGTCGACTTCCGTACGGCATGCCTGGCCGGCGCCGGCGTCTTCGTGCTCGTCCTCGCCGGGCACGCGTGGCTGCTGCCGCAGCGCCTTCCCGGGCGGGCGCGGGTCCGGGTCAAGGGCGGGGCGCGGCTGCTGCTGCGCAACCGGCGCTTCCTCGCGCTGTGCTGCGCGTACGGCGCCTATCTGCTCGCCTACAACCAGCTCTACCTCGCGCTGCCCGCCGAGGTGGAGCGCGCCGCCGGTTCGCAGGCGCCGCTGGCCTGGCTGTTCGCGCTGTCCTCGCTGTTGGTGGTGACCGCGCAGTTGCCGGTGACCCGGTGGGCGGGGGAGCGGCTGACCCTGCGCCGGTCGATGGTGGCGGGGCTGGTGCTGATCGCGGCCGGGTTCGCCGTCGTCGGGGTGGCGCGGCCCGCCGGGTGGACGGGCACCGGTGGGCTGGTGCCCGCCGCCGGGTTCGTCGTGCTGCTCACCGTCGGGCAGATGCTCGTCGCGCCCGTCGCCCGTGCCTGGGTTCCGGACCTCGCCGAGGACGGACGGCTCGGGCTGTACACCGGGGCGTTGTCCTCGGTCTCCGGGCTCATCGTGCTGGCCGGCAGCTCCGCGACCGGACTGCTGCTGGACAGCGGTCTGCCGGTCGCCGTGCCGTGGCTGGTCCTGGCCGCCGTACCGCTGGCGGCGGTGGGGGTACTGCCTCGGCGTCACTGAGGCCATTGAGGTCATTGAGGCCATTGAGGAGGCCACGGAGGCCCCTGGGGCCACCACCGAGGAAGAGACGAAGTGACGGGCCGGACCTGGGTATCACCACCTCGTTCGGCCCGTCGGGGCAGCGGTCCGATGAACTCGGTATCCGACGCGGCTCCCTCCGCCGCCCCCTAAGAGCTTCACTGAGCGACGAGTTCCCTCAGCACCTCGGCCGCCGGGGCGCCGCCCCGTGTCCGCGAGGTCCGCCACAACCACAGCACGTCCCGGCCGAAGGACCACACCAGCAGCCCCAACGCCAGCAGCACCACCCCGGTGTTGACCGCGTGCGGCAGCAGCTCCGCGCCCGCCAGGAGCAGCAACACCCCCTGCAGCGCGGCCACCGTCTTGCGGGCCGTGCTCGGCGGCAGCGGGGCGGTCAGCCACGGCCATACGCGGGCCGCGGCCACGAACACGTAGCGCATGCCGCCGATGAGCAGTACCCACGGGCCCTGGTCCATCGCGACGTACACGCTGAGCACGAGAATCAGGAACGCGTCGACCTCCATGTCGAAGCGGGCGCCCAGCTGCGACGACGTGCCGGTGCGGCGGGCGACCTTGCCGTCCACGCCGTCCAGGATCAGGGCCACGGCGGTCAGGCCGACGAGGAGGGAGACGGGCGGCGCACTCCGGAAGGAGTCCGCGACCAGGGCCGTGACCCCGCCGACCAGGGTGGCCCGGCCGAGGGTGACCCGGTTGGCCGGGCCGAACGACGGCAGCCGGGAGCGGTGCAGGGCCAGTGAGAGCACCGCCCAGGTCGCGAACGCGAACGCGAGGCCGGTCAGCCAGCCCGCCGTGCCCATCCCGATCGCCGTGCCGAGCAGCGACAGGAGCAGGACCTGTGCGCCCGCTCCCACCGCGGTCTCCTGCTGAACGGGCCTCGCGTCGTAGGCGTCGTACGTGTTGTTCAGGGCCACCGAACACCCTCCGGCCGTGTGACAGAGTCGATCAACGCCGCTACCTTGTGCGCGGCTCGTGCATCCCTCGGTACGTGGGCGGCTTCCCGATCGTTCAGGAGGACATCCGATGACAGGCATGGCACGTGCGTTCTGGCTCGAATCGCCAGGCCGGGGCGCGATCCGCGACGTCGAGCTGTCCGCGCCCGCGGCGGACGAGGTGCTGGTGCGTACGCTCTACAGCGGTGTGAGCCGGGGCACGGAGACGCTCGTCTTCGGCGGCCGGGTGCCCGAGAACCAGTACGCGGCCATGCGCGCGCCGTTCCAGGAGGGCGACTTCCCAGGGCCCGTGAAGTACGGCTACCTCAACGTCGGCGTGGTGGAGGAGGGCCCCGCGGACCTCGTCGGCCGTACGGTCTTCTGCCTGTACCCGCACCAGACCCGGTACGTCGTCCCGGCCGCCGCCGTCACCCCGGTGCCCCCGGAGGTCCCCGCCGAGCGGGCCGTGCTCGCCGGCACCGTCGAGACCGCCGTCAACGCCCTGTGGGACGCGGCGCCCCTGGTCGGCGACCGGATCGCCGTGGTCGGCGGCGGCATGGTCGGCTGCTCGGTGGCCGCCCTGCTGGCCCGCTTCCCCGGCGTCCGCGTCCAGTTGGTCGACGCCGACCCGTCCCGGGGCAAGGTCGCCGAGGCACTCGGGGTCGGCTTCGCGTCCCCCGCCGACGCCCTCGGCGGCCTCGACCTCGTCGTCCACGCAAGTGCGACGGAGGCGGGCCTCGCCCGGTCACTGGAGCTGCTGCGGCCCGAGGGCACGGTCCTCGAACTGAGCTGGTACGGCGACCGGCGCGTCGCCCTCCCGCTCGGCGAGGCCTTCCACTCGCGGCGCCTGACCCTGCGCGGCAGCCAGGTCGGCACCGTCTCCCCGGCGCGCGGCGCCACCCGCACGTACGCCGACCGGCTCGCCCTCGCCCTCGACCTGCTCGCCGCCCCGGCGCTCGACGCGCTCGTCACCGGCGAGTCCGCGTTCACCGAACTGCCGGACGTGCTGGCGGGACTGGCCTCCGGTGAGATCCCCGCGCTGTGCCACCGGATCCGGTACCCCGGCGACTGACCCCTCACCCGCCCGGGACGGCATCGGCGCCTGACCTTGAGAAAAGACGCACGGGCCGCTGAACAAGGGAAGGCACCGAGCCGTAATAGACGGCACCCCGCGCAGCGATCGGCGGGGGATCAGACGTGCCACACCTGGAGGGTCGTCCGTTGTTCAGCATCACCGTCCGCGATCACATCATGATCGCCCACAGCTTCCGCGGCGACGTCTTCGGGCCCGCGCAGCGCCTGCACGGAGCGACGTTCCTGGTGGACGCCACCTTCCGGCGCGAGCAGCTGGACGAGGACAACATCGTCGTCGACATCGGACTGGCCACCCGGGAACTGGGTGCCGTCGTCAGCGAGCTGAACTACCGCAACCTCGACAACGAACCCGACTTCGCCGGCGTCAACACCTCCACGGAGTTCCTGGCCAAGGTCATCGCCGACCGGCTCGCCGAGCGCGTCCACAAAGGCGGGCTCGGCGAGGGGGCCAAGGGTCTGGCCGGCCTCACCGTGACCCTGCACGAGTCGCACGTCGCCTGGGCGAGTTACGAGCGTGCGCTGTGACCGACACGTCCATCGAAACGGCGACCGCTGCGACCGCCGCCGGACGCACTCGGCTCGCCTACGTCCCCGCACAGACGTCCGCGCCGGCTTCGTCCCCGAGGAACGGGGGGATCGTCCCCATGTCCCTGCGCTCCGTGCACTTCGTCATGCCCGGCGGAGTCGATGACCCGGCCGCGCCGAGCGGCGGCAACGCCTACGACCGGCGGGTGCGGCTGGACCTGCCGGGCTTCGGCTGGCGGGTACGGGGGCTGCCCGTGGCCGGAGACTGGCCGCAGCCGGACGACGCCGCCCGTGCGGAACTCGCGCGCGTCCTGAGCCGGTTGCCGGACGGAGCCGTCGTCCTCCTCGACGGCCTGGTCGCCTGCGGGGTGCCGGAGATCGTGGTCCCGGAGGCCGAGCGGCTGCGCATGGCCGTCCTGGTCCACCTCCCACTCGGCGACGAGACCGGCCTCGACTTCGCCGTGGCCGCCGAACTGGACGCGCGTGAACGCGCGGTGCTGCGGGCCGTCCCGGCCGTCGTCGCCACCAGCGACTGGGCGGTCCGCCGCCTCGTCTCCCACCACGGCCTCGACCCGGCCCGCGTCCACGTCGCCGCCCCCGGCGCCGACATCGCGCCGCTCGCGCCCGGCACCGACGGCGTCTCCCGGCTGCTGTGCGTCGCCGCCGTCACCCCCCGCAAGGGCCAGCACCGGCTGGTGGAGGCCCTTGCGGCGGTCGCCGACCTGCCGTGGCACTGCGTGTGCGTCGGCGGCCTCGGGCAGGACCCGGAGTACGTGGACCGGCTGCGGGCGCTCATCGCGCGGCACGGTCTGGAGGACCGGCTGGTCCTCGCGGGACCGCGGGCCGGCGCGGAACTGGACGCCACCTACTCCACCGCCGACCTGATGGTCCTCACCTCGTACGCCGAGACGTACGGCATGGCGGTGACGGAGGCCCTCGCGCGCGGCATCCCCGTGCTGGCCACGGACGTCGGTGGCCTCCCGGAGGCGGTCGGGCGCGCTCCCGACGGCGGGGTGCCCGGCATCCTCGTCCCGCCGGAGGACCCCGTCGCGCTCGCCGCCGAACTGCGCGGCTGGTTCGGGGAAGCGGACGTACGACGCCGGCTGAAGGCCGCGGCACGCGGCCGCCGCGCCGCCCTCGACGGTTGGCCGACCACGGCCCGGAGCCTGGCCGGAGTACTGCACCGGCTGCCGAGCGAACCCCGGAGGGCGGCATGAGGAAGACCACGGCACCGGCCACACAGGCGATCCCGGTCCAGCCCGGCCCCCAGGACGCCCCCGAGTCGGCGAACCGCGCGATCCCGGGCGCGGGCCCGGCCGAACGGCTCACCGACCTTCCCGGGCGGCCCTCGGCCGAGTCGCTGACCGGCGGCCTTACGCGGTCCTCCACCGATCCGCTCACCGACCGTCCCGGGTGGCCGTCCGCTGAGTCGCTGGCCGACGGTCTTGGGCGGCCGTCCGCCGATCCGCTGGCCGACGGCCTCGGGCAGCCCTCCGCTGAGTCGCTTACCGAGGGCCTCGGGCAGCCCCCCGCCGATCCGCTCGCCGACGGCCCCGAGCAGCCCCCCGCCGAGCCGCTCACCGACCTTCCCGGGTGGCCGTCCGCTGAGTCGCTTACCGAGGGCCTCGGGCGGCCCTCCGCCGATCCGTTCGCCGAGGGCCCCGGGCAGCCCCCCGCCGATCCGCTCACCGACCTTCCCGGGCGGCCCTCGGCCGAGTCGCTGACCGGCGGCCTCGGGCGGCCCTCCGCCGATCCGCTCGCCGACGGCCTCAAGCAGCCCCCCGCCGATCCGCTCGCCGACGGCCCCAAGCAGCCCACCGCCGATCCGCTCCCCGTCGGCCCCGAGCAGCCCCCCACCGCCCCGCCCACCGACCACCCCGAACAACCCTCCCCCGAGCGCGCCACCCTCCGCCTACGCGACGCCCCAGGGCGCCCCGACGAACCTCCGCGCTACGCCCCCGAATGGCTGCGGCTCCGTGAGCCCGCCGATGGTGCCGCGCGGGCGCATGAGCTGCTCGACCCGTTGCGGATCCGTCTCGCCAACCTGCCGAGGCGGGCGGGCGGGCTGGTCGTGCACGACGTGGGCTGCGGCACCGGCTCGATGGGGCGCTGGCTCGCCCCGCTGCTCGACGGCGCCCAGCACTGGGTGCTGCACGACCACGATCCCTACCTCCTGCACTTCGCCGCCGTCGCCGCCCCGCGTTCGGCCGCCGACGGCAGCCGCGTCACGGTCGAGACACGGCGCGGCGACCTCGGCCGCCTCACCCCGGAGGCGCTGGCCGGCGCCGCGCTGGTGACGGCGTCCGCGCTGCTCGACGTCCTCACCATCGAGGAGGTCGGCACGCTCGCCGCCGCCTGCGCCTCGGCCGGCTGTCCGGCCCTGCTGACCCTGTCCGTCGCCGGGCGCGTGGACCTCACCCCCGCCCACCCCCTGGACGCCGAGATCGCCGACGCGTTCAACGACCACCAGCGGCGTACCGGCATGCTCGGCCCGGACGCCGTGATCGTCGCGGCGGAGACCTTCGCCGAGCACGGCGCCACCGTACGGACGCACCCCAGCCCCTGGCGGCTGGGCCCCGGCGAGGCCGCGCTCACCGCACAGTGGCTGCGGGGCTGGGTCGGCGCGGCCGTCGAACAGCGCCCGGAACTGCGCGAACCGGCGGACCGGTACCTGGACGAGCGCCTCGCGGCCTGCGCCGCGGGGGAGTTGCGCGTCGTCGTCCACCACACCGACCTGCTGGCCCTGTGCCGGCCGACGGGCGGGGTCTCGTGAGCGCACCGACGGTACCGGCGGGGACGGGGGGCCCGCCGACGGCGGTACGCCGGGGCGCGGCGCCCGTCGGCGACAACCCCCGCCGCCGCGCCCTGCGCACCCACCTCGGCACCCTTGCCGGCGTCGCCATCCTCGCCGTACTCCTGTGGCGGATGGGGACCGGTGTCTTCCTGGAGGGGCTGCGCCGGATCGACGCTCCCACGCTGCTGACGGCGCTCGGGATCGGACTGGTCACCACGGTGTTCAGCGCCTGGCGCTGGGCCCTGGTGGCCCGGGGGCTGCGCATCCGGCTGCCCCTCGGACCGGCCGTCGCCGACTACTACCGTGCGCTGTTCCTCAACGCCGCCCTCCCCGGCGGCGTACTCGGCGACGTGCACCGCGCGGTACGGCACGGACGGGACGCCGGCGACCTGGGGCGGGGCGTGCGGGCCGTCGTCCTCGAACGGGCCGCCGGGCAACTCGCGTTGATCGGCATAGGCGTCGCCGTGCTGCTCACGATGGAGTCACCGGTGCTGGCCGGGACCCGGCACCTCGCACCGCTCGTGGGAATGGCCGTACTCGGCGCGCTCGCCGTCGTCCTCGCCCTGCGCATGAACCGCGCGCCCACTCGCCGGGGGCGGGCAGCGGCCGGGGCCCTGCGGGCGACGCTCCGCGAAGCGCGCGAAGGGCTGCTGTCCCGGCGGAACCTGCCGGGTGTCGCGGTGTCGTCCGTCGTCGTACTGGCCGGGCACCTCGCGATGTTCGTCCTCGCCGCCCGGGCGGCCGGCAGCGGCGCCTCCGTCGCCGTACTGACGCCGTTGGCCGTGCTGGCGCTGCTCGCCATGGGGCTGCCGCTGAACGTCGGAGGCTGGGGCCCCCGGGAGGGCGTCACCGCCTGGGCGTTCGGCGCGGCCGGGCTGGGCGCGGGCACCGGGCTGGGCGTGGCCGTGGTCTACGGGGTGCTCAGCCTCGTGGCGAGCCTGCCCGGCGTCGTCGTGCTCGTCGTCCGCCGGCACGAGGGGCGGCGCGCCCGCTTCGAGCCGTGCCGCGTGCCCGACGGGCACTACCCGCGCTCACCGCCCGGCGCGGTGACCGTCGCCGACGTCAGCAGCGAGAAACACGCTCCGAAGGAATCCGCGAGACTCGCCAGCAGTTCCTTCCCCTTTTCCGCCGAACCCAGTGAAGGACGCCCGATGACACCGGAATCGGTATAGGCGGACATACCGAGGGAGAGCAGATGACGCCGGTCGTCCGCGACGAAATCGGCGGCCTCGTAACCGGGTCGGACATATTCGGGGTGCGTGTGCAGAAGAATGGAGGTCTCGATTTCCCCCGCGTGCATGTCGGTGAGCAGCGAAGTGACCACCCCCGCCCGCTCCCGGGCCGCCTCCCAGTCCTCCGCGGCCGGGAACAGCGCCATCCGTTCGCCGCGTGCGGAGGACTCCTGAACGACGTTGCCCAGTACGTAGTTTCCGCCGTGCCCGTTGACCACCACCAGGGCGTCGACGCCCGAGCGGCGCAGCGAGTCCGCTATGTCCCGTACCACCGCGTGAAGGGTCACCGAGGAGATGCTGACGGTCCCCGGCCAGTCCGCGTGCTCGTGGGAGCAGCCGATCGTCACCGGTGGGAGCAGGTGCACCGGATACGCGGCGGCTATCTCCCGCGCGACGGCGCACGCGACGAGCGTGTCGGTCGCCAGCGGCAGGTACGGGCCGTGCTGTTCGAAACTTCCGACCGGCAGCACCGCCACCTGTCGCGGAACCCCGGCGCCCCGCCCGCGCACGTCCTCGGTCGTGTCCGCCGGCACCAGTGAAACATCCATTCCCGCACGGCCTTTCGTCTCGGTCGAGAAAACTGTTGAGCAGTCTGTTGAGGAACGCGAGAATCATGACAGAAAAAATTGGTGTACTCGGCAAGAAAGCATCACAGCGCACGGACGTGGAGCGGGTCGTGGTGACGCCTCTGCCCACCGTGTACGGCGAATTCCGGGCATTCGGCTATTTCGACCACGAGCGCGGTGACGAGCAAGTGGCCCTGGTCCACGGCGATCCGGGCGCCGACGGCGTGCTGACCCGGCTGCACTCTGAGTGCCTGACCGGTGACGCGTTCGGCTCCCAGCACTGCGAGTGCGGCGCCCAACTCGCCTGCGCACTGCGGGAGGTGGCCGCCGCGGGCAGCGGCGTCGTGGTCTATCTGCGCGGGCACGAGGGGCGCGGCATCGGGCTTCTCGCCAAACTGCGCGCGATGGCGTTGCAGGCGGAGGGCCTCGACACGGTGGAGGCGAACCTCGCCCTGGGCCTGCCGGTGGACGCCCGCGACTACGGCGTCGCCGCCCGCATCCTGGACGACCTCGGGGTGCGGTCCGTGCGCCTGATGTCCAACAACCCGCGCAAGCGGGAGGCGTTGGTGGGCCACGGCATCGAGGTCACCGAGCAGGTGCCGCTGCTGATACCGCCGTGCGAGAGCAACATCACCTATCTGCGCACCAAGCGGGAACGGCTCGACCACCATCTGCCCCACCTGGACGCGGTGGCGCATGTGTCGTCCTGACTCCAGCGTGCCGGGTCAGTCGGTGACGGCCTCGTGCACGAGGCGCTTGAGGTCCGGGTAGACCGTGTGCGAGGACTTCGGCCGCACCTGGGTCATGAACTGCACCGTCAGGTCACGGCTCGGGTCGACCCAGAAGGTGGTCGTCGCCACCCCGCTCCAGCCGTACGTGCCGAGCCCGGAGGGGGCCTGCGTGCGGGCCGGGTCGATCACCACGGAGACACCGAGGCCGAAGCCGACACCGTCGTTGCCCGGTTCGTCGTGCGCCGGGCGGCTGCCGTAGGCGCGCAGGTCGGCGTCGCCGGGCAGGTGGTTGCGGGTCATGAGGTCCACCGTCCCGGGGGCGAGCAGGCGGACGCCGTCGAGTTCGCCCCGGCACCGCAGGAGTTCCGCGAAGCGGTGCACGTCGTACGCGGAGGAGACCAGGCCGCCGCTGCCCGACAGGAACCGCGGCCGGCCCCGCAGCGGCAGCCCGGGGACCGGTTCGATGCCACCGCCGTCCGTCTCGCCGTACAGCTCGGCCAGCCGGCCGGCCTGCTCGTCGGTGACGTGGAAGCCGGTGTCCGCCATGCCGAGCGGCCCGAAGATCCGCTCGGCGCAGTACGTGTCGAGCGGCTGTCCGGACACCACCTCCACGAGCCGCCCCAGCACATTGCTGGCCACCGAGTAGTTCCACTGCGTGCCCGGCTCGAACTGCAACGGCAGGCTCGCGTACAGGTCGACCGTCTCGGCCAGGCCCGCGCCCGGCCGCACCGACGACTCCAGGCCGGCCGCGCGGTACAGCCCGTCGACGGGGTGGGCGTGGTAGAAGCCGAAGGTCAGCCCGGCGGTGTGGGTCATCAGATGCCGGACGAGGACCGGCCCGCCGGCCGGCCGGGTGACGACGTCGTCCGCGGAACCCTCCACGTACACCCGCGGCTCCGCGAACGCCGGCAGGTACCGCGCCACCGGGTCGTCGAGCGACAGCCGGCCCTCCTCCACCAGCATCAGCGCGGCCACGGCCGTGACCGGCTTGGTCATGGAGTAGAGCCGCCACAGCGTGTCGGCCGCCACGTGCAGCCCGGCCGCGATGTCCCGCCGGCCGTGCACGGTCAGGTGGGCGACCCGCCCGCCACGGGCGACGGCCACCAGGAACCCGGGCAGCCGGCCCTCGTCGACCTGCCGGGCGAAGTGCAGGTCGAGCCGGTCCAGCGCCTTCGGATCCAGCCCGGCCGCACCCGGGTCCACCTCCTGCCGCAGTGGTGCCGTCACCATCGCCTCCTTGGTCGTTCGTCGAGGTGGGTCCGGCATACCCCGCGCACGCCACTTCAGACCTGATGACCCGCCGTACGCGCCGGAGTGCACCGGCGCGCGCCCCGCGGCGTGGCATTCCGGCACCACGACCTCGCCGGGGAGGGCGGAGGGCAGCCGCCCGAAGGCGTCAGGCCGTCACCGTCTCCGGCTGTGCCGCCTCCGGGCGGGCACGCTCGCCGAGATCCTCCGTCGGGACCTTGTGGGTCTCCCGGGCGGAGAACGCTGCGATCACCGGCGGGACGCACAGCGCCGCCGTGAACAGCGCCACCGCCAGCCAGTCGTCGCCGTCCGGACCGGCGATCTGCGCGGCGAAGGTCACCGCGAACCCGGCCACCGCGAAGCCGATCTGGGTGCCGATCGCCACGCCGGACAGCCGGACCCGGGTGGAGAACATCTCGCCGTAGAAGGCGGGCCACACGCCGTTCGCGGCGCTGTAGACGACACCGAAGGCGATGATGCCCGTGAGGAAGGTGAGGGCGTAGGAGCCGGTCGAGATCGCCCACAGGTACAGGAACATCGTCACCGCGCTGCCCACCGCGCCGATCAGGAACACCGGACGCCGGCCGATGCGGTCGGACAGCGTCGCCCACAGCGGGATCGCGGCGAGCGCGACGACGTTGGCGAGTGCGCCCACCCACAGCATCGCGGTACGGGACATGCCGACCGAGTCACTGGTGGCGTACGCCAGCGCCCAGACCGTGAAGATCGTGCTGACCGACGCGATCAGCGCGCCCGCGACCACCCGCAGTACGTCCGCCCAGTGGTCCCGCGCCAGCACCGCCAGCGGCATCTTCGCGACGCCCTCCGTGGCGGCCTGCTGTGCGAAGGCCGGCGTCTCGTCCAGCTTGCGGCGGATGACGTAGCCGACGATCGCGACCACGACGCTCAGCCAGAACGGCACGCGCCAGCCCCAGGCCAGCAGCTGGTCCTCGGGGAGCGCGGCGATGGGGAGGAAGACCAGGGTGGCGAGCAGCTGCCCGCCCTGGGTGCCGCTGAGGGTGAAACTGGTGAAGAAGCCGCGTTTGTGCGGTGGCGCGTGTTCCAGCGTCATGGAGTTGGCGCTGGCCTGCTCGCCCGCCGCCGATATGCCCTGCAGTACGCGGCAGAGCACCAGCAGGACCGGGGCGAGGGTGCCGACCTGGTCGCGCGTGGGCAGACAGCCGATGAGGAACGTCGACACGCCCATCAGGATCAGCGTGAAGACCATGATCTTCTTGCGGCCCATGCGGTCGCCGATGTGGCCGAGGAAGAACGCGCCGACCGGACGGGCGGCGTAGGCGACGCCGAACGTGGCCAGCGACAGCAGGGTCGCGGTGGCCGGGTCGGACTCGTCGAAGAAGACCTCCGGGAAGATCAGCGCGGCGGCGCTGCCGTAGATGAAGAAGTCGTAGTACTCCAGGGCGCTGCCGATCCAGGCGGCGGTCGCCGCCTTCTTCGGCTGGCCGGGCGGGGCGGCGCCCTGGGAGGCGGGTGCGGGGACGGACACGGCGTTGCTCCTTCGGGGGACTCCACGGTAGGCGGAGTGAGCGGAGGGGAGAAGTGCCGATCGGCTAATTAACCCACTGGGTAGTTAGTCGCGGTTGGGAAGGGATGTTGCGCGCACGTTTCCCGTGTGTCAAGAGGTCCCGTCGTCCCGCCGCCCCGGCGGTCAGTCCGCCGCGCGCTCCGCCGTCAGGTAGGCGATCACCATGTCGCCGAGCATGGTCCGGTAGTGCTCGCGCTGGTCCGGGGCGACCAGATTGCGGCCGAAGAGGGCGCCGAAGGTGTGCCGGTTGGCGACCCGGAAGAAGCAGAAGGAGCTGATCATCGCGTGCAGGTCGACGGCGTCGATGTCGGCCGTGAACAGGCCGGACCGCTGCCCGTCCTCCAGGATCCGGCGGATAACGTCGAGCGCCGGGGAGCCGATGCTGGCCAGCATCTCCGAGGACGCGATGTGCTCGGCGTCGTGGATGTTCTCGATGCTGACCAGGCGGATGAAGTCGGGGTGCCGCTCGTGGTGGTCGAAGGTCACCTCCGCGAGGCGCCGGATGGCCGCCACCGGGTCCAGGTGCTCGACGTCGAGCTGCTGCTCGGCCTCCCGGATCACGCCGTACGCCCGCTCCAGCACGGCCGTGAACAGCTGCTCCTTGCCGCCGAAGTAGTAGTAGATCATCCGCTTCGTGGTGCGGGTGCGGGCGGCGATCTCGTCGACGCGGGCACCGTCGTAGCCGGCCCGGGCGAACTCGCGCGTCGCCACGTCGAGGATCTCGGCCCGGGTGCGGGCGGCGTCACGGGTGCGCGCGGCGGCTCGTGCCGGTTCGTCGACGCTGGTCATCGGGTTCCTCCGGCTGCGGGGCAGGGGCTGCGGGCTGGGGCGTGCCGGTGATTCTAGAAGGCTCCGCCTTCCCACACGCCCCACCCTCCTGCTATGACTAACGTACTGGTTCGTACATTGGTCGCTCGGGCAGCAGCCCGAGCCGCTCAGGAGGTCCCCGGTGGCCAAGGACTCGTATCTCGTCGGGCTGATCGGCTCCGGCATCGGCCCGTCGCTCAGCCCGGCACTGCACGAGCGGGAGGCCGCCCGGCAGGGTCTGCGCTACCTGTACCGGCTGATCGACATCGACACCCTCGGTGTCCGGCCCGAGGCGGTGGGCGACCTGCTGCGCGCGGCCCGGGACCTGGGATTCGACGGGCTGAACATCACCCACCCCTGCAAGCAGCTCGTCATCGAGCACCTGGACGCGCTCGCCCCGCAGGCCGAGGCGCTCGGCGCGGTCAACACCGTCGTCTTCGACGACACCGGCCGCGCGACCGGCCACAACACCGACGTCACCGGCTTCGCCGCCTCCTTCGCCCGCGGGCTGCCCGACGCGCCGCTGGAACGGATCACGCAGCTCGGCGCCGGCGGCGCGGGCGCGGCCGTCGCCCACGCCACACTCACCCTGGGCGCCGGGCGGGTCACCGTCGTCGACGCGATGCCCGAGCGGGCCGCCGCCCTCGCCGCCCAGCTGAACCGCCACTTCGGGGACGGCCGCGCCGCCCACGCCACCCCGGACCGGCTGGCCGGGCTGCTGACCCGGGCCGACGGCATCGTGCACGCCACCCCCACCGGCATGGCCGCCCACCCCGGCCTGCCGCTGCCCGCCGGACTGCTCCACCCCGGGCTGTGGATCGCCGAGGTCGTCTACCGCCCGCTGGAGACCGAGCTGCTGCGCGCCGCCCGCGCGCTGGGCTGCGCCACGCTCGACGGCGGTGGCATGGCCGTCTTCCAGGCCGCGGACGCGTTCCGGCTGTTCACCGGGCGGGAACCCGACGCCGTGCGGATGCTCGCCGACATCACCGACCTGGCGGGTGCCCTCGGGGCCCCGCAGTAGGAAAGAGGTAGCCACGTGCGGACGTCCATCGCCACCGTCTCCCTCAGCGGATCCCTCACCGAGAAGCTCACGGCCGCCTCCCTGGCCGGCTTCGACGGCGTGGAGATCTTCGAGAACGACCTGCTGGCCAGCCCCCTGACCCCCGAGGAGATCCGCGCCCGCTGCGCCGATCTCGGCCTCACCATCGACCTCTACCAGCCCATGCGGGACGTGGAGGCACTGCCCGTGGACGAGTTCGCCCGCGCGCTGCACCGCGCCCGGCACAAGTTCGAGCTGATGCGCAGGCTCGGCGCGGACACCGTCCTCGTCTGCTCCAGCGTCTCCCCGCACGCCTTGGACGACGACGCCCTCGCCGCCGAACAGCTGAGCCGGCTCGCCGGCCTGGCCGGGGACCACGGCATCCGCGTCGCCTACGAGGCGCTCGCCTGGGGCCGGCACATCAGCACCTACGACCACGCCTGGCGCGTCGTCGAGGCCGCCGGGCACCCCGCGCTCGGTACCTGCCTGGACAGCTTCCACATCCTCTCCCGCGGCAGTGATCCCAAGGGCATCGAGGACATCCCAGGGGAGAAGATCTTCTTCCTCCAGCTCGCCGACGCCCCGCTGCTCGCGATGGACGTCCTCCAGTGGAGCCGCCACTACCGCTGCTTCCCCGGCCAGGGCGGCTTCGACGTCGCCGGACTGCTGCGGCACGTACTGCGCGCCGGTTACGACGGTCCACTGTCCCTGGAGGTCTTCAACGACGTCTTCCGGCAGTCCGAGGCCGGCCCCACGGCCGTGGACGCCCAGCGCTCCCTGCTGACGCTCCAGGAGACGGCCGGCCTCGTCGCGCCGCCCGCGCCCGCTCCGCCCACCGGGGTCGCCTTCGCCGAACTGGTCACGCCCGACGCCGCACCCGTCTCGGCCGTCCTCGGCGCGCTGGGCTTCGCCCGCACCGCACGCCACCGCGGCAAGCCCGTCGACCTGTGGCAGCGGGGCGACGCCAGGGTCCTGGTCAACACCGGACCGGCCGAACGCCGCGACGGCACCCGGCTGGCCGCCGTCGGCCTGGAGTCGCCGGACCCCGCCGGGGCGGCCGGCCGCGCCGAGGCCCTGCTCGCTCCGGTACTGCCACGCCGCCGCGCCCCCGGGGACGCCCAGCTGGAGGCGGTCGCCGCGCCCGACGGCACGGAGCTGTTCTTCTGTGCCACCGAGCGCCCCGGACTGCCCGACTGGCGGGCCGACTTCGCGGACACCGGCGCGGACCCCGAGGCCGGGGCGGCCTGGCGCGTCGACCACCTCTCCCTCACCCAGCCCTGGCACCAGTTCGACGAGGCGGTGCTCTTCCACCGCGCCGTCCTCGGGCTGCGCCCGCAGGAGAGCGTGGACGTCGCCGACCCCTACGGCCTGCTGCGCAGCCGCGCCGTCAGCACCGACGACGGCGGGGTCCGCATCGTCCTGACCGTCGGCGCGGCGCCCACCGACGACACCGCGCACGCCCAGCACATCGCCCTGGCCACCGACGACGTGGTCGCCGCCGCCCGCCGCTGCCGCGCCGCCGGCGGCCCGCTGCTGCCGATCCCGGCCAACTACTACGACGACCTGGCCGCCCGCTTCGAGTTCGCCGACGGCGAGCTGGAGACGTACCGGGAGCTGGGCATCCTCTACGACCGCGACGCGCACGGCACCTTCCGGCACTGCTACACGCACACCGTCGGCCGGGTCTTCTTCGAACTCGTCCAGCGGGACGGCGGCTACCGGGGCTACGGCGCGGCCAACGCCCCGGTCCGGCTGGCGGCGCAGCACGCGGTGCGGGGGTTCACTGGCGGCTGACGGTGCGGGTGACACCGGCGACGACGGTGGTGGCCAGGATCCACCCCATGACGATCAGGACGTAACCGAGGTACTGGTACCACCCCTCGGGCGCGAACGCGCTCTCCTGACCGAAGGAGATCACCGGCAGCAGCAGGTCCAGCGTGTAGAACACCGGGTTGAAGTCGGGGGACTCCGCGGGCTTGAGCGGCGGCGGGTGCCGCAGGCCGTACGCGACCGAGCCGGCCGCGAGCAGCGACAGCAGCCAGCCGCCGGCCCGCAGCGGACGGAAGCCGTAGCCGACGGCGGCGTCCTGGAGCAGCCCCCAGACCCGGCCGTACCAGGGCAGGGTGCGGCGGTGCCGGCGCTGCTTGGCGAGTTGGACCAGCCGGGCCGCGTCGTCGTCGCCGATCCGGCGGTAGGAGGCGGTCAACTGCTCGTAGATGAAGGGCAGATAGCTGTCGCCGCGCTCCAGCATCGGCAGCCGCCGCTCGGCGGGCTCGTGCGGGACGAGCGACGTGTAGGTGAGGTCGTTCAGCTGGACCCAGTGCGGTACCACCTCCGGTTCGACGAACAGCACGTCCACCTGGGAGCGGCGCAGATTGAGGTTGCCCTCCACCTTCGGGCACTGGCGCAGCCACAGTTCACCGATCACACAACTGCTCGCGCGCAGCGCGGTTCCCCCGGGATTGACCAGGCGCGCCTGCGACAGGTCCAACCGGCCGGGTATGCGCGCGCCGCGGAATTCCAGCCGGCCCCGCACCTCGGCGTGCCGCATGAGCACATCTGCCTCGGCCGCGAGCGTCTCGGCCTGCAGGGCGGTGCCGTCCGGCCGGTCGAGTACCGCGTCGGTGAGGTTGACCGTCCCGGCCACCCGCGCGCCGTCGAGCCGCACGGTACCCCGGGCGCGCAGCCCCGGCGCCCACAGGTCGGCCCCCAGCACCGCCTGGTTCAGCTGGAGCACCGCCCCCTCGGTGTCCGGCGCGTGGATCTCCGTGCTCTCCAGGTAGAGGCTGCCGGTGATCTCCGCACCGCCGAGCCGCACCATCCCGCCGAACCGGACGCGGGTCAGCCGCAGTACGCCGTCCAGCCGCACGGCGTGCGAGATCAGGCCGGGCAGGACGGACTCGCTCAGGTTCACCTCGCGCAGCCGGGCCGCGTAGAGCCTGGGCACGTCGTCGAAGTGGCAGTGCCGCAGCCGCACGGGGTGGTCGACCGTCGCGTACGCCAGTTCCAGCGGCCCGGTGACGCGCGCGCCCGCCAGGCTCAGCGCGGCCACCTCGCCGTCCGCCCGGGGGCCGTCGAGCAGCAGGGCGCGCAACACGCTCGCGCGTACGCTCCGTTCGGGGCCCCAAGTGCCGCCGCCGGCCGGGTCCTCGTCGTCGGCGGCGCGGAAGTCCACGGCGGTGCCCGTGGCGAACGCCCGCCAGACGCGCGTCTCGGCCGGTGTCAGGTCGTTGATCTCCATCAGGGATGGACTCTGACCCGAACCGGCCGATCACGTCAACGCGCTTTCCGGACCGCCCGAGGAGCGCCTACTTCTTGGCGGCCTCCACCGCGTGCCCGCCGAACTGGTTGCGCAGCGCGGCGATCATCTTCATCTGCGGCGAGTCGTCCTGCCGGGACGCGAACCGCGCGAAGAGCGAGGCCGTGATCGCGGGCAGCGGCACGGCGTTGTCGATGGCCGCCTCGACGGTCCAGCGTCCCTCGCCGGAGTCCTCCGCGTAGCCGCGCAGCTTGTCGAGGTGGTGGTCCTCGTCGAGGGCGTTGACGGCCAGGTCGAGGAGCCAGGAGCGGATGACGGTGCCCTCCTGCCAGGAGCGGAAGACCTCGCGGACGTTGTCCACGGAGTCGACCTTCTCCAGCAGCTCCCAGCCCTCGGCGTAGGCCTGCATCATGGCGTACTCGATGCCGTTGTGGACCATCTTGGAGAAGTGGCCGGCGCCGACCTTGCCCGCGTGGACGTAGCCGTACGGGCCGTCGGGCTTGAGCGCGTCGAAGACCGGCTTCAGGTCCTCGACGGTCTCCTTCTCGCCGCCGACCATCAGGGCGTAGCCGTTCTTCAGGCCCCACACACCGCCCGAGACACCGGCGTCGACGAAGTTGATGCCGCGCCTGCCCAGCTCCTCGGCGTGCTTCTCGTCGTCCGTCCAGCGGGAGTTGCCGCCGTCGATGACGGTGTCGCCGGGCTTGAGCAGCGTGGCGAGCTGGTCGATGACGTGCTGGGTGGCGGCGCCGGCCGGGACCATCACCCAGACCGCGCGCGGCCGGTCCAGCTGGTCGACGAGGTCGACCAGGCTGTTGACGTCGGCCTTCTCCGGATTGGTGTCGTATCCGACGACGGTGTGGCCGGCGTTGCGCAGACGCTCGCGCATGTTGCCGCCCATCTTGCCGAGACCCACGAGACCGATCTGCATGTCAGTGCACTTCCTTCAGTTCACGGTAGGCGGCCACCAGCGCGGCCGTGGACGGATCGAGACCGGGCACGTCAGCGCCCTCGGTCAGGGCGGGCTCGACGCGCTTGGCGAGGACCTTGCCGAGCTCCACGCCCCACTGGTCGAAGGAGTCGATGTTCCAGATCGCGCCCTGCACGAACACCTTGTGCTCGTACAGCGCGATGAGCTGGCCGAGTACGGACGGGGTCAGCTCGGTGGCCAGCACGGTCGTGGTGGGGTGGTTGCCCCGGAAGGTGCGGTGCGGCACCTGCTCCTCGGGCACACCCTCCGCCCGGACCTCCTCGGCGCTCTTGCCGAAGGCCAGCGCCTGCCCCTGGGCGAACAGGTTGGCCATCAGCAGGTCGTGCTGGGCCTTGAGTTCGTCGCTCAGTTCGGCGACGGGCCGGGCGAAGCCGATCAGGTCGGCCGGGATGAGCTTGGTGCCCTGGTGGATCAACTGGTAGTACGCGTGCTGCCCGTTGGTGCCGGGCGTACCCCAGACCACCGGACCGGTCTCCCACTCCACCGGACGCCCGTCGCGGTCGACCGACTTGCCGTTGGACTCCATGTCGAGCTGCTGGAGGTAGGCCGTGAACTTCGACAGGTAGTGGCTGTACGGCAGTACGGCGTGCGACTGGGCGCCCATGAAGTTGCCGTACCAGACGCCCAGCAGACCCAGGATCAGCGGGGCGTTGTCCGGGGCCTCGGTGTTGCGGAAGTGCTCGTCGACGATGCGGAAGCCGTCGAGCATCTCCCGGAAGCGGTCCGGGCCGATGGCGATCATCAGGGAGAGGCCGATCGCCGAGTCGTACGAGTACCGGCCGCCGACCCAGTCCCAGAACTCGAACATGTTGGCCGTGTCGATGCCGAACGCGGCGACCTTCTCGGCGTTCGTCGACAGCGCGACGAAGTGCTTGGCGACCGCCTTCTCGTCGCCGTCCATCCCGGCCAGCAGCCAGGAGCGCGCCGAGGTCGCGTTCGTGATCGTCTCGATGGTGGTGAACGTCTTGGACGCCACGATGAACAGCGTCTGGGCCGGATCCAGGTCCCGGACCGCCTCGTGCAGGTCGGCGCCGTCCACGTTCGACACGAACCGGAACGTGAGCGAGCGGTCGCTGAAGGCCCGCAGCGCCTCGTACGCCATCGCCGGACCGAGGTCGGAGCCGCCGATGCCGATGTTGACGACGTTGCGGATGCGCTTGCCGGTGTGGCCGGTCCACTCGCCGGAGCGGACCCGGTCGGCGAAGTCGGTCATGCGGTCCAGCACGGCGTGCACCTTGGGGACGACGTTCTCGCCGTCCACCTCGATCACCGCGTCCCGCGGGGCGCGCAGCGCGGTGTGCAGCACCGCCCGGTCCTCGGTGATGTTGATCCGCTCACCGCGGAACATGGCGTCGCGCAGGTCGAACACGCCGGTGGCGGTGGCCAGTTCCCGCAGCAGGGCCAGCGTGTCGTCGGTGACCAGGTTCTTGGAGTAGTCGATGCGCAGATCGCCGACGCGCACGACGTACCGCTCCGCCCGCCCGGGGTCCGAGGCGAACAGCTCGCGCAGGTCCGGCCGCGGCAGCGCGTCCTTGCGGTGGTCCGCCAGCGCGGTCCACTCGGGCCGCCGGTCGAGCTTCGGGGTGTCAGACATGGACGGGGGTCTCCTTGCCGGCCTCGCCGCGCAGGGCGACGGCGTACATATCGTCGGCGTCGAGGCGCCTGAGCTCCTCGGCGATGAGTTCGGCGGTCGAGCGGACCTTGAGCGCGAGGGAGCGCGGGGGCTGGTCGGGCAGGGTCATCGTGGCGAGCGGGCCCTCCGGCCGGTCGATGACGATCTCGCCGTTCGCGGTGCCCAGGCGGACGGCCGTGACGACCGGTCCGTCGGTGACCACCCGGTCGACCCGGACGTGCAGCCGGGCCTCCAGCCAGCGGGCCAGCAGTTCGGCGGCCGGGTTCTCGGCCTCGGCCTCGACGGTCGCCGAGGTCACCGGCACCCGGGCCTGGTCGAGTGCCGCGGCGAGCATGGAGCGCCACAGCGTCAGCCGGGTCCAGGCGAGGTCGGTGTCGCCGGGCGTGTACGCGCGGACCCGGCGCTCCAGGACCTCCATCGGCCGCTCCACCGCGTACAGGTCGGTGATCCTGCGCTGCGCCAGCGCACCCAGCGGGTCCCCCGCGGGGTCGTCCGGTGCCTCCACCGGCCACCACACGACGACCGGGGCGTCCGGCAGCAGCAGCGGCAGCACCACCGAGTCGGCGTGCTCGGACACCTCCCCGTACATGCGCAGCACGACCGTCTCACCGGTGCCGGCCTCGGAGCCCACCCGGACCTCGGCGTCGAGGTGCGAGCGGGTGCGGTCGCGCAGGTTGCGGGGGTGACGCTTGATGACGACCAGGGTGCGCGAGGGGTGCTCGTGCGAGGCCTCCTCGCCCGCCTTGACCGCGTCGTAGGCGTTCTCCTCGTCGGTGACGATCACCAGCGTGAGCACCATGCCCACGGCCGGGGTGCCGATGGCCCGGCGGCCCTGCACCAGCGCCTTGTTGATCTTGCTTGCCGTGGTGTCGGTCAGGTCGATCCTCATGGCCTGCGCCAGCTCCGTCCGTCTCGTGCGAGCATCTCGTCGGCTTCCCGCGGTCCCCAGCCGCCCGAGGGGTACTGCGCGGGCCTCTCGTGCGCGGCCCAGTACCCCTCGATCGGGTCGAGGATCCGCCAGGACTCTTCCACTTCCTGGTGACGGGGGAACAGGTTGGCGTCGCCCAGCAGGACGTCCAGGATGAGGCGTTCGTACGCCTCCGGGCTGGACTCCGTGAACGACTCGCCGTACGCGAAGTCCATGGACACGTCCCGGATCTCCATGGACGTGCCCGGCACCTTGGAGCCGAACCGCACCGTCATGCCCTCGTCGGGCTGGACCCGGATGACGATCGCGTTCTCGCCCAGCTCCTCCGTCGCGGTGGAGTCGAAGGGGGAGTGCGGGGCGCGCTGGAAGACCACCGCGATCTCCGTCACCCGGCGGCCCAGCCGCTTGCCGGTGCGCAGGTAGAAGGGGACGCCCGCCCAGCGGCGGTTGTCGATGCCCAGCTTGATCGCCGCGTAGGTGTCGGTCGTGGAGGCCGGGTCGATGCCCTCCTCCTCCAGGTAACCGGGCACCTGCGCGCCGCCCTGCCAGCCGCCCGCGTACTGCCCGCGCACGGTGTGCTCGCCGAGGTCGTCCGGCAGCCGTACCGCCTTCAGCACCTTCAGCTTCTCGGTGAGCAGCGACGCCGCGTCGAAGGAGGCGGGCTCCTCCATGGCGGTCAGGGCCATCAGCTGGAGCAGATGGTTCTGGATGACGTCGCGGGCGGCGCCGATGCCGTCGTAGTAGCCGGCCCGGCCGCCGATGCCGATGTCCTCGGCCATCGTGATCTGCACGTGGTCGACGTAGGACCGGTTCCAGATCGGCTCGTACATCTGGTTGGCGAAGCGCAGCGCCAGGATGTTCTGGACGGTCTCCTTGCCCAGGTAGTGGTCGATGCGGAAGACCTGCTCCGGGTCGAAGACCTCGTGCACCAGCGCGTTCAGGTCCCGGGCGCTGTCCAGGTCGTGTCCGAACGGCTTCTCGATCACCGCGCGGCGCCAGGAGCCGTCCGGGGCGTCGGTCAGCCCGTGCTTCTTGAGCTGCTGGACGACCTTCGGGAAGAACTTCGGCGGCACCGAGAGGTAGAAGGCGTAGTTGCCGCTGGTGCCGCGGGAGGCGTCCAGCTCCTCGACGGCCTTGCGCAGCTGCTCGAAGGCGTTGTCGTCGTCGAAGTCGCCGGGGATGAAGCGCATGCCCTCGGCGAGCTGCTGCCAGACCTCCTCGCGGAACGGCGTGCGCGCGTGCTCCTTGACGGCGTCGTGCACGACCTGGGCGAAGTCCTGGTTCTCCCAGTCCCGCCGGGCGAAGCCGACCAGGGAGAAGCCCGGCGGCAGCAGGCCGCGGTTGGCCAGGTCGTAGACGGCGGGCATCAGCTTGCGGCGGGACAGGTCGCCGGTGACGCCGAAGATGACCAGTCCGGACGGTCCCGCGATGCGGGGGAGGCGCCGGTCCTGGGGATCGCGCAGGGGGTTGCTCCAGTCGAGCGGCGCCACGGGCGTGACGGCCTTCTGGCCGGCCCCTTCCGCCTTCGCGCCCTTGGCGGCGCTGGCCGCCTGGGACTTCTTGGCGGTCCGGGCGGATCCGGCCCCCTTGGCGGCCTTCGGCGCCCCTGCGGGCCGGGACTTCTCGGCCTCCTCGGCGTGCGACGGCCCCGCCGCCTCCCGGGCGGTCCTGGCCTCCTTGGCCTCCTTCGTCGCCTTGGTCTCGTGGACCGTCGTAGCGGGAAGGTCCTCGCTCATTCCCCGTCAACTCCCTTGCTGTCGAGGGACTTCGTCACGGCGTCGAGCAGGTCCTGCCAGGCCACCTCGAACTTGGCCACGCCCTCCTGCTCCAGCTGCTGCACCACCTCGTCGTACGAGATGCCGAGCCGCTCCACGGCCCCGAGGTCCGCCCGGGCCTGGGCGTAACCACCGGTGACCGCGTCGCCCCGCACGTCACCGTGATCGGCGGCGGCGTTCAGGGTGGCCTCCGGCATCGTGTTCACGGTGCCGGGAGCGACCAGCTCCTCCACGTACAGGGTGTCCCGGAATGCCGGGTCCTTCACCCCGGTCGACGCCCACAGGGGGCGCTGGGGGTTGGCGCGGGCGCCGGCGAGGGCGGTGAAGCGGTCACCGGCGAAGACGTTCTCGTACGCCTCGTAGGCCAGTCGCGCGTTGGCCAGCGCCGCCTTCCCCCGCAGGGCGAGGGCGTCGTCCGTGCCCAGCAGCGTCAGGCGCTTGTCGATCTCGCTGTCGACGCGCGAGACGAAGAACGAGGCGACGGAGTGGACGGCCGCGAGGTCGAGTCCGGCCGCCCGCGCCCTCTCCAGGCCGGCGAGGTAGGCGTCCATGACCTCGCGGTAGCGCTCCAGGGAGAAGATCAGCGTGACGTTGACGCTGATGCCGGCGCCGATGACCTCGGTGATCGCCGGGAGACCGGCCTTCGTCGCCGGGATCTTGATCATCACGTTGGGGCGGTCGACCAGCCAGGCCAGCTGGCGGGCCTCGGCGATCGTGGCCCGGGTGTCGTGGGCGAGACGCGGGTCGACCTCGATGGAGACCCGGCCGTCCCGGCCGCCGGTGGCGTCGTACACGCCACGCAGCACGTCGGCGGCGGCGCGGACGTCGGCGGTGGTCATCATGCGGACCGCCTCGTCGACGGTGACGCCCCGGGTCGCCAGGTCCACGAGCTGCTCCTCGTAGCCCTCACCCGAGCCGATGGCGGCCTGGAAGATCGACGGGTTGGTGGTGACGCCGACGACGTTCCTCGTCTCGATCAGTTCGGCGAGGTTGCCGGACTCGATCCGCCGCCGCGACAGGTCGTCCAGCCAGATGGAGACGCCCTGGTCGGTCAGGCGTCGCAGTGCTCCCGCGGTCGCGGTTGCTTCGGTCACAGTGATCATCTTCTCTTTCCGCTTCTCGCTTCTCAGGGGTCGGCTCAGCCGCGGGCGGCGGCCAGGGATTCCCTGGCGGCGGCGGCCACGTGTTCCGCGGTGAAGCCGAACTCGGTGAACAGGGTCTTCGCGTCGGCGGAGGCGCCGAAGTGCTCCAGGGAGACGATGCGGCCCGCGTCCCCGGTGAACCGGTGCCAGGTGAGCCCGATACCGGCCTCCACGGCCACCCGGGCCTTCACGGACGGCGGCAGCACGCTCTCGCGGTACTCGCGCGGCTGCTCCTCGAACCACTCCACGGACGGCATCGACACCACCCGGGTGGGCGTGCCCTCCGACTCCAGCGCCTCCCGCGCGGCCACGGCGAGCCGCACCTCGGAGCCGGTGGCGATCAGGACGACGTCCGGGGCGCCGGTGGAGGCGTCGGCGAGGACGTATCCGCCGCGCGCCGCGTCCGGATCGCGCTCGTACGTCGGTACGCCCTGGCGGGTGAGGGCGAGGCCGTGCGGGGCCGGGTGGGTGGAGTGCCGCTTGAGGATCTCGGCCCAGACGGTCGCGGTCTCGTTGGCGTCCGCCGGGCGGACGACGTTCAGACCGGGGATGGCGCGCAGCGCGGCCAGGTGCTCGACCGGCTGGTGGGTCGGGCCGTCCTCGCCGAGGCCCACGGAGTCGTGCGTCCACACGTACGTCACCGGCAGCTGCATCAGGGCGGACATGCGCACCGCGTTGCGCATGTAGTCGGAGAAGACCAGGAAGGTGCCGCCGTAGACGCGGGTGTTGCCGTGCAGGGCGACGCCGTTCATCTCCGCGGCCATCGAGAACTCGCGGATGCCGAAGTGGACGGTGCGGCCGTACGGGTCGGCCTCCGGCAGCGGGTTGCCCTCGGGGAGAAAGGAGCTGGTCTTGTCGATCGTGGTGTTGTTCGAGCCGGCCAGGTCGGCGGATCCGCCCCACAGCTCGGGCAGTACCGGGCCGAGGGCCTGGAGGACCTTCCCGGAGGCGGCGCGGGTGGCGACGGACTTGCCGGTCTCGAACACCGGCAGGGCGTCCTCCCAGCCCTCGGGCAGCCGGCCGGCGACCACGCGGTCGAACAGCCCGGCGCGCTCCGGCTGGTCGGCGCGCCACTTGGCGATCCGCTTGTCCCAGGCGGCGTGCGCCTCGGCGCCCCGGTCCAGGGCCCGGCGGGTGTGCGCGAGGACCTCGCCGGCGACCTCGAAGGACCGCTCCGCGTCGAAGCCGAGGACGCGCTTGGTGGCGGCGACCTCGTCCTCGCCGAGGGCGGAGCCGTGGGAGGCCTCGGTGTTCCGGGCGTTCGGGGCGGGCCAGGCGATGATCGTGCGCATGGCGATGATGGAGGGGCGCCCGGTCTCGGCCTTCGCCGCCGTCAGCGCCGCGTACAGGGCGCGCACGTCGACGTCGCCGCTCTCGGCGGGCTCGACGCGCTGCACGTGCCAGCCGTAGGCCTCGTAGCGCTTGAGCACGTCCTCGGAGAACGCGGTCGCGGTGTCGCCCTCGATGGAGATGTGGTTGTCGTCGTAGAGGAAGACGAGGTTGCCGAGCCTCTGATGGCCGGCCATCGACGACGCCTCGGCGGAGACGCCCTCCTGGAGGTCGCCGTCGGAGACGATCGCCCAGACGGTGTGGTCGAACGGGGACTCGCCCTCGGCCGCCTCCGGGTCGAACAGGCCGCGCTCGTAGCGGGCGGCCATCGCCATGCCCACCGCGTTGGCCACGCCCTGGCCGAGCGGGCCGGTGGTGGTCTCCACGCCCGCGGTGTGCCCGTACTCCGGGTGGCCGGGCGTCTTGGAGCCGTGCGTGCGGAACGCCTTCAGGTCGGCCAGCTCCAACTCGTACCCGGCGAGGTAGAGCTGCGTGTAGAGGGTCAGAGAGGTGTGGCCGGGGGAGAGGACGAAGCGGTCGCGGCCGGTCCACTCGGGATCGGCGGGGTCGTGACGCATCACCTTCTGAAAGATCGTGTACGCCGCGGGGGCCAGGGCCATCGCCGTGCCCGGATGGCCGTTACCGACCTTCTGCACGGCATCGGCCGCGAGAACTCGGGCGGTGTCGACGGCACGCCGGTCGAGTTCGGTCCATTCGAAGCGGTCCGCGCCGTCCACTGTGTGCGTGCTCATCTTCAAGAAATCCTCGATCGGAGCGAAAGAATGGTCTGGCGTGTTCAAACTTAAAAGTCTGACTTTTGAGAGTGAAGGTCGAGGTGTGCCAGCCTGTGGTGAAACTGGGACACGCCCCGGCGTCCGGGCGCACGGGTGGGACGGCACGAGAAGGACATGGCGGACGAAAACATCCAAGACGGTGGCGGCGGCGGTGACGCCAGGGGCGGCGACGGGATCAGAACGTTCCCCTTCCCGGTCGATCTCAGCCTCCTCGGCGTCGGCATACAGGTCGGTCCCATGGGTGCCGGCCGCACCTGGCACGCGCAGGCCCCGCTGCACCGCGTGCACCGCATCGACTTCCACGTCGTCATGCTCTTCACCGGCGGCCCGGTCCGACACATGATCGACTTCGCCGAGTACGAGGCGACGGCCGGCGCTCTGCTGTGGATCCGGCCCGGACAGGTCCACCGCTTCTCGCAGACGAGCGAGTACCGCGGAACGGTGCTGACCATGCAGCCCGGCTTCCTGCCCCGCGCCACCGTGGAGGCCACCGGCCTCTACCGCTACGACCTGCCGCCCCTGCTCCACCCCGACGAGACACGGCTCGCCGGGCTCACGTCCGCGCTCGACCAGCTGCGGCGCGAGTACGAGGACGCCACCACCCTGCCGCTCAGCCTGCACACCGCCGTACTGCGCCACACGCTGTCCGCGTTCCTGCTGCGTCTCGCGCATCTCGCGGTCAGCTCCGCCGAGGCGGCGCGCCAGGGGCGGGCGGACACGCCGGGCGACACCACCTTCACGCTCTTCCGGGACGCGGTCGAGCGGGGCTTCGCCACCAACCACAGCGTCAGCGCCTACGCCGACGCGCTCGGCTACTCCCGCCGCACCCTCGTCCGCGCGGTGCGCGCCGCGACCGGCGAGACGCCCAAGGGATTCATCGACAAACGCGTCGTCCTGGAGGCCAGGCGCCTTCTCGCCCACACCGACATGCCGATCGGCCGGGTCGGCGCGGCGGTCGGCTTCCCGGACGCGGCGAACTTCTCCAAGTTCTTCCAGCAGCACACGGAACAGACACCGGCGGCCTTCCGGGCGGAGCTGCGCTGAGCGGCCTCGTCGGGACCACGACGCAGGGGCCCCACACGTGGGTGGAGCCCCTGCGCCCTCCTGCGGAGGACCGGGTCGCCGCTCAGCGGCCGCAGCAGAACCAGTTCATGCTCACGAAGTCCGCCGGCCGGCCGGTGCCTCAGTGGTGCGCCGGTTGCGGCGCGACCGGGGCCGCGGCCGCCTCCTCGCGCACACCGAACCGCTCGTGCGCCCGGCGCAGCGGCCTCGGAGCCCACCAGGCGCGGCGGCCCAGCAGCGCCATGGTCGCCGGCACCAGCAGCATCCGTACGACCGTGGCGTCGATCAGCACCGCCAGCGTGAGGCCCAGCCCGATCTGCAGGATCGGGGAGAAGCCGCCCGTCATGAACGCGCCGAACACCACCGCGAGGAGCAGCGCGGCACAGGTCACCACCCGCCCCGAGCGGCGCAGCCCGGTCACCACGGCCTCCCGGTCGTCGCCGGTCTGCTCCCGGGCCTCGCGCATCCGCGCCAGGATGAACAGCTCGTAGTCCATGGCGAGTCCGAAGGCGATCGCGATGATCAGCGGCGGGGCGGTCAGACTCAGCGCGCCCAGCCCCTCGGCCCCGATCAGCCCGGCGAGATGACCCTCCTGGAACACCCAGACAACGGCGCCGAGCGCGGCGGCGAGGCTGAGCAGCGTGGTCGCGATGGTGCGCAGCGGCAGCAGCACCGACCCGGTGAAGGCGAACAGCAGCACGAAGATCCCGGCCAGCACGGTCAGCGCCGCCCAGGGCGCCCGGTCGGCGAGCATCTGCCGGAAGTCGACCAGCTGGGCGGCGGTGCCGGCGACCTGGACAGGGGCGTCGCCGCGGATGTCCCGTACCCGTTCGACCAGTTCGGTGGCGGCCCTGCCGTCGACGGTGCCGGCCGGGGGCAGTTCGAGCACGGTCGTCCCGCCGGGCAGGTCACGGCTCTCGGTGCCCGGCGCGAGCGCGCGGATCCGGTCGGCCGTCGCCGCGTCGGTGCCCGGCCGCAGGACCACGGTGACCGGCGAGACCCCGGTGCCCGGCGGGAAGTGCGCGTCCACGGCGTCGTACAGCTGCCGGGCCTCGGTGCTCCTGGGGAGCTGCTGCGCGTCGCCGATGTTGATGCGCATGCCGGTGACGGGCAGCGCCAGCACCAGCAGGGCCGGGACGGCCACCGCGAGGACGGCCACGCGCCGCCGGGCCGCGAAGCGGGCCAGGCGGGCGAAGAGCCGGCCCTCCTCGCCCTTCGGACGCACCTTCGCCGGGGCGATCCTCCCGCCGAACCGTGCCAGCAGCGCGGGCAGCAGCGTCAGCGCGGCGAGCATGTCGACGACGACCACCGCGGCCACCGCCAGACCCATGCTGCGCAGGAACGTACTCGGGAAGACCAGCAGCCCGGCCAGGCTCACCGCCACCGTCAGCCCGGAGAAGAGCACGGTCCGCCCGGCCGCGGCCACCGTGCGGTGCACGGCCTCCACCACATCGGTGGTGTCCCGGCGTTCCTCCCGGAAGCGGACCAGCATCAGCAGGGCGTAGTCCACGGCGAGGCCGAGCCCCAGCATCGTCGTGACCTGGATCGCGTACACGGAGATGTCCGTGAACTGGCTGAAGGCGAACAGGCCCAGGAACGCGCCCGCGATGCCCGCCACCGCGACCAGCAGCGGCAGCCCCGCGGCGCGCAGCCCGCCGAAGATGACCAGCAGCAGCACCAGCACGACCGGCAGCGAGATCAACTCCGCGTTCTTCACGTCCTCCTGGGCCCGCTCGCCGAGCTGCTCACCCAGCAGCGGCCCGCCGCTGACATGAACCCCGGAAGCGTCGATCCCGTGCAGCCGGCCGGCCGCCGCGTCCACCGCGGCCTCCTCGGCGTCGTCGTCCAGGCTCCCCTCGAAGGCGACGGGCAGGATCAGCGCCCGTCCGTCCTCGGCGACCAGGCCGCGCATGGCGTACGGGTCGGGCACCGCGGCGACGCCCGCGATCTCCCTCAGATCGGCGACGGCCAGCTCCACCTGGGCGCGCACCCCGGGCGCGGAGACGGCGGCGGCCTCGACGACGGCGGTGATCGACTCACCCGACGGGTCGAGGCCGTCCAGGTACTCGCCGGCGACCTCCGACTCGGTCCCGGGGACGTCGGGCACGTCGTCGGAGAGCTTTCCGAAGACACCCGTACCGAGGCCGAAGCCGAGCAGCAGGAACAGGCCCCACAGGAGCATCACGGTCAGTGGGCGGCGGGTCGCCGCCCGGGCGAGTGTGGACAGCACGGTGCCTCCCGGCAATCGTCATCCGGCTGGGGATGCGTCTTTCGGCATCGCCAACAGACTCGTGCCGACGGCACGGTGCCGGATCGCCGGAGGGAGTGGTTTACGGGACTCGCCCTGACGGGGGAGTCCGCCGCCCGTCTCACCCGTCAGGGGGAGCCCGGGGCCACCAGGCCGGTCTCGTAAGCGCAGATCACCGCCTGCACCCGGTCCCTGAGACCGAGCTTGCTCAGTACGTTGCTGACATGGGTCTTGACGGTGTGTTCGCTCACGAACAGCGTCGTGGCGATCTCGGAGTTGGACAGCCCGCGCGCCAGCAGCCGCAGCGTCTCCACCTCGCGGGCGGTCAGCACATCGAGGCGCTGCGGGGTGACCTCGGCGATGGCCTCCTCCCGCCGGCGCCGCACGATGTCCGCGACCAGCCGGCGCGTCACCGCCGGTGCCAGCAGCGAGTCGCCGGCCGCGACCACCCGTACCGCGTGCACCAGGTCGTCCCGGCGCACGTCCTTGAGCAGGAAGCCGCTGGCGCCCGCGTACAACGCCTCGTACACGTACTCGTCCAGATCGAAGGTGGTCAGCATGACGACCTTGCAGGCGGACCGCGCGCACACCCGCCGGGCCGCGTCGAGGCCGTCCATGACCGGCATACGGATGTCCAGGAGCAGCACGTCGGGCGCGTGCCGCTCGACCGCGGCCACCGCCTCGGCACCGTCGCCCGCCTCGGCGACGACCTCGATGTCGGCCTGTGCCTCCAGGATCATGCTGAACCCGCTGCGGACCAGCTCCTGGTCGTCCGCGACGACCACCCGGACAGTCACCCGAGCGCCGCCCGCCGTCCGGCCGGGACGGGCAGGCGTACGACGACGCGGAAGCCGCCGTCCGGCCCGCCGCCGGAGACGGCCCCGCCCCCGCAGGCGGCGGCCCGCTCCCGGATGCCGATCAGCCCGTGTCCGCCGCCGTCCGGGGCGGCCGGGCCCCGTCCGTCGTCCGTCACCGTCAAGGTCACTTCGCCCTCCGCCCAGTCGAGTCCGACCGTCGCGGAGGAAGCGTACGCGTGCTTGACCGTGTTGGTGAGTGCCTCCTGGGCGATGCGGTAGGCGGCGACCTCGGTGTCCGGCGGCAGCGGGCGCGGCTCGCCGGTCACCCGCAACTCCACGCGCAGCCCGGTCGATTCGCCCACCTGCCGGACCAGGCCGGGCAGCGCGGCCACACCCGGCTGCGGCAGGCGTTGCGGTGCGACTGCCGACTGTTCCTGCTTGAGTACGCCGAGAATGCGCCGGAGTTGGGTCATCGCGTCCCGGCCGGCGGTCGCGATCGCTTCGAACGCGGCCTCCGCGCGCGCCGGATCACTGCGCACGACGACCGGTCCCGCCTCGGCCTGCACCACCATCAGGCTGACCGCGTGCGCCAGGATGTCGTGCATGTCGCGGGCGATACGGGAGCGTTCCTGTGCCATGGCCCGCGCGGTGTCGGCGGCCCGCTCACGCTCCAGCCGCCGGGCCCGGTCCTCCAGTTCGGCGGTGTAGGCGCGCTGGGTCCGGGCGAGCGCGCCGAGGGCGTACGCGCACACGATGCTCAGCAACTGGAAGGCGTACTCGAAGGGCTCTGCGTCCTCCCTGTGCCGGATGGTGACGGCGACCCCGATCAGCCAGCCCGCCAGCATCAGGCGCCGCTGCCAGGGCCGGGCCAGCGCGGCCATGGTGTAGAGGACGACGAACCCGCCGTACATCAGGTCGGGCGGCGGCGCGTGGTACAGCGCCTGCGTGGGGGTGGCCACCGACACGGCACAGGCGGTCGCGAAGGGCGCCGCGCGCCGCCACACCAGAGGCAGCGCCGTGGCGGCCCCCAGCAGCCAGCCCCGCCAGGTCAGCGGATCGTCGCCCTCGTCCGGGAACAACCACTGCAGGGAGACGGCGAACAGCACCAGCGCGGCGACGGCCGCGTCGACGGCGTACGGATTCGTCGTACGCAGCCGTGCGACGACGGAGGCGAGCGGGGACCGGGCGGTCATGGGCGGCTCCTCGGGGCAAGGGCCGTCCCAGTATCACGAGGCCCCCGGTGTCGCGTCCTCACCGGTGAGAGGGATATCCGGTGCCCGGCGGCGGAACCCTGCCCCTCACCGGCCGGACGGACGCCCGGCGCCTGCGCGTACCGCCTTCTCCGGCCGCCACCCCAGCGCCCGCGAGATCCCGCGCGCCGTCAGTCGCACCGCGGGGACCAGCGTCGGCACCTGTGCGCCGGCGTGCGGTACGACGACCGAGACGGCCGCGGTCACCGTGCCGTCCGGGCCGTACACCGGAGCGGCCACCGACAGGGCGTCGTCGGTGACCTGACGGTCGCTCACCGCCGCGCCGGTGCGCCGCACCTCGGCCAGCACCCGGCGCAGCCGCTCCGGATCGGTGATCGTGCAGGGGGTGAAGGAGGCGAGCGGACCCACGCGGTACGCCTCCTGGAACTCCGGTTCGCCATGGGCGAGCAGGGCGAGCCCGACCCCGGTGGCGTGCAGCGGCCAGCGGGCGCCGACACGGATGTGCACGCCGACCGAGGAACGCCCCGCCAACCACTCGATGTAGACGACCTCGCCACCGTCCCGCACCGCCAACTGCACGTTCTCGTGCGTCGCCTCGTACAGGTCCTCCAGGTACGGCAGCGCGACCTGCCGCAGCGGCAGACCGCGCGGGGCGAGCGCGGCGACCTCCCACAGCCGCAGCCCGACGTGGTAGACACCCGACTCGTCCCGCTCCAGCGCGCCCCACTCGGCCAGGGCACCCACCAGCCGGTGCGCGGTGGTCAGGCTCAGCCCGGCCCGGCGGCTGATGTCCGTCAGGCACAGCGCCGGGTGCTCGTGGTCGAACGCGGCGAGCACCGACAGCAGGCGGTCGTGCGCGGTGGGGGCGGTCACCGGGCCGAGGGTAGGGTGCCCGCCCCGCCCCGGGACAGCCCCCTGGACAGGGGGAGGGCGGGAGCACGCGAGTGGGTACCCGGCCGTGCCATGATCGGCGCCAGGCGGAAAGCGCGGCTCGGTGACGGAAGGGTGCGGGCGTGAGGCTGACGATTCTGGGCGGCGGCGGATTCCGGGTGCCGCTCGTGTACGGCGCGCTCCTCGGGGACCGCTCCGAGGGACGCGTGACGGACGTCGTGCTGCACGACCTGGACGCGGCCCGGCTGTCGGCGGTGACCCGGGTGCTCGCCGAGCAGGCCGCCGGGGTGCCGGACGCGCCGGAGGTGACCGCGACGACGGACCTGGACGAGGCGCTGCGCGGCGCCGACTTCGTGTTCTCCGCGATCCGCGTCGGCGGCCTGGAAGGGCGGGCCGACGACGAACGGGTGGCGCTGGCCGAGGGCGTCCTCGGGCAGGAGACGGTCGGCGCGGGCGGCATCGCGTACGGACTGCGCACCGTCCCGGTCGCCGTCGACATCGCGCGCCGCGTGGCCCGGCTGGCGCCGGACGCCTGGGTCATCAACTTCACCAACCCGGCCGGCCTGGTCACCGAGGCCATGTCCCGGCACCTCGGCGACCGCGTCATCGGCATCTGCGACTCGCCGGTCGGCCTCGGCCGCCGCGTCGCCCGCGTGCTGGGCGCCGATCCGGACCGGGCGTGGATCGACTACGTCGGCCTCAACCACCTCGGCTGGGTGCGCGGCCTGCGCGTCGCGGGCCGCGACGAACTCCCGCGGCTGCTCGCCGACCCGGCGCTGCTCGGCTCCTTCGAGGAGGGGCGGCTGTTCGGCCCCGAGTGGCTGCGCTCGCTGGGCGCGATCCCCAACGAGTACCTGCACTACTACTACTTCAACCGGGAGACCGTCCGCGCCTACCGGGAGGCCGACCGCACCCGCGGCGCGTTCCTGCGCGACCAGCAGGCCCGGTTCTACGACGAGATGCGCCGCCCCGACACCCCCGCCCTCGCGACGTGGGACCGCACCCGCGCCGAGCGCGAGGCCACCTACATGGCCGAGAACCGTGAAGCGGCGGGCGCGGGCGACCGTGAGGCCGACGACCTGTCCGGCGGCTACGAGAAGGTGGCGCTGGCGCTGATGCGGGCCGTCGCCCGCGACGAGCGCGCCACCCTGATCCTCAACGTCCGCAACCGCGGCACGCTGTCGGTCCTCGACGCCGACGCCGTGATCGAGGTCCCGTGCCTGGTCGACGCGAACGGCGCCCACCCGGTGGCCGTGGACCCGCTGCCGGGCCACGCCACCGGCCTGGTCTGCGCGGTCAAGGCGGTCGAGCGCGAGATCCTGACAGCGGCCGGGTCCGGCTCCCGCACGGCAGCGGTACGCGCCTTCGCCCTGCACCCGCTCGTCGACTCGGTCGACGTCGCCCACCGCCTCGTCGACGGCTACACGGCCGCCCACCCGGGTCTGGCGTACCTGAGGTAGGGCGGCCGGCCTCTCGGCCGCGTCCTACGCGGGAGCCCCGGCGGCCGGGTCCGGTGCGGGGGCGGTGATCGGGCCGGCGGCCGACGCGGTGACCGCCGGATACTTCACCGGAGCCGGAGCCGGAGCCGGAGCCGGAGCCGGAGCCGGAGCCGGAGCCGGAACGGTGGGGAGGTCCGTGCGCTGATGCGGCAGGGAGACGGGCCGCAGGTGCCGCGGTCCGGACACCACCGTGTAGTCCTGGCCGAGGAACGGCGGCGTCAGCTCGCCCGGGTCGTCACCGAGGGCCAGCCGGACCGCCGCCCAGGGCACGTTGATCCCGCACAGCGCCAGCTGGTGCAGGCCCCCGGCCGGCCGGGTGTTGACGTCCATCAGGACGGGCCGGTCGCCGTACATCCGGAACTGCACGTTGGACAGGTGGTGCAGCCCGAACGCCTCGGCGATCCGCCGGGCCGGCGCCAGCCACTGCTCGTGGAGCGTGAAACCCCGGCGGCGGCCGTCCTTGGTACGGCCCACGGCCAGCCGCACCCGGTTGTCGGGCCCGGTGAGACAGTCCACCGAGACCTCCGGCTGCTCCAGCCGCGGCATCACCAGCCAGTCGACCGGCTCCTCGGCGGCCCGCAGCGCCTCGACGACCAGGTGCAGCGGCACGGACGGACTCGGGAAGCCGTTCAGGTGCGTGAGGGAGAAGGGGTCCCGGGTGACCATCCGGAAGCCCACGCCGCCCGCGCCGGACGCCGGTTTGAAGCACGCCCGGTGCCCGTGCGCCTCCAGCTCCTCGACGGCCGAGACGAGTTCGTCGGCGGTGCGGACCCGCCACCACGGCGGCACCGGAACGCCGATCGCCCGGACCGCCTCGTAGGCGATCACCTTGTCGTGGAAGACGGCCACCGCCTCCGGCGGCGGCGCCAGCAGCGCCGTACCCGCCGCCTCGAACTCGGCACGGTGGGCCACGATCGCGGACTGGTACAGCCGGGGCACGAACACGTCGATGCCGCGCCGTACACACTGGTCCAGGGCGTACTCGACGTAACCGGCCGGGGACAGGCCCTCCGGCTCCAGGTCGGCGGTGTCCGCGGCGGCCAGCACGGGGGAGTCCGGGTCGCCGTGCGTGGCATGGATCTCGACGGCCCGGTCGGCGGGATTTCTCCGCAGCTGATCCATGAAGAAGACGTTCTCCGCGTACGTGCGGTTGAGCCAGACGCGTACGGGAGAAACCATGCAGGCCGCCTTTCACGGTTCGCGGGCAGGGCGAAGCGGGGCCGTGCCCGGCCAGGGGGTTGGAGGGACACCAAGCCGCCCTGCGCGGAGGGAATCGTGGCGGTGGTGTTGGGCCGATCATAGGGGGTTCCCCGCCTCCCGACGCAAAGCGCGTCACACGGATGCACGGGCGGTGCCGCGGGGCGGCCGGGACGCCCAGGTCCGGCGTGGGCGAGCCGCCCTTGTGACCGGGGCCCGCGATGTGATCTCGTGGCGTCGAACGCGTGTCCGGAAGGGGTGGGGGATGACGGCGACGGACGGTGGCCCGGGGCAGCTGTGGGCCATCAGCGACCTGCACATCGGCTATGCGGAGAACCGCGCCCTGGTCGAGAGGATGCGCCCCGAGTCCGACGACGACTGGCTCCTGGTGGCCGGCGACGTGGCGGAGACCGTCTCCGACATCCGCTGGGCCCTCGGCACCCTCGCGGACCGCTTCCGCCGGGTCGTCTGGGCCCCCGGCAACCACGAACTGTGGACGCATCCCAAGGACGCCGTCACCCTCCGTGGCGTCGCCCGTTACGAGCACCTCGTCGAGATGTGCCGCGAGCTGGGCGTGACGACACCCGAGGACCCGTACCCCGTGTGGGACGGAGCCGGCGGCCCGGCGGTCGTCGCGCCGCTGTTCCTGCTCTACGACTACTCGTTCCTGCCCGCCGGATCCGCGACCAAGGACGAGGGACTCGCGTACGCCCACGGCACCGGCGTCGTGTGCAACGACGAGTTCCTGCTGCACCCCGACCCCTACCCGAGCCGTGACGCCTGGTGCCGGGCGCGGGTCGCCGAGACCGAGCGCAGACTCGCCGCGCTCCCCGCCGGGCTGCCGACGATCCTCGTCAACCACTATCCGCTGGACCGGCACCCCACCGACGTCCTGTGGTACCCCGAGTTCGCCATGTGGTGCGGTACGAGCCTGACGGCCGACTGGCATCGCAGGTTCCGGGTCGACACCATGGTCTACGGGCATCTGCACATCCCGCGGACCACCTGGCACGAGGGCGTCCGGTTCGAGGAGGTGTCGGTGGGCTACCCCCGCGAATGGCGCAAGCGGACCGGGCCACCGGGAGCGCTGCGCCGCATCCTGCCGTCGCCGACGCGAGAGGAGGTGGCCCGGTGATCGAGGAGCTGCTGCCCGACACGGTCGTCACGGTGGAGGCCCACGGCCGGGACGACGTGGGGCACCTTCCCCTCTACCCGGAGGAGGAGGCGCTCGTGGCCCGGGCGGTCGCCAAGCGCCGCCGGGAGTTCACCGTCGTCCGGTCCTGCGCCCGCCGGGCCATGGAGAAGCTCGGTGTGCCCGCGCAGCCCGTGCTGACCGGCGAACGCGGTGCGCCGCGCTGGCCCGCCGGGCTGGTCGGCAGCATGACCCACTGCGACGGCTACTGCGCCGCCGCCCTGGTCCGCGCCACCGACCTCGCCTCACTCGGCATCGACGCCGAACCCGACGGGCCGCTCCCGGACGGCGTCCTGCCCACCGTGTCCCTGCCGGTGGAGGCGGAGCGGCTGCGCCGGCTGGCCGAGGAGCGTCCGGGCGTCCACTGGGACCGGCTGCTGTTCAGTGCCAAGGAGTCCGTCTACAAGGCGTGGTTCCCCCTCACCGGGCAGTGGCTGGACTTCATGGAGGCCGACATCGAGATCTCCGTGAACCCGGGCGACCCGCGCCGAGGCACCCTGCGCGCCACCCTCCTGGTGCCGGGACCGACGGTGGGCGGCCGGCGGCTGACCCACTTCGACGGCCGCTGGACCGCCGGGCACGGACTGGTCGCCACGGCGGTCACGGTCCCGCACACCTGAGCCTTCCGGCGCGCCGCCCACGCTCCCGGCGGTCGGCCGCGGGCAGGGCACGGTGCCCGGCCGGCACCGGTGAGCGAGCACGGCGCGGTCGGCCGCACGACGAGGGAGGGCGTGCCCGTCCGCGTGTGCGGCTTGTGAATCGCCGGTCCGGCCCGCGTGCGGGGCCCGGGTCCGGCCCCGCACGCGACTCCCGTCCCTCCGCGCGTGCGGCTCGCGCACCCCCCTGTCCGGCCTCACGTGTGACTCCCGTTCGGCGCCACGTACGATCCCCGTCCGTCCCAGCGTGCGACCGCCGTCCGCTCCGCGCGCGCGGCACGCGAACCCCCGGTCCACCCCCGCGTGCGGGCCCCGCCGGGCTCCTCGTACGACCCCCGCCGGGCCCGGCGTCAGGGCCGCGGGCACCAGCTCCGCAGCAGCCGGAAGAACTCCTCCTCGTTGCCGGCCAGTCCCGCGGCCGCCAGCGCCTCTTCCGCCTCGGCCAGCACGGAGGGCGGGACGACGGGCGGACGAGGGGCGTCGGCCGGTCCCGCCGCGGTGTCGAAACCGGCGCGCACCGTGTGCAGGAGCCGCAGGTAGGCCTGAACGGCGGTGCGCTCGTGGTCGGTCAGTACGGCGGTGGTGGTGGTCATCGGTCGGCTCTCCCCACAACGACGTCAGCGGTCGCGCGCCCCCGCACAGCGGCGGCACACTCCCAGCTTGCCGCCCACCACTGACAATCCCGCCGAGCCGCGCCCCGTACGCCGCTCGCCATGGGCCGATCGAGCCATCAGCCCAGAGCCATCAGCCCAAGTCATCAGCCCAGATAGCCCAGCGACGCCCCGATCCGTCCCGCCAGGTGGTCCCGCTGCACCGGCCCGCGCAGGGCCGAACCGTCCAGCCACGTCCGGCACTTGCTGGCCAGCAGCAGCCCGAAGGCCTCCGCCTCCTTCTCGTCGGCGAGGTCGAAGCGGGAACGCGCGGCGACCGTGCGCACGGTGGCGCGCAGGACCTCCTCGTCCCGCTCGTCCCGGCCGTCGGCGTCCAGCAGCCGGGCCGCGACCGTGGCTCCCTCGACGTGGTGCCCGCAGTGCCCGGCCTTCATGTGCCACAGCTCGTGACCCAGGATGACCAACTGGTGGTCGGGTGCGGTGCGTTCCTCGACGACGACCAGGTCCTGGTCGGCCATGTCGAGCCACAGGCCGCTGGCTGTCCCGGGCGGAAAGGCGGCCATGCGGAACAGCACCGGACGCCCCCGCCGTCTGCTCATCGCCTCGCACAGCGCCGCGTACAACTCGGCGGGCCGCGCCGGGGCGGGGAGCGTCAGCTCCTCGACCAACTCGCCGCACAGGCGGCGCATGTCCCTACCGATGCCCACGTCTCTCCCCAGGCTCACGACTCGGGCCGCTTGACGCTTTCCAGGAGCATGTCCAGCCATTCGGCGACCTTGTCGCGGTGCTGGTCGGTGGGCAGTTGAGCGGCCCGCCAGGCGATGCCGCGGACGCCGTGGTCCTGGAGCAGCCGCTCCAGCGGGTCGCTGGCGGCGGCCGCCGCCTTCCGTTCCCGGTCGGCGAGCTGCTGCAGCAGTTCCTGCTCGGTGTGCTGGAGGGCGCCGGCGAGCGCCTCGGGGTCCTCTGCGGTGAGGAATCCCGCGTGCACCCGGAAGAAGCGCTGGATGGCGTCGCAGTGCTCCATGGTGGGCCGCCGGTCGCCGTTGATGAGGGCGCCCGCCTGCTGCCGGGACATGCCGGCGCCGTCGGCGATCTCCTGTTGGGTGTATTTGCGTCCGTTCGGTTTCAGCCGGGTGCGGCGCAGCAGGTCGAGCCGCTGCACGAACCGGGCCTGCACATCCGGCTCGCCCGCGGGCCGGCCGCTCAGCAGGGCGCCCGCCACGGACTCGGGGACGCCGGAGGCGGCGGACAGGCGGCCGACGTCGAAGACCTCGGCGGCGGGCACGCCGAGCCGGTCCGCGAGTGCGGTGACGCGGGCGACGACGGCGGACAGCACGGCCGTCGGCATGGCACCCGGACCCTCGAAGCCACCCGTCACCGACAGCTCTCCTACGTCTCTCACAGGCCTCACAGGCTTCTCACAAGCGGTTGCCGTGAACTTCCCGGAGAGTAGCCTGCCGCTCGAACTCACATCCAGGTCTCGCCACAACTGTGGCCTATTTCAGCCGTCAACAGGCACGAAATGCCACGATAGTTGACACGCCTCGCGTCGGGGCACCAGGATCGGGACGCCGCGAGAAGGCCGCATAGGCAAGAGGGGTGACCTCCCGATGGCATTTCAGGCAGGAGGGCAGCGGCCGGCGCCGCGGCCCGTCCCCACGACCCCCGACGCCCAGGCGTATCTCCAGGACTACACCGCGCTCCTGGAGGCCGTGTCCTTCCCCTCTCTCGTCGTCGACCACCGCTGGGACGTGGTGCTGTCCAACGGCGCCTTCCGGACACTCTTCCGGGGGGCCGGACCGCATCCGACGGCCATGCCGGGCGACAATTTCCTCAGATTCGTCCTGTTCCACCCCGACGCCGCCGCGGTCCTCGGGGAGCACGAGTCGAGCTGGTGCCTGCCCATGCTGGCGCACCTGGCCGGCGCCCTGGAGCGGTACGGCCACGACAACGGCCTGCAGGCCGTCCGCCGCGACATCGCCCAGGACCCGATCATGGAGGCCGCCTACCGCCAGGGCCTGCCGCACTGGATCCGTGCCGTCGGCGCGGAGGCCGTCGAACTCGACGGTGCCGTACGGCCGCTGCACCACCCCGACCCGCGCTGGGGCGCCACCGAGTGCCGGGTCGTGGTCGAAACGCCGCGGGCGCTGGAGGAGTTGGGCTACACCCGGTTGACGCTGGTCCTGCGCGAACCCCGCCGCACCCCGTACCGTCCGGCCCGCCCTCGCCGTACCGCGGCCCATCTGAGGGTGGTCCCCGCCCCCGAGTGATCCACTGCGCGAGCGGGCTCCGCCCTGTTCCCAGAGAGTGTGTTGTGTGACATAGTACTGACGTGAGCACGCCGCTGACCTGCGATGTCGTAGTGGTCGGGGCCGGAATGGTGGGCGCGGCCTGTGCGCTGTACGCCGCCCGCGCCGGGCTCGACGTGACCGTGGTGGACCGTGGCCCGGTGGCCGGCGGCACCACCGGAGCGGGGGAGGGGAACCTCCTCGTCTCCGACAAGGAACCCGGACCCGAGCTGGAACTCGCCCTGCTGTCCGCCCGCTTGTGGACCACGCTGGCCGGGGAGCTGGGCCGCGCCGTCGAGTACGAGGCCAAGGGCGGTGTCGTCGTCGCCGAGACCCCCGAGGCACTGGCCGGGCTGGAGGCCTTCGCCGCCGGCCAGCGGACGGCCGGGGTGGAGGCGGTGGGCGTCCCGGCGGACCGGCTGCACGACCTCGAACCCCGTCTCGCCCCCGGCCTGGCGGGCGCCGTGCATTATCCGCAGGACGCCCAGGTCATGCCCGCCCTGGCCGCCGCCCACCTGCTGCGGGCGTCGGGGGCCCGGCTGCACACCGGCCGGACGGTGACCGGCGTCCTGCGCGGCCCCCACGGCGCCGTGCGCGGCGTCCGCACGGACCGCGGCGACCTGCACGCCCCGGCCGTCGTCAACGCGGCCGGACCGTGGGGCGGCGAACTGGCCGCCCTGGCCGGCGTACGGCTGCCGGTCCTGCCCAGACGCGGCTACGTCCTCGTCACCGAGCCCCTGCCGCCCCGCGTACGCCACAAGGTGTACGCCGCGGACTACGTCGCCGACGTGGCCAGCGACTCGGCCGCCCTGCAGACCTCCCCGGTCGTGGAGGGCACCGCCGCGGGACCGGTCCTCATCGGTGCCAGCCGCGAACGGGTCGGCTTCGACCGGTCGGTGTCCCTTCCCGCGCTGCGGGCGCTGGCGGCGGGCGCGACCCGGCTGTTCCCCTTCCTCACGCGGGTACGGGTCCTGCGGGCGTACGCCGGATTCCGGCCGTATCTGCCCGACCACCTCCCGGCGATCGGCCCCGACCCGAGGGCGCCCGGTCTCTTCCACGCCTGCGGGCACGAGGGCGCGGGCATCGGCCTTTCCACCGGCACCGGACACCTGATCGCCCAACTGCTGAGCGGCGAGCGGCCCGCCCTCGACCTCACCGCGTTCCGCCCCGACCGCTTTCCCGAGGAGGTCCGGTGAACCCGCTCCGGCTGGTCCGGGCCCGGCCGGCGCCCGCCTTCACGGTCACCGTCGACGGACGGACGGTCGAGGCGCTGCCCGGCCGGACGGTCGCCGCCGCGCTGTGGGCGGCCGGCATCACCTCCTGGCGCACCACCCGGGAGACGGGCCGGCCGCGCGGGGTGTTCTGCGGGATCGGCGTGTGCTTCGACTGCCTCGTCACCGTCAACGACCGCCCCAACCAGCGCGCCTGCCTGGTCCCCGTACACCCGGGCGACGTGATCCGCACCCAGGAGGGGACCGGCCATGAGGACTGACCTCGCGGTGATCGGGGCCGGGCCGGCCGGGCTCGCGGCGGCGCTGGCGGCGGCCGAAGGAGGGCTACGGGTCACGGTGGTGGACGCGGCGGACCGGCCGGGCGGGCAGTTCTTCCGGCAGCCCGCCGCCGAGCTGGGCGCCCGGCGGCCACGGGCGCTGCACCACCGGTGGCGCACCTGGGAGCGGCTGCGGGACGGGCTCGCCGCCGGCGACGTACGCGTCCTGACGGGCCATCATGTGTGGTTCGTCGAGGAGCGGTCCGGCGCCTTCACCGTGCACGCGCTGCTCGGACCCGTACCGGACGAGCCGGTCGCCGTGCAGGCCGACGCGGTGCTGCTCGCCACCGGCGGTTACGAGCACGTCCTGCCCTTCCCCGGCTGGACCCTGCCCGGCGTAATCACCGCCGGGGGCGCCCAGGCCATGCTCAAGGGCGGGCTGGTGGTGCCCGGACGGACCGTCGTCGTCGCCGGCACCGGGCCGCTGCTGCTGCCCGTGGCGACCGGGCTCGCGGCGGCCGGGGCACGGGTGGCGGCGCTCGTGGAGTCGGCCGACCCGAGGCGGGTCGCCCGCCACGCCCGCGCCCTGGCCGGCAAGCTCCCCGAGGGCGCCGGATACGCCGCCCGGCTCCTGCGCCACCGCGTCCGCCCCCTCACCCGGCACACCGTCGTCCGCGCCCACGGAGTCGACCGGCTCACCGGCGTCACCGTCGCCGCCCTGGACGCCGACGGACGCGTCCGGCGCGGCACCGGGCGGTACCTCCCCTGCGACACCCTGGCCGTCGGCCACGGCATGCTCCCGCACACCGACCTCGCCGACGGCCTCGGCTGCCGCCTGGACGGAACGGCCGTGGCCGTCGACGCCGAGCAGCGCACGAGCGTCCCCGGCGTCTGGGCGGCCGGGGAGTCCACCGGCGTCGGCGGCGCCGCCCTCGCGCTCGCCGAGGGGCACATCGCCGGACGCTCGATCGCCGCCCGGCTCCGGGGCAACGGGCCCGAACCGGCCGGTCCGGCGCCGGCCGCGCGGACCCGCGAGACGCTGCGGGCCTCCGCCGAGGCCCTCACCGCCGCCTTCGCCCCGCCCGCCCACTGGACCGACCAGGTCACCGACGACACCCTCGTCTGCCGCTGCGAGGAGGTCACCGCCGGTGCCGTCCGGGAGGCCGTCGACGGACTCGGCGCGGGCGACGTGCGCACCGTGAAGCTGCTGACCCGGGCCGGGATGGGCTGGTGCCAGGGGCGGATGTGCGCCACCGCCGTCGCGGGCCTCACCGGATGCGAGGCCACCCCTCCCCGCCGGCCGTTCGCCCGCCCCGTACCCCTCGGCGTCCTCGCCCAGCCACAGCCGGACCAGCCGGGCCTGCGGGGCCAGCCGGACCACCCGGACCAGCCGGACCACCGGGGCCTGCCGGGCCACCGGGGCCAGCCGGACCTGCGGGGCCAGCCGGATCACCCGGACCTGCGGGGCCTGCCGGGCCACCGGGGCCAGCCGGACCCGCGCGACCACTTGGACCAGCCGGACCAGCGGGACCACCTGGACCAGCCGGACCAGCGGGGCCACCCGGACCACCCGGACCAGCGCGACCACCTGGACCAGCCGGACCAGCGGGGCCACCCGGACCACCCGGACCACCGGGGCCAGCCGGACCTGCGGGACCACCCGGACCACCGGGGCCAGCCGGACCTGCGGGACCACCCGGACCTGCGGGACCACCCGGATGCGCGGGGCCAGCCGAACCACCGGGGCCAGCCGGACCTGCGGGACCAGCCGGGCCACCGGGACCACCCGCCCCTGCGGGACCAGCCCGACCTGCCCGCCCCGCCAGACCACCCCGACCAGCCGCAACAGCCCGACCAGCCGCAGCAGCCCGAGAGAGGACCCTCATGACCGACCACCGCCCCTGGCGCGGCGTCCTCGTCGCCACCGCGCTCCCGCTGAACGACGACCTCTCCGTCGACCACGACACCTACGCGGACCACTGCGCGTGGCTGGTGGCGAACGGCTGCGACGGTGTCGTACCCAATGGCTCCCTCGGCGAGTACCAGGTGCTCACCCCGGAGGAACGCGCCCGGGTCGTCGAGACCGCCGTCGCCGCCGTCGGCGGGGAACGGGTCATGCCCGGCGTCGCGGCCTACGGGTCCGCCGAGGCCCGGCGCTGGGCCGAGCAGGCACGGGAGGCCGGCTGCGGCGCGGTGATGCTGCTGCCGCCCAACGCCTACCGCGCCGACGAACGTTCCGTCCTCGCCCACTACGCCGAGGTCGCGAGGGCGGGTCTGCCGGTCGTCGCGTACAACAACCCCGTCGACACGAAGGTCGACCTGGTGCCCGAGCTGCTCGCCCGGCTGCACGGAGAGGGGCACATCCAGGGCGTGAAGGAGTTCTCCGGCGACGTCCGCCGCGCCTACCGCATCGCGGAACTCGCCCCGGAACTGGACCTGTTGGCCGGTGCCGACGACGTCCTGCTGGAGCTGGCGCTCGCGGGGGCGAAGGGCTGGATCGCCGGATACCCCAACGCGCTGCCCGCCGCCTGCGTCGAGCTGTACCGCGCCGCCGTCGCCGGTGACCTGTCCACGGCCGACCCGCTGTACCGGCAGCTGCACCCGCTGTTGCGCTGGGACTCGAAGGTCGAGTTCGTGCAGGCCATCAAGCTCTCCATGGACCTCGCCGGACGGCACGGCGGCGCCTGCCGCCCACCGCGTGTGCCGCTGCTGCCCGAACAGGAGGCCGCCGTCTGCTCCGCCACCGAGAAGGCCCTCGCGGCCGGACTGGCGTAGGGGGCAGGGCCGTGCGCAGCAGAATCGTCCTGCACGCCGTCGACTCCCACACCGAGGGCATGCCCACCCGTGTGGTCACCGGCGGCATCGGCACCATTCCCGGCGCGACCATGAACGAGCGGCGGCTGTACTTCCGCGAACACCGCGACGACGTCAAGCGGTTGCTGATGAACGAGCCGCGCGGCCACGCCGCCATGAGCGGCGCGATCCTCCAGCCGCCCACCCGCCCCGACTGCGACTGGGGCGTCGTCTACATCGAGGTCTCCGGCTACCTCCCCATGTGCGGCCACGGCACGATCGGCGTGGCGACCGTCCTCGTGGAGACCGGCATGGTCGAGGTCGTCGAACCCGTCACCACCATCCGTCTCGACACCCCCGCCGGAGTCGTCGTCGCCGAGGTGGCGGTGGAGGGCGGCGCGGCCAGGGCGGTGACCCTGCGCAACGTGCCCTCCTTCGCCGTCGGCCTCGACCGCGAGGTGGCCCTGCCCGACGGCCGGACGGTGACGTACGACCTCGCCTACGGCGGCAACTTCTACGCGATATTGCCACTGGAGCGGCTCGGGCTGCCCTTCGACCGGTCCCGCAAGGACGACATCCTCGCCGCCGGCCTCTCCCTGATGGCGGCCATCAACGAGGACGAGGAGCCGGTCCACCCGGAGGACCCGTCCATCCGCGGCTGCCACCATGTCCAGGTGACCGCACCCGACGCCACCGCCCGCCACTCCCGGCACGCCATGGTGATCCACCCCGGCTGGTTCGACCGCTCGCCCTGCGGAACCGGCACCAGTGCCCGCATGGCCCAGCTGCACGCCCGGGGCGAACTCCCCCCGCACACCGAGTTCGTCAACGAGTCCTTCATCGGCACCCGGTTCACCGGCCGACTGCTCGGCACGACCGAGGTCGGAGGCCGACCCGCCGTGCTGCCCAGCTTCACCGGGCGCGCCTGGATCACCGGCACCGCGCAGTACCTTCTCGATCCCGAGGACCCCTTCCCCGCGGGGTTCGTGCTGTGAGTGCTGTGAACGCGAACGCCACCGGTCCTGCCCTGCCCGTCCTCGGGAGCAGGAAGCCCAGCCACCGCGAGCGGGTCGCCGAGGCGCTGCGCGCCGCCCTGATCGCGGGTGAACTGCGCCCCGGCGAGGTCTACTCGGCCCCCGGCCTCGCCGCCCGCTTCGGCGTCTCCGCCACTCCGGTGCGCGAGGCGATGCTCGACCTCGCCAAGGAGGGGCTGGTCGACACCGTCCCCAACAAGGGGTTCCGGGTCACCGCCGTCTCCGACCGGCAACTCGACGAGTACACCCACATCCGGTCGCTCATCGAGATCCCCACCACCGTCGCGCTCGCCACCACCGCCGACGCCGTCGCGCTGGAGGCCCTGCGCCCGGTGGCCGAGGAGATCGTCACCTCGGCCGCGGCCGGTGACCTCATCGCGTACGTCGAGGCCGACCTGCGCTTCCACCTGGGGCTGCTGGCGCTGGCCGGCAACGCCCACCTGGTGGAGGTCGTACGCGACCTGCGCCGGCGCTCCCGGCTGTACGGCCTGACGGCGCTGGTGGAACAGGGGAGGCTGCGGGCGTCGGCCGAGGAGCACCTGGAGATCCTCGACGCGCTGCTCGCCCGCGACGAGGAGGCGGTGCGCGGGGTGATGACGCGGCACCTGGGACACGTCCGCGGGCTGTGGGCGGCCCGGGTCAGTGAGGCGGCGGCGCGTCCGTCCTGACCGGCTGTTCCGCCCCGCGTTTCGCCGCCTGGATCTGCTCGTACACATGGGTCCGCAGCTCGGCGAAGCGCGGGGCCACCCGCGTGTGCACCTGGTCCCGGTCGCCCGGCAGGTCGACCTTGAGCTGCTCCCGCACGACCGTGGGGGACGCGGACAGCACGACCACGCGTTCGCCCAGGTAGACGGCCTCGTCGATGTCGTGGGTGACGAACAGGACGGTGATCCCGCGCTCCCGCCACAGCCGCCGTACCAGGTCCTCCAGATCGGCGCGGGTCTGCGCGTCCACCGCCGCGAACGGCTCGTCCATCAGGAGCACTTCGGGCTCGTAGGCCAGCGCCCGCGCGATGGCGACCCGCTGCTGCATGCCCCCGGACAACTGCCAGGGGTACGCCCCGGCGGCGTCCGCGAGCCCGACCGAGGCGAGGGCGTCCGTGACCAGCTCCCGGCGCCGCGCCTTGCTCAGGTCCTTCTGTTTCAGGGGCAGTCCGACGTTCTCGCCGACCCGCATCCACGGGAAGAGGCTGCGCCCGTACTCCTGGAAGACGAACGCCATCCCGGGCGGCGGACCGGCCACCTTCCGCCCGGCCAGGAACACCTCGCCGGCCGTCGGTTCCAGCAGCCCGCCCACGCACTTCAGCAGCGTCGTCTTGCCGCAGCCCGACGGGCCGACCAGGCAGACCAGTTCCCCGGCCGCCACGGAGAAGGTCAGGTCGCGCACCGCCTCGACGTGCCGTCCCGATCCCTCGTACACCTTCTTCAGGCCGCGTACGTCGAGCATGGACCGCCCTTTCGGAAGCCTCACCCGGGCCGCCGGGCGGCGGCGCGCAGGCCGTGGTACCAGCCGAGCGCCCGCCGCTCGACCAGCTGGAACAGGACCGACAGCACGAAGCCGAGCAGGCCGAGCAGCAGGATGCCGGTCCACATGTCGGGGATCGCGAACGAGCGCTGGAACTGCACGATGGTGAAACCGAGACCGTTGCTGGCGGCGAACATCTCGCTGATCACCATCAGGATGATGCCGATCGACAACGCCTGGCGCAGACCCGCGAAGATCTGCGGGCTCGCCGAGCGCAGCACCACGTGCCGCAGCCGGGCGACACCCGTGATGCCGTAGGAGCGGGCCGTCTCGGCCGTCACCGCGTCGACCGCCCGGACGCCCTCGACCGTGTTGAGCAGCACCGGCCACACGCAGCCGGCCGCGATCACGACGATCTTCATGGTGTCGCCGATGCCCGCGAACAGCATGATGACCGGCACGAGTACCGGCGGTGGCACCGCCCGCAGGAACTCCAGTACCGGCTCGACCACCGCCCGCACCCGCCGGTAGGAGCCGATGAGCGTGCCGAGCGCGACACCGGCGAGTGCCGCGAGCGCGTAGCCCGCCGTGAGCCTGAGCACGCTGGGCAGCACGTCGCCGCGCCACCGCTCGCCGGTCCACACGTCCGGGAAGGTCTCCAGGATCGTGCGCAGCGGCGGCCAGTACACGTCCTCGCTGCCGGCCGAGGACACCCACCAGACGGCCACCAGCACGGCGGGCAGCGCGAGCGTGAACACCAGCCGCAGCGGTACGCGCCTCACACCGCCACCTCCCCGCGCACCGACTGGTGCCAGGCCAGCGCCCGCCGCTCGACGGACCGGGCCCCGACGTTGATCAGCAGCCCGAGCAGACCGGCGACGACGATCAGCGCGTACATCTCGGGCACGGCCTGCGAGGTCTGCGCGACGGCGATCCGGGCGCCCAGCCCCGGTGCGCCGATGACGAGTTCGGCGGTGATGGCGAGGATCAGCGCGACGGCCGCCGCCAGCCGCACCCCGGTCATGACGTACGGCAGCGCGGTCGGCCACAGCACGTGCCGGACCCGGGCCCAGGTGCCCAGACCGTACGACCGCGCCGTCTCCTCGGCGACCGGGTCGACGTCCTGGACGCCGTACAGGACCTGGATCAGCATCTGCCAGAAGGCGGCGTACACGACCAGGAGCAGCACCGACCGCAGTTCGGTGCCGTAGAGCAGTACCGCCAGCGGGATCAGCGCGACCGACGGGATCGGGCGCAGGAACTCGATCGTGGACGCCGTCGCCTCGCGCAGGTACGGCACCACCGTCAGGAGCACCCCGACGACGATTCCGGCGCCGACCGCGAGGGCCAGGCCCAGCGCCCAGCCGGTGAGCGTGTCGCCGAGCGCGGTCCAGAAGGCGCCGTCCGCGGCCTCCGTACCGAGCGCTTCGGCGATGCGGCTGGTCGGCGGGAAGTACTCCTCCTCGACCAGGCCGAGGCGCGGTACCGCCTCCCCGAGGGCGAGGAAGACCGCGAGTCCGGCCGCGCCCAGCGCGGCGTTCGCCCCCTTCACGGCAGCAGTGCGTCCAGGTCGGGGAGCCGCTTGAACAGGCCGTCCTCGTAACCGAGTTTGCCCAGCGCGTTGAGGGACGAGCGGTTCGGTTCGACCGGCCACTTCGGCAGGGTCACCTTCGCCAGCACGTCCGCGGGAATCTTGGTGTACGTGCTGACGATCTCGCGGACCTCGTCGGGGTGGGTGTCGGCGTAGGCGAGGGACTCGGCGGTGGCCTCCTGGAACTTCTTCACCACCTCCGGGTTCTCCCGCGCGTACCGGGTGGAGGTGAAGTACATGGCGACCGTCAGATCCGGATGGATGTCGACCATGGGGGAGGCGATCTCCCGGCCGCCCTGGTTCTTGATCGTGGCCAGCGCCGGTTCCACCACCATGGCCGCGTCGATCCGTCCGCCGTCGAGCGCGGCCGGCATCTGGTCGAAGGCCAGCTCGACGAAGTCCACCTCGTCGGGGTCGCCGCCCGCGGCGCCGACCGAGGCCCGTACCGCGGTCTCGTTGATGTTCTTCAGCGTGTTGATGGCGACCTTCTTGCCCTCCAGCTCCTTCGGCGACTTGATCGGGCTGTCGCCCTTGACGGTGAGCGCCTCGAAGTCCTCGCCCACCACGCCGGTCGAGGCGATACCGTTCGCCACCGCCTTGACGGGCACGTTGTTGGACTGGGCGATCATCAAGGACGTCATGTTGCTGAAACCGAACTCGAACTGGCCGCTGACCACTCCGGGCACGATCGCCGCGCCGCCCTGGGCGCCGGCGAAGGACAGTTTCAGTCCGCGCTTCTCGAAGAAGCCCTGTTTCTGACCCAGGTACAGGGGCGCGACATCGACGATGGGGATGAGGCCCACCTTGACCGTGGTGGTGCCGCCGGACGAACCGGCGTCGTCCGACCCTCCGGAATCGGACGAGCCGCAAGCCGTCGCGGCGGTCAGGACGGATACGGCCGTGAGGCCGACGAACAGACGACGCATGACTCCCCCTGTGGGACCGGACCAGGTGCTCCGACAGGCTGTGCGCAGACAGCACGAACGTGCTCAGCGAGAACGTGCTCAGCGGGAACGTAGGGCCGGTGCGGAGCTCAGGTCAATGCCCGCGCCACTATGGGTCGTTGAGGATTCAACCCGGAGTCGTTGACAGTGCGGGACGCGCACTCATAGCGTGCGCACTGCGTACGGCCGTTCGTGCCGCACGTCCTGCCGTGAGGCTTTTGCCGGAGGCCAGATGTCCGATGCAGCCCGCGCACCGCACTTCGTCAGGTCCTTCGAACGGGGCCTCGCCGTCATCCGGGCCTTCGACGCCGACCACCCGGCGCTGACCCTGAGCGAGGTCGCCCGCGCCGCGGAACTGACCCGCGCGGCGGCCCGCCGCTTCCTGCTCACCCTGGCGGACCTCGGCTACGTCCACACCGACGGCCGGCTCTTCCGGCTCACCCCGCGCGTGCTGGAGCTCGGCTACTCCTATCTGGCCGGCTTCACGCTGCCGCAGATCGCCGAACCGCATCTGGAGCAACTCGTCGCACAGATACGGGAGTCGTCCTCGCTGTGCGTCCTGGACGGCGACGACGTCGTGTACGTCGCCCGCGTCCCGACCAGTCGCATCATGACCGCGTCGATCACCGTCGGCACCCGCTTCCCGGCGCACCTCACCTCCGTGGGCCGGGTGATCCTCGCCGATCTGCCGGACGCCGAGATCGAGACCCGGCTCGCCCGCGCCGACCTGCGCCCGCACACCGCCCGCACCCTCACCTCGGCGGACGCCCTGCGCGCGGAACTGCGCCGGGTGCGCCGCCAGGGCTACGCGCTCGTCGACCAGGAACTGGAGGACGGCCTCAGGTCCGTCGCCGCGCCGGTGCGGGACCGGGACGGCGAGGCGGTGGCCGGCGTGAACATCGCGGTGCACGCCGGCCGCAACTCCGTGGAGTCCGTGCGCCGGGACCTGTTGCCGCACCTGTTGGCGACGGTCGCCCGGATCGACGCCGATCTCCGGATCACCGGTCAGGCGCTCACAGGTCCAGCACGAGCCGCCGGCCACGACAGCGGGACACGCAGATGAGCATCGTCTCCCCGGCGGCCCGTTCCGCGTCGGTGAGTACCGAGTCCCGGTGGTTCGGCTCGCCCTCGACGACGTCGGTCTCGCAGGTGCCGCAGGTGCCCTCCGTGCAGGAGAAGAGCACCTCGACGCCGGCGGCCCGGACGGCGTCCAGGACGGAGACGTCCGGCGGGACGGCCACCGTGCGCCCGCTGCGCGCGAGTACGACCTCGAACTCCGTCTCCGGGCCGGTCGCCGCCGCCTCCTTCGGGCGGAACCGCTCCAGGCGCAGCACCCCGGCCGGGCAGCGCGCCTCGACCGCGTCCAGCAGCGGCGCGGGTCCGCAGCAGTAGACGAGGGTGCCCTCGGGGACGTCGTCGAGCACGGAGGCGAGGTCCAGCAGTCCCGACTCCTCCTCGGGGGCGACCGTGACCCGGTCGCCGTACCGTCCCAACTCCCGGGTGAACGCCATGGTGTGCCGGGTCCGTCCGCCGTAGAGCAGGGTCCACTCGGCGCCCGTCTCCTCGGCGGCCGCCAGCATCGGCAGGATCGGGGTGATGCCGATGCCGCCGGCGACGAAGCGGTACCGGGAGGCCGGCTCCAGTGGGAAGTGGTTGCGGGGCCCGCGTACCCGGACCTTGTCGCCCGACCTCAACTCGCCGTGCACGTAGGCGGACCCTCCCCGCCCCACGGCCTCGCGGAGGACAGCGATCCGCCACACCTCCCGGTCGGCCGGATCGCCGCACAACGAGTACTGCCGTTCCAGGCCCGGGCCGAGGACGACGTCGATATGGGCGCCGGCCGGCGAGGTGGTGTGGCACCAAAGAGGCGGAATTTCATTGGATGCATCATGCGGTGAGGCCAGGGAACGCCTGCCGACCAGCTCAGACTCGCGGCGGGCATGCCCCTTTCGGGTGAAGAGAACTGGCCTGGCCTCGCCCGATCGACTTCTGACGCCACGATGTTGCGTTGAACGCAACCGTTGGAGTGGGTGTGAGAACAGGCGATTTGCCCGGTGCGATGCACTTGGTCCGGCCGACGAATGTGCGGGCTCTGGACCCGGGGCCGGTGATGTTCGAAGCCATGCTGGAGGGCTGGTCGCGGCAGCAGCGCAGTCGGCTGCTGGCGGAGAAAACGGTCAGGGATCGGCTGCGCCTGGTGCGGCGGTTCGCCGAGTACACCAACGCCTACCCTTGGCAGTGGACGCCGGAGGACGTGGAGGCATACTTCGCCGCGCAGTTCACCAAGGATCCGCCAGCCGCTCATTCGACGGTGCGCGGCCAGCAGAACGACCTGGAGCTGTTCTGTGCGTTCGTCACGGACAGCCGTTTCGGCTGGTCGGCGGCCTGCGCGGAGGAGTTCGGTCAGTTCCCGGTCCAGGTCTGCCACGACTGGAACACCGCCGACCACGTTGCCGAGTTCGAAGGCAGGCCCGGCCGACGGGCCCTGACCTACGACGAACTGCAGCAGCTTTTCGACGCGGCCGACGACCGGGTCGAGCAGAAGGGGAAACTGGGCCGCAAGGGTTCTCTGGCGGCCTGGCGCGACTCGGTCATGCTCAAGTTCGTCTACGCCTACGGCCTGCGACGCCGAGAGGCGTCGATGCTGGACCTGCCCGACCTCCGGCACAACCTGCGGGCCAGTGACTACGGCCGCTTCGGGGCCCTGCAGGTCCGCTGGGGAAAGGCGTCCCGGGGCAGCCCGCCCAAGCGCCGTACCGTCCTGACGGTCCACGAACTGGACTGGGTCGTGCCGCTGCTGGAGGAGTGGGTCGAACAGGCCCGGCCCCGCTTCAGCCCGGGGAAGCACCCGGCGCTGTGGATCACCGAACGCCGCAGCCGCCTGGGAGTACGCCGGCTCGACGAGGTCTTCAACACGATTCGCAAGCTCGCCGAACTGCCCGACGAACTCGAGCTGCACAGCCTTCGCCACATTGTCTCTGCTTAGTTTCCGTGTGGCGATTGGCTCCAACTGGGCTGGTGGCCTGAATGTTTGGGCTTTGCGCTGAGCCGTGTGGTGTTTCTACTGTCAGCGCCCATGATCCTGAACTTCTTCTCGTCTCGGGGCTGGCAGTCCTGGGACGTCGAGCATCGGCCGTTGATCCCCGAGGGAATGCCCGTGCTCGTCGATGACGACCTGCGCTTCGAGGACGGCCCGGCTGCGCCGCGTCCGACGGCGGTGGCGAACCGGTGGGTGCGTGAGCTTCCGGCCAGCGGGGCGCCCGCGCCGAGCTCGTGGGAGAACTACGCGCGAGCCGTCAAGGAGTGGATGGAGTTTCTGGCCGAGCATGGGGTCGGGTTGTTCGACTCGCGGGAGCGGTTGAAGGCCGGGCTGAGCCGGTACGCCGAGCACCGCGCCGCGGGTCCGTTGAAGGCCCGGTTCGCGGCGACGACCTGGGGCCAGCACATGAGTATCCTGTCGCTGTTCTACCGGTGGGCCATCGACGAGGGGTACGCGACGGCGGAGCCGTTCACCTACCGGGCCGCGCGGGCCCTGTTCGCCGGGACCGGCCGGGAAGTGAAGGTGAACCTGGCGGTCCGCCGCACCCCGAAGCCGCATGTGACGATCAAGTACCTGGAGCCGGACTTCACCGAGCTGTTTCGCAACGGACTGCGCGGACTGGCACCGGACGGCTCGCAGGACACCGGCTTCCACGGGCGGGAACTGACCCGCAACGCGGCTGTCGGGGATCACGCGCTGGCCACCGGAATGCGGCTGCAGGAATTCACCTACCTGCTTCCCTGGGAGATCCCCGCCCTGCCGCCGGAGCCGACCGCGGTTCCCATCCCGTTCCCGGTGCCGGCCGGGATCACCAAGGGCAAGAAGTTCCGCACCACGTGGACCTCTTACGAGGCCCTGGCCGGGCTGCACGACTATGTCGAGCTGGACCGGGCCGCCACGACGGACGGCTCACTCTGGCGGCCGCCACGGCGGTGGGGCGAACCGCTGATGGTGAGCGAGCCGGACGCGCGGGGCGGGTTGATCAACGGGGTCCGGCGGCCCTGGGAGTCGCTGACGCCAGCTGAGCGGCGTCGCTTGGTCGCCTCGGAGGGCGGTTCGTGCCTGCTGGCGGTGAAGAACGGTGGAGGCCCGTTCACCGCCTGGGCCACGGTCTTCGAGCGGACCTCGGACCGGATCCGGGCCCGCTTCGAGCCCCGGTTCCCGCACGTCTGGCCCCACCGATGCCGTCACACCTTCTCGATGAGGACCTTGGAATACCTGGTCACCGGGCACTACCGGCAGGCCGCGAAGCTTGTGCGGGACACCGATGCCGACGCCGCCCTGGTCTTCTACCTCAGCAAGGCCGACCCGCTGCTGGTACTTCGTGATCTTCTAGGACATTCCACCGTCCTCACCACGGAAAAATACCTCCGGCGCTTGGACACAACGCGCATCTTCCGGGAGGCATATGAGGGCGCCGGCGCCGCAGCCGGACTGAACGACGACGCGAGCGCCGATCGGGAAGCCGCCGCCGAGTTCGACGACGACATCGAGGACGGGGCTGCTTGATGCCGACCATGCTGATCGACCAACCCCTGGGAATCACCTGCGTGTTCAGCGACGGAAGCCGTGCGGCGTTCTCGCTGGACGGCTTGTCGAACCCGTTGCTGGCCCGGCAGTTGGCCACCGGCTTGGTGGACCTGATCCATCCGCACGGCACTGCGGATTCCGCGGGCACGGTCAACCATTACGCCCAGGCGATCCGGGGCATGGTGCGGACACTGGCCGCGCAGGGCTTCACCGGCGGCCTTGACCAGCTCAGACGGGGCAGGCTGGCCGAGTATTTGATGGGATGCTCGGGTGGCCGGGAGGCATGCACCCGCGCGATGATCGAGGCGTTCGGTCAGGCCGGCGGCTCGCTGACGGACGGTGCGCTGGAGCTCGCGGCCGGACGGAACTTCAACGTTCAGCCGAACCACCACACCCTGCCTCCCTACTCCGAGACCGAGTGGCAGCGGCTGGGCGACCTCTGCCGACGGCTCGTCGAGGAGTCGTACGCGGCCCACCGGCAAGCCCTGACCGCTGTCGCTCACGGACAGCATCCCGGCGAGGGCGGATGGACTCCCCGAAATCTTCGCTGGCTGCTGGCCACCATCGGGCCGGTGAACATCTCCACGTTCGGCCGCAACGTCGGCATCTCGGCTGCTCTCGTCCACCGCCGGGGCGGCTTCCACGACGCGACGCAGGCCCTGTTCCCGCACCTGGAAGTGCTCATCGCCTACCGGTTGCTGTTCGGCATCTACTCCGGCATCGTGCCGGACGGCATCGAGGACCTGGTCACGCAGGACGTCGACTGGGCCGGGGACTCCACGATCCTGCTCTCCTACGTCAAGGGCCGCACCGCGGCCGAGAGCCTGAATCTGCCGCGCAGGGCCGTGCGCCTGCTGGAGCAGTGGCTGGGCCACTCCACGCTGCTGCGGAGCTTCGTTCCGCCGGACGAGGGCCGCAAACTGTGGTTGGGGCTGAGCCGGGCCGGCGGTGACCGCCGGGTGAGGCAGTTCGACCGCGTCGCCATCCAGCGGTGGGTCCAGCGACACCAACTGGTCGGGGACGACGGGCAGCCCCTGAAGATCCACCGGTCCCGGATCCGCACCACGCACGAGGCGATGCGGGACAAGAGCACCTGGACCGGCAGCGGCCGGGCCACCATCGACCCGAACCACACCCCCGGCGTCGAAGGCGACCACTATCTGACGGCCGCGACCCCTGCCCAGCAACGGGCGGTCGAGGCTGTGATCGAAGACGCCCAGCATGACCTGCTGCGCAGGTCCCATCCGCCGACGGTGATCACCGAGGAAGAGGCCGCCGCCCTGGCCGAGGGCTATCCGCAGCTCGTGGCGGACCTTGCCCTCGACGACGACGTGATCGCCGAACTCGTGGGCGGACAGAGGGATGTGTTCACCGCCGCCTGCGGCGATCAGCTGTCCGGACTACACGGCCCGAAGGGCAAGCCCTGTCCGGCCCGCCCCTGGGTCTGCCTGTTGTGTCCCCTGGCGGTGTTCGCACCACGGCACGCGGTCAACCTGCTGCGGCTGAAGGCGTTCTTCTCCCGGCAGTGGCAGCAGATGCCCGCTGCCCACTTCATGGCGGTCTTCGGCCCCTACGCCGCCCGCGTCCAGCAGGTCCTGGACCGCTTCGATCCGGCCGTGGTCACCGCGGCCGCCGCCCACGTCACCGACCGGGACGACGAACTTCCCCTGCGGCCCGAGGAGATGACCGCATGAGCACCGCACTCGCTCCCGCGTTCGACGGACACTCTGCCGTCTTTGCGCGCGCCGATGTCTGCGACGAAGCCGGCCTGACGCTGCCCGGCGATGCCGCTCGCCCCGCGTTCGAGGACGACATCTGGGACTTCACCCACGTCATCGGCTTGCCGACCCAGTTGAGCCCCTCGCTGAGGCGCTTCGACTTCACCCTGATCACGGACTCGCGTTGGCGACTGGTGGCCAAGGAACTGGTCCTGGCGATGCTCGCACCACGCCACCAGACGGTCGCCCCATTGCCCCGCGCCTTCCGCAACCCGCTCCACGTCACCAGTTGCCGCAGCCGTCTCGACGAACTCGTCCGCTTCTTCAACTGGTTGCGCGAACGGGCGACCGGCGGACTGCAACAGATCACCACCCGGGACTGCGAGGCATACCTGGCCCACCGCCGCTACGTGCTCGACGAGGAAGGAGCCGTGATCGGCGAGAACAGCCACGCAACCAGGAGATCCGCCGCCCAGGTCGTTGTCGACCTGGTGAACTACCGCGATCTGTTCACCGCCGACCGCGTTTCCGCCGAGCTGCGGCCCTGGGGCGGCGCCACCGCCTCCGCCGTCGCCGAGATGCCCAGTGGCCGAGAGGAGAACAAGACCCAACCGGTCTCGGACGAGATCATGCAGCCGATGCTCGCGGCCGCCCTCTATCTGATGTCCACACTGGGCCCGCACGCCGTCGCCCTGGCACACAAGATCCGCGAATCCGACCTTCACTCGGCACGGCGAGCCCAAGGACTCCGGCGTGTCGGCCCCAAGAACCGCGTCCCGGTCCGGGAGCTCAGCGAAATCCTCGCCGAGTACACGGATACGTGCACAGCCCTGCCCATGCTGGAGGACCATTACATCGCGAAACGCCTGGAAAAGGGCTGGGCCGAGGACGATCCTCTTCTCCCGGTGGCCATGGGCACCCTCGCCCGCCGGGCCGGGCTGAGCCAGTTCTGCCATCCATGGCTGCCCACCATGCGGCCGGCTCTGGAAGACGCCCTGGCGCAGGTCGGCGTCGAGAGACCGTTCGGCCGCGAAGCCGACCTGGTCCCCGCGGCCGACGGAACATCGTCACTGCCCTGGACCCTGCCGTTGTCCCGGCTCCAGGCCGTCGCCCTGGTCGGCATCGTCCGCACCGCCGCGATCATCACCGCTGCCGCCATCTCAGGCATGCGCGCGAGTGAGCTGATGGAATTGCGCATCGGCTGCCGGCAACCGCCCGACGAGGCCGTCCCGGGCCTGCCCCGCTACCGGATCGCCAGCAAGATCGTCAAAGGGCAGCCGCTGGGCGGCACCGCCGACGAGTGGGTCGTCATCGAGCCGGTCTATCGCGCGATCGAGCTCCTCGAGCAACTGCACGACGCCCCGGCAGAAGGAGCCCTGCTGATCGGCCGGTTCTCCTTCAACGTCCGCTTCAAGTGGTTCAAGAACTGGACCAACTCCGAAGCCGGTCGACGACTTGGCCTAGCGATGATCCCCAAGGGACCAGTCAACTTGCGGATGCTGCGGCGCACTTTGTCCCTGGAAATGGCCTACCGGCCCGGCGGCGTCCTGGCTACCAAGATCCACATGAAACATATCGCCGTGGCCACAACGGAGGGCTATGCCTCGCGCCCTGGCGGGGCCCAGGCCGAGCTGTTGGCTGAGGTCAACAAGCACGAGAGCGAGCGCAATCTCCAGCTGGCACTGAAGGAGTTCCGAAACTACCAGGACGGCGTTCTGCCCGCCGGTCCCGGCGCCCGCAGCCTCACCGAGTTCTTCGCCGGCATCGACGCCCAGCTCGATGCCGCCTCGGCCACGGCCCCGAAAACCCAGCGCAACGACCGAGACGTCCTCAACCTCCTGACCAAACGCGCCAACGTTCTGCACCTCGGACCGGCGAACTACTGCTGGTTCACCGACCCGTCCCGGGCACTCTGCCTCAAGCTGGCCGGCACCCCGATGGCCGACCGTCCGCTGGTCGGGATGTGTGACTCCGCCCGCTGTCCGCAGGCCACCCATCACCCCTGCCACCGGCCCGTCTGGGCCGAGCACGCCGAACGCACCAAGATCTTCCTCGGCCAGCTCGGCACCACACGCAAGACCGAACGCACCCGGCTCCAAGCCGACTACGACAGGGCCCTCCGCGTCGTCGCCGAGATCGACGCCGCCAGCACCACCATGGACGAGGAGTCCGCATGAGAATCTCCGCAGCCCAGCGGACCGAGAACAAGAACCGCATCCGGGCCGCCATGGACCGGCTCCTCCGAGGCGAGATCCCGCCCGGCGGAAAGTGCGACATCAAGACCCTCGCCAACGAAGCCGCGGTCGACCGCACCGCGTTCTACGGCACCCGCCCCTACGCTCACCTTCGCGTCGAGTTCGAACGACGGGTCCAGGCGCTGCAGCAGGCCGGCGAGATCCCCGACCCCCGCGAAGCCCAGATCACGCGCCTCAAGGCGGAGAATGCCAAGCTCAGGGAGCGACTGGCCAAGTCGGAACAGACGATCGACGAGCTCGCGGACTTCCGCGCCCAGGCCCTGGCCCGGCTCGCCGCACAGCACGAGGAGATCGTTCGGCTCCGTGATGCCGCCGCCGGGGCCAGCCGGGTCAGCCGCCTTCCCGCACCACGAACCACCGTGATCGGGACGTGCAGTTGAAGCACGATCTCCGCGGGTCAGGCAGGCTCGGGGAGGTGACCGAGGTGCTCGATGACGCGCTCGCGCAGAAGGAGATACTCCTCCCAGCGCCGAGGAAGAGGCCCAGGTGGACGTTTGACGCCCCGGGCTGCGGTGACGGTCTGGCCATCCCGGAACTGCTCGTGCGTCAGGTCGAGGTCCACACCGCTGGGCAACCGATTCCACCAGTGAAATCCGTGCTGTTCCCCACCGCAGTGGACCTCCCCGACCATGAGGTCGCCACCGAAGATGTCGTTCACTATCAAAGCGGTGATGTCACAGTGACCCCACGCCGGGTTGTCGGGCTGCCAGCCGGCGCGGGCGAGGTCGTCCGGGGAACAGGTGTCAGCGGCCCAACTGGCCCGCAGCGCCTTGTCGATGACCAGCAGGTTCCAAGGGATCATGCCGACAGCATCGCAGTCGCCACTGACATCGGCGGATCGCCGGGGAGACGCCTCTTCAGCTGCCGGCGGACTCGGACTGCAGGTATCGGCACAGAGCTTTCCGTCCTCCCGGAACGAAGAGCCGTTGATCGACGACCTCGCACAATTCGGCCTCTGTCAGCCAGCCCTGCCAGGCGATCTCGCCCGGGTCCGGGATCAGGGGTTCAGTCACGACAGCCTCATGCACCCCAAACCACACGGGGCTGATCCCCTCCCGGCAAAGGAACTTGAACATGAAGCGCACGGGCACACGAACGCCCAGCTCTTCGGACAGTTCCCGGGCCGCGGCTTCCTCATACGACTCACCAACGTTCACGGCGCCACCGACCATCACGTCGTAGTAGCCAGGGAACCGGGAATGCGTCTCGGACCGTCGCAGCACCAAGATCCGCCCTGCCCGAGCACGGCAGATCGTCGTCGCAATGCGATGCGGCCAGTCCTGACGCTCCGCCTCGCCTCGTTCGACGACTCCCAACACGCGGTCCTGCTCATCTACATGCTCCACCAATTCGCTCACGGAGGCACGATCTCAGTCCCCACTGACAGCGAGGCCCCAGGAACACGAAAGAGAGTGACCTGCATCACGGGAGGTCCTGCGGAATCCAACACAGCCGACCATCTGCGTCGCGAAAGCCGCCTCTGCGATCGGACCTGCTCAATCGCCACACGGAGTCATCCGCACACGGCCTCTGCGGACACAAGGCACGGCTACGTGACGCATCTGATCGAGTTCGGCTATCCCGAGCGGTTCGTTCAGGACCAGGTCGGGCATCGACACGGCTCCACCACCGCGCTCTACACCTGGGTCTCGGACGAGTACCGAAACCGCCTGCTCGAGGCCCATCTGCAGCGTCAACACGTACGGCCGAGCGAACGATGCCCGCGCACAGCGACGGGAAGCAGCCGGTGACCAAGACCCAGGGAGTGCGCTGGAACCTGCGCAAGCTGATGGCCGCGCAGGACATGTTTCAGACCACCGATCTCGTGCCGCTGCTCGCCGAGCGAGGCGTCCATCTGTCCCGGGAGCAGGTCTACCGGCTCGTAACACAGCCACCCCAGCGGCTGTCGATGGACACACTGGCGGCGCTCTGCGACATTCTGGCCTGCACCCCGAACGACCTGATCGAGGTCATCGAGGTCCGCCGGCAGGTCGCCAAACCCACCGCGGTCGGAGACACCACGGCCGCGGCCCCGCCGACCCGCCGCACCCGGCTCCGGCGCCCGGAGGGACTGTGAGACGACAGTTGGAAGGGTCCGCCGCGACCGCGACCCGCGAGGCTCTGGCCAGGCAGCTCCTGACCCAGTGCCCCCGGGCTGGCGCCGGAGACGGCCGCCGCCGTGGTCGCCGACATGGCACCCCAGGCGCGAGCGGCAGCGCGCAAACACCTGGAGAATCACCCGGCCGCACTCACCAGCGGTGCCCCGGAAGCGATCGTCTCGGTTCAGACGATTATTGGGCACCTGATCGAGGCCGGCTACACCGACGCGCGCCGGCCCGCCTGTACGCAGTGCGGCCGCTGCCGCCTCCTAGTCCACCTCGTTCCCGGCGGGCGGATCTGTGAAAGCTGTGGGGCCGCGGCCCGGTACCAGGCATCCGTCGCGGTCTGCCGTCGATGCGGAAAGACCCGCCCCTGCCCGGCCCGCGGCGTCTGCCAAGTGTGCTACTACCAGCACGACGCACCGAAGAAGACATGTACCAGATGCGGCAAACACACCTACTGCCAGATCTCAGCCAGAGACGGCGACCGCCTGCTCTGCGCTGCCTGCCGCACCCGCCCCTCCAGCGTCTGCGCCTGCTGCGGCCGGACCGCACCCGCCACGGCGAACTGGCCCCGAGGACCGGTCTGCAAGCAGTGCTACGCCCGCATCCTCGACGAGCCCCGGAGCTGCGACCGCTGCGGAAGAGACCGCGCCCTGGTCGGAAATGCCGACGGGCAAACGCTGCGCGGAACCTGCTCCGGGCACGGCACCGACTACGCTTGCACCCGCTGTGACAACCCAGGCGGAGCCCACGCCCGAGGACTCTGCTACCCGTGCGCCATCGACGACCAGCTCGCCCGGACCCTGTCCGTCATCCCCGCAGAGGCGGCCGAGCAGCTCCACCAGCTCCGCAGTGCGGTCGCCGACACCGGCAACGGCAGGTCTGCCCTGCAGTGGCTGCGTCAGTCCAACGTGCGGAAACTCTTCATCCACCTCACCGCCACAGGAAACCCGATCAGCCACGACGTCCTGGACGACGCCTTCCGCGCAGGCCACCACACCACCGTGGGGCACATCCGTAAGATCCTGGTCGCCGCCGGCAGCCTGCCCCCGCGCGACGAACACCTCGCCCACATCGAGCTACGCCTGGGACTGGTCCTGGCGAAACACCCGCAGTTCGACACCATCCTGCGCACCTACGTCCGCTGGAGCGTCCTGCCCCGCCTGCGGCGCCGCGCCCGCACGCGAGCTCCCACAGCACACATCACCGCATGGGCCCGCGCCCGCATCCACAGCGCCGCCCGCTTCCTCTCCTGGGCCGAAGAACGCGGCCACACCCTTAACACCGTCACGCAAGAGCACGTGGACGACTGGCTGGCCGGCGGCAAGAGCACCCGGTACAACGTCCGCGACTTCCTCGTCTGGGCAGCCCGACGCGGCTACGCACACGAGCTCCTCGTCCCCCACCGAGGAAGGCCGGACCCTGCGGGCCTCGACGAGGACGTCCACTGGGACGTCCTCCAGCAATGTCTTCACGACGACCAGCTGCCACTCGACGTCAGGGTCGCGGGTGCCTTGGTCCACCTCTATGCCCAGCCGCTCAGTCGGATCATCGCTCTCACCAGCAGCGACATCCGACCGCATCCCGAAGGCAACCGGCTCGTCCTCGGCCGCCAGCCTCTTCCTCTGCCCCCACCGCTCGACACCCTGATCGAGCAACTCGCCACCAGGCATGAGACCGCCGCCGTACCGGCGCCTGCGGGGCTCTTCCAGGGAAGCTACCCGGCCCGCCCCATGCCCGTCAGTACTCTCCAGCGACGGCTCAACGCTTACGGCATCAGAGCCAAACCGTCCCGGGTTACCGCCTGCCTGAACCTCCCCCACGACCTCCCCCCGGCCGTCCTGGCCTCGATCACCGGAATACACGTGATCACAGCAGAACAGTGGCACCAACGCGCGGCACCTGACTGGAGCGCCTACCTCGCCGCCCGACGCAAGGCGACGACCAGATACGATTCCAGATGACAAGTCTTGCAGTGTCCGCTGGAGTCGAGGCAGTCAGATTCGCCCCCATACTGGCTCCCACTTCGTGAGGGCTGGCTGCCAGGTTATCGCCTGGCGGCCAGCCCTTGTGCTTGCGGTAGGCGCTGTTGATCCAGTTAGTGCTCTGGCATCCGTAACATCTCGCTGGCTGCGGATGTCATCGTGTCTCTTCGCCGCTTCTAGACACTGACTTTCGCCGCGCTACGGCAATGCCGCCCGCAATGAGGCCGACCGCAGCGAAGAGCACGGCGGACTGCCAAACTGGCCAGTCGAAAAGTCCAGCAGCAGTGGCAAGAACTCCTACGAGGCAGGTAAGAGCGGCGCAACTGACGACTATCGCGAGTGTGTTTGGACTTCTTCGTTCCACGCGTTTCTCCTCAGAAGAAGCTCCCGACTGCTCCACCAATCAGGCCGCCCCACATGCCATTCTCTCGTTCCGCTTGCGTGCCACCTGCAATCGTGGCGCCAGCAGCGCCGCCCCCTGCACCCCAAAGCGCGCCGGTGACGAAGGCGGCGCCGACACACGCAGCGCCAGCCGTCCCGATACACGCAGCACCAACTGCTGCTGCACCGAGACCGCCAGCCACGGTGCCAGCGACAACACCCACCGCATCAGCGAATGAGAACAGACCGGCCGGGTCAGTGTTGTTGATGGGGTCGCCGCTTGCGTAGAGGTAGGGGTTGGTTTCCTGTCCGGAGGGGTCGGGTTGGGTGAAGCGGCCGATGGTGGGGTCGTAGTAGCGGTGGCCCATCTTGTACAGGCCCGTCGGGTCGGCGTACGTGCCCGCGTAGCGGTACGGCTGGGGGACGGACTCCGTGGGGGTGGTGCGCGGGAGGCCGGTGGGTCCGTAGGCGTAGGTGTGGGTGCGCTTGCCACTGCTGTCGGCGAGGCCGAGGACGTTGCCGGTGGCGTCGGTGAGGTAGTAGTAGGACTTCCCCCCAGTCGTCATGGAGTTCAGCGTGCCCGAAGGCTCACGGATGAATCCGGTGTCGACGCCGTTCGTGGTCGTGGACGCCAGGCCGAGGGCCGTGTGGTGGAACCAGGTCGAGCCCAGCTTCGTGCGCTCGGCGTTGCTGGTGCCTGCGTGGACCAAGTCGTACGTCGTGCCGCCGGCGGTGATGCCGGACAGCTGGCTGTAGTCGGTCCAGGACTCGCCCGTGCGAGGGTTGTTGTCGGCCGCTGCGGTCTCGTGGCCGAGCTTGTCGTAGGACCAGCCCGTCGTGGAGCCGTTCTTGGCGGTCAGCTCGCTCGCGTCGTTGTACGTGTACGTCGTGCCGCCGGGGCAGGTCGTCTTGCTGCCGTCGCGGCTGGTGAGGTTGCCGGCCTTGTCGAAGCAGTACAGCCACGACGCCTTGCGGGTGCCCGCCGAGTCGGCTTCCAGGGCGTAGGTGAGGCGGTTCTGGGAGTCGTAGGTATAGGTGGTTGTGTACTTGGTGAGGTTGTCGGTGCGGGTGCGGATCTTGGTGGTGTCCTTGCCCGCGGTGTTCTTGTAGCTGTAGGCGAGGTCGATGAACGTCTGCGTGCCCGAGGTGGTCTTGATCTTCTCCGGGCGGCCGTTCTTGTCGATCGTCACCGACTGGGTGGTGCCGCCGGGGTAGACGGTCCTGGTGCGCTTGTCGTTGTTGTTGTAGTCGAAGTCGGTCTTCTCGCCGTCCGGCGCCGTCAGGTGGTCGAGGCGGCCGGCCTTGTCCCAGGTGTAGTCCGTGGTGCCGGTCGGGTCGGTGTAGAAGTCGACGTCACCGCCCGGCGTGTACGCGAGCGCGGTCTGGGCGCCGTTCTGCAGGGTGCGGCGCTTCTCCCGGTTGAGCTTGTCGTACTCCCACGTGGTGGTGCCCGAGGCGTCGGTGCGGGCCTTGACGTTGCCGTCGCCGTCGTAGGTGTACGTGACGGTGGAGTTGGTGGAGGAGACCTCGCGGACGCGGTCACGGTTGTCGTAGGCGTAGACGGTGGTGATACCCCTTCCGTCCTTGACCGTCCCCACGCGGCCCAGCGCGTCGTACGTGTAGGTCGTCTCGCCCAGCGGGGCCGGCGGCTTGACCTTCCACAGGTTGCCCTCGTCGTCGTACTCGAACGACGTGACCTTGCCGTTGCCATCCTTCGCCGTGCAGCGCTGGCCCTCGAAACCGCCGCACTTCGGGGTGGCCTCGTTGTACGTGTACTCCCGGACCCCGCCCGCGGTGCCCGACGTGGTCACCGACATCGTGTTGCCGTTGGCGTCGTACTTGAAGGAGTCCTTGCGGCCGTCGGCGGTCGTGAAGTCGTTGGGCAGGTCGGTGCCCGCGACCGTCTGGTACGCGGACACGGACGCGGTCGCGCCGAGCGGCAGCTTCTGGGAGAGGGCGTTGTTGCGGCCGTCCCAGCCGTACGTGGTCGTGTTGCCGCCCGTGCCGTCCGCGCCGGTGCCCATGGCGTCGATGGCCGTCTGGGTGAGGTGGTTCTTGTACGTGGCGTGGCGGGCGTGACCGAGCGGGTCGGTGACCTTGGTGACCTCGCCGTCCGCGTTGTGGACGTACTTCGTGGCGTCGCCGTCGGGGTCGGTGACCGTTGTGGTGCCCGCGTCCGTGGGGGTGGCCGCCGTGTAGTCGTAGCGCCAGGTCGGGCCCGTGAGGCCGCCGGACGTCGACTCGGTGGCGCGCTGCATGGAGCGGACGCGGTTGTGGCCGTCGTAGGTGAACAGGGTGGCCGTTCCCTCGGGGGTGGTCACCTTCGTCACCCGGTGGGAGGAGTCGTACTCGTAGGTGGTGGCTTTGCCGTCAGTGTCGGTGACCTTGGCGAGGTTGCCCGACCCGTCGAGGTCGAGGACGGTGGTGCGGCCGGTGTGGTCCTTGGCCTGCCACTGGTTCGGGTAGGTCTTGACCAGGTCGACCCAGCGGCCGGAGCGGGTCTCGGTGAGCTTGAAGCCCTTGTGCTCGGCACCGTCGTCATGCTGCTGGACGGTGATGGTGCCGTCGTTCTTGTCTGTGACCTTGGTGAGAGTGCCGTGCTCGTCGTACGTGTCCTTGGTGCCGGACTTGCGGTCGGTAAGGGTGTAGGTGCCGTCCGCGTTCTTCTTCAGGTCCTTCGAGTAACCCGTCGGCGTGGTGTACGTGCCGTCGGTCTTGGCGGTGAAGCGGATCAGGTTGCCGGTGGCGTCGAAGGCAGCCACCTCACCGTCGTTGACCTGGAGGTAGCGCTCGTATGCCTGCCACCAGCGCTGCGAGACCTTGCCCCACGGGGCTTCCAGGGAGTTGTAGGTGCGGGTCAGCTGGAGTTTCTGGCCGACGCCCGCGATGTCGAAGTCCGTGGCGGCCAGCATCAGGTTGCCGTTGGAGATGTTTACCCGGGCCACCAGGGCGTCGTTCAGGCGGGTGTCGGTGATCTGGTGCCAGGGCACCTCGCCCTGCCCCTCGGGCAGGTAGCCGGTGGCGGCAGCGGCTGCCGTCTGGGCCCCGGATGCCTTGGTCGGCTGCTCGCCGGTGGCGCGGGCATGCTGGACGGCCCGCCAGGCGGCCACCTCCGGCGACGGCTTTGCCTCCGCCTGTGAGGCCGGCGCTTTGATCTTCCCGGCCGGCGTCGCGGGAGCCTCCACCTTCGTCGGCTTCGTCCACGGACTCTCCGGCTCCGGCAACTGCGGCTTCGGCGTCGCCGCCAGGCCGGGTGCGGCGGCGATCACCACGGCCGCCGTGGTGATCGCCGAGACGAGAGCGGTTCTGTGTGTTCTCCGGGCACGCCGAAACGGCGCGCTTGTGGCACGCGAGTGCATCAGCTTCCCCCCACAGGAAGTCAGATCTGGTAACCCCACTGGTCACCAGTGACACACAAGCTGTCACAAGAAGCACACAAATCAGCGTGGCCTCCCTCTGAATGCCAACTGCATGCGGGCCGGAATCAGCCCCACCGGTTCAGCCGCCGATACAGGACACAAAGACCTCAAGTAGCCCAAGGAATGGATGGAACTGAGGATGCTATCTCGGGGCATGGAGCCGGACTTGACCGAAATCCTCCGGCCTCGGCGATCCCTCGGAGTTTCGAAGTCGGAGACCAGTCGCTTCCAGCCAAGTTCAGACCTGCCCGGCGCACCCGCCGAATGGCGGCCCCTCCACCTACATGCTGGTCAGACGGCTCCGCGGGCAGGCAGCGAAGTCGTCTCAAGGCAAACGGACTCCCACCGGGTGCTGCTGTGACCGGGCCTTCACACCTTGCACACTTACGTCGTCCTGCATGCGTGGTCCCCCAGCCCGCGGCAACCACCCCTGCTGTGAAGGACCTTCCTCGGATGCGCACGCTCGGCAGACGCCTGCCCATCTCCTGCCCCACTTGGCGCCACCACGGCCAGGCCCGGCTCATCCGAGCCGTGCAATGGACCGGCCGCCTGCTGTGCTGGAGCCTCGCCACCGGCATGACCACCGCCGCCACCGAGCTACTCGTGACCCCGCAGGCCAACTGGTGGCCCGCCCTACGGCCCCTGCCCTGGTATCTCACCTGCCTCACCGCACTCACCTGGGCCATCCTTCGTGCCCGCGAGAAAGCCGCACAGCACCCGCCGGACGACGACACCCTCCCGAACCACTGGGACCAGGGGGCGTAAAACCTGCTAGTTCGCCCGGGCTCCAGGCATATCGCACGCTCTGTATGACGCTCCCCGCCAGTTGAGGAGATGGCGGTCGCGGTAACGCATGGAAACGCGAGGCCCAGACCGAGACCGATCAGCGCCAGACGCCAGGCCAGCGCCCCGAAGGAGGTGTCCGAGGCGTGGCAGGCGGCGCTCCGTGACATCGTTATCGTCGGTGACGGCCCCGACGAGGTCGGCTTCCTGGAGGCACTGGAGGTGCCGCGACCGGGCAAGCGCCGCCGCTGAGTACGGCTCTGGAGGGGGCGGTCGCCGCGTGCGGTCGTCCCCTCGCCGCCGGTATGGAAGCGGCACTCGCCCGCCGTACCTGGCGCGGATGAGCCCGGCCCGCGCAGGGCGTCAGCGCTCCAGCTCCTTGTGTGCCGTCTCCGGCAGCCGCAGGTACACCAGCGAGGACAGCAGGCACAGGACGGCAACGTACCAGGGGAAGAGCCCGGAGTGGCCGAGGTCCTTGAACAGCGTGCCCACGTACGGTGCGGTGCCGCCGAACAGGGCGACCGTCAACGAGTAGGGGAAGCCGATGCCGGCCGCCCGCACCCGGGGCGGGAAGATCTCGGCGTTGACGGCGGCGCTGATCGAGGTGAAGCCGGTCAGCAGGATCATGCCCGCGCACTGCACGAGCAGCAGGACGGTGAACGAGTCGCGCAGGGAGTGCAGCATGGGCACGCTCAGCAGGGCGAACCCCACGCCGAAGAAGAGCAGCAGCGGACGGCGGCCGAAACGGTCGGAGAGCAGCCCGCCGAGCGGCTGGAGGAGCGCGAAGAAGGCGAGCGAGATGGTGCCCGCGAGCAGCGCGTCCGCCTTGTCCAGCCCGGTGTTGAGCTCGGCGTACGTCGGCAGGTACGAAGTCCAGGTGTAGTAGGCGATGGTGCCGCCCGCCGTGATGCCGCAGATCAGCAGGGACTCGCGCGGATGGCGGCGCAGCGCCTCGAACAGGGCGGGACGCGGGGCCTTTTGCTGCTCGGCGCTGCGGGTCTCCTGGGCGCCCTGCCGGATCCAGAAACCGACCAGGCTGAGGACGGCACCGAGGACGAACGGCACCCGCCACCCCCAGCCGTTCATCTGCCCCTCGCTCAGTGTGTCCACGAGCAGCGTCGCGATCCCGGACGCGACGAGCTGCCCGGCCGTCGTCGAGACGTACTGGAAACTGGAGAACAGGCCGCGTCGGCCGGGCCCCGCCGACTCCACGAGGAAGGTCGTCGAGGCCGCGAACTCGCCGCCCACCGAAAGGCCCTGGAGCAGCCGGGCCACGACCAGGACCACCGGGGCCAGCACGCCGGCCGCCGCGTAGGTCGGGGTCAGGCCGACCAGCAGGCTGCTGCCGCCCATCAGCAGGATGGTGACCGTCAGCGCGGCGCGCCGCCCGCGCCGGTCGGCGATCGCGCCCATCAGCAGCCCGCCGACCGGCCGCATGAAGAAGCCCACCGCGAACACCGCGAACGTCGACAGCAGCGGCACCAGCGAGTTGTCCGCGCTCTCCGGGAAGACCTGGTCGGCGATGTAGGTGGCCAGGAAGGTGTAGGCGTACCAGTCGTACCACTCCACGGCGTTGCCCACCGAGGCGGCGAGGAGCTGGCGTACGGGCCGTCGGGTCGGGGGTGCTTCCGTGTGCATGCCTGTCATGATCGCGACCATCCCCGGGTGGCGGGCCCGGCACACCTCACGTACCGATGACTTTCACACCAGCGCCACCGGACCCTTCCCTGACGTTTGCTGCTCCTGGAACACTCCTTTCGCGCGCATTCCGTCATCATCCGGCACCGTCCGGCCGGGTGAGTCCCCCCAAGGCGAGAGGCTTCCACACCCCATGGCCGAAGTGAACCGGCGCCGTTTCCTCCAACTCGCGGGCGCCACCACGGCGTTCAGCGCCCTTTCGGCGAGCATCGAGCGGGCCGCCGCGCTCCCGGCGAACCACCGCTCGGGGACGATCGAGGACGTCGAGCACATCGTCGTCCTGATGCAGGAGAACCGTTCGTTCGACCACTACTTCGGCGGGCTGCGCGGCGTGCGCGGCTTCGGCGACCCGCACCCGGTGTCCCTGGACGGCGGCAGGTCGGTCTGGCACCAGACCAAGAGCGACGGCACCGAGGTGCTGCCCTTCCACCCCGAGGCCGACGACCTCGGCATGCAGTTCCTGGAGGGGCTTCCGCACGGCTGGTCCGACGGCCAGGACGCCTACCACAACGGCAAGTACGACCGGTGGCTGCCCGCGAAGGGCACCACCACGATGGCGTACCTGACCCGTGAGGACATCCCCTTCCACTACGCGCTCGCCGACACCTTCACCGTCTGCGACGCCTACCACTGCTCCTTCATCGGCTCCACCGACCCCAACCGCTACTACATGTGGTCGGGCCATACGGGCAACGACGGCCAGGGCGGCGGCCCGGTCCTCGGCAACGACGAACTGGGCTACGACTGGACGACGTACCCCGAGCGTCTTGAGGAGGCCGGGGTCTCCTGGAAGATCTACCAGGACATCGGCGACGGCCTGGACGCGGCCGGCCACTGGGGCTGGATCGACGACGCCTACCGCGGCAACTACGGCGACAACTCCCTGCTGTACTTCAACAAGTACCGGAACGCCAAGCCGGGCGATCCCTGGTACGACAAGGCCCGCACCGGCACCGACGTGAAGAACGGCGACGGCTACTTCGACCGGCTCCGCGCCGACGTCAAGGCGGGCCGGCTGCCGAAGATCTCCTGGATAGCCGCCCCGGAGGCCTTCTCCGAGCACTCCAACTGGCCGTCCAACTACGGCGCCTGGTACATCTCCCAGGTTCTGGACGCGCTCACCTCCAACCCCGCGGTGTGGGCGAAGACCGCCCTGTTCATCACGTACGACGAGAACGACGGCTTCTTCGACCACCTGGTGCCGCCGCTGCCGCCGAAGTCGTCGGCGCAGGGGCGGTCCACCGTCGACGTCTCCCTGGACGTCTTCGAGGGCAGCGCCAAGCACCGGGAGGGCTTCTACGGGCTCGGCCCGCGCGTGCCGATGCTGGTCGTCTCGCCCTGGAGCAAGGGCGGCTTCGTCTGCTCCGAGACCTTCGACCACACCTCCGTCATCCGGTTCATGGAGCGCCGCTTCGGCGTGCGCGAGCCGGGCATCTCGCCGTGGCGGCGCGCGATCTGCGGCGACCTGACCGCCGCCTTCGACTTCTCCCGCACGGACAGCCGCCCGGCCGAGCTGCCGGACACCGACGCCTACGAGCCGCCGGACCGCGAACGCCACCCGGACTACCGCCCGACGCCGCCCGCCGACCCGGACATGCCCCGGCAGGAACGCGGTCTGCGCCCCGCCCGCCCGCTGCGGTACGCCCCGCACGTGGACGGCGCCGTGGACACGGCGGCCGGGAAGTTCACGCTGACCTTCGCCTCCGGCGCCAAGGCCGGTGCCGCCTTCCTCGTCACCTCCGGCAACCGCACCGACGGCCCCTGGACCTACACCACCGAGGCCGGCAAGACCATCGCGGACACCTGGAACTCGGCGTACTCGGACGGCGCCTACGACCTGACCGTGCACGGCCCCAACGGCTTCCTGCGCGCCTTCCGGGGCCCCAACAAGAAGGCCGGGCCCGAGATCACGGCCCGGCACAGCGGCGACGACGTCCGGCTGACCCTCACCAACACCGGGTCCGGCACGGTCCGTCTCCGGGTCGAGAACGCCTACGGCGGCCGCGACAGGACCGTCACCGTGCGCCCCGGCGCCACCGTGCACCACACCGTCGACCTCACCCGCAGCCGACGCTGGTACGACGTGACGGTCACCTCCGAGGCCGACCCCGCGTTCCTGCGGCGCTTCGCCGGACACGTGGAGAACGGGCGGCCGGGGGTGAGCGACCCGGCGATGGTCACGGACTGACGGCGCGGGCCGGACAGGCCCTACAGCCGCGTGAGGTGCCCCGGCCCGGGCTGCCGGGGCACCAGCACGGGTCCCACCTGCCTCGGGGCCACGGTTTCCGGGGCCACCGTTCCCGGGCCCATGGCTTCCGGGCCCGCCGTTACCGCGCCTACCCCTCCCGCGCCCACGGCTTTCGGGGCCACGGCTTCCGCGCCCACCGCTTCCGCGCCCACGGCTTTCGGGGCCACGGCTTCCGCGCCCACCGCTTCCGCGCCCACGGCTTTCGGGCCCGCCGTTCCCGGGCTCACCGCTTCCGGGCCTACCGCTTCCGCGCCCACGGTTTCCGGGGCCACGGCTTCCGCGCCCACGGCTTCCGCGCCCACGGTTTCCGGGCCCGCCACTTCCGGGGCCACCGCTTCCGGGCCCACGGCTTCCGGGCCCACGGCTTCCGCGCTCACGGTTTCCGGGTCCGCCGCTTCCGGGCCTACCGCTTCCGCGCCCACGGTTTCCGGGCCCGCCACTTCCGGGGCCACCGCTCCCGGGCCCACCGCTTCCGCGCCCACGGCTCCCGGGCCCGCCACTTCCGAGCCCGCCACTTCCGGGCCCGCCGCTCCCGGGCCCGCCGGCGCGGCCGGCGCCGTCGCCGGTGTCGGTGCGGCAGCCGGCGCCCCGGCCTCGTCGGAACGCCCGGGTGTCGCCCGGCTCAGCTGGACCACGCCCCAGGCGGCCAGCGCCGCACCGGTCAGCGCGAGCAGCATGCCGCCCGCGCCGCCCCGCAGCCGCTCACCGAGCAGGGACAGCCCGATCACCGCGGCGGCCACCGGATTGGCCAGCGTCACCACCGCCAGCGGGGCGCCCAGACCTCCCCGGTACGCCGTCTGCGCCAGCAGCAGCCCGCCCGCCGCGAAGCCCGCCACCAGCACCGCCACCCCGATCACCTGGACGCTGAGCAGCGAGCCCGAGTGGTCCGTGACGGCGACCGTGACGGTCTGGGTGAGCGCCGAGGCGACCCCGGAGGCGATGCCGGACGCCGTCGCGTGCCGCAGTCCCGGCCGGGTGCCGGGCCGGGACAGAACACCGATCAGCGCCGCCGTCGCGCCGGAGACCGCCAGCGCCTCGGGCACGCTCAGCACGTCGTCGGGCGCGGGTCCGGACGCCGTGAGCAGCAGCGCGCCGAGCCCGAGCAGCGTCAGTCCGATGCCCCGCCACTCGACCGCGCTGACCCGTCGGCCCGCCAGTCGTGCCCCCAGGGGCACCGCCGCGACCAGGGTGAGCGCACCGAGCGGCTGGACCACGGTGAGGGGTCCGTACTTGAGGGCCACGACGTGCAGCAGCGCGGCCGAGGCGTTCAGCGCGACCGACCACCACCAGGCCCCGCGGGCCAGCATCCGCAGCGCGCCCGTGCCGGCGCTGCGGGAGGCCAGCCGTTCCTGGGCGACGGCCGCGGCGGCGTAGGCGCAGGCGGAGACCAGGGACAGCAGTACGGCGATCAGGGCGGCGCTCATCGGCCCGCCCCCACCAGCTCGCGCTGCTCCGCCGGCCGGCGCCGGAGCTCCGGCCGGCGGTGTCTCACGGTGCACCGCGGCCGGTGCGGCAGGCGGACCACCGCGAGGGCGAGGCCGAGCATGGCCGTCGCCACGATCACGTCGAGCCAGTAGTGGTTCGCGGTGCCCACGATCACCAGCAGCGTGAACAGCGGATGCAGCAGCCACAGCCACCGAAGGCGCGACCGCGTCGCGACGATCAGCCCGACCGCCACCATCAGGGCCCAGCCGAAGTGCAGCGAGGGCATCGCCGCGAACTGGTTCGACAACTGATCGGTGCTCGGCGGCCCGTACACGGAGGGGCCGTAGACCCGGGCCGTGTCGATCAGACCGGTGGCGCCCAGCATGCGCGGCGGGGCGAGCGGAAAGAGGAGGTGCAGCACCAGCGCGGAGCCGGTCACCGCGGCCAGCACCCGGCGGGCCCAGACATAGTGCCCCGGCCGCCGCAGATAGAGCCAGACCAGAAAGGCCGCGGTGGCCGGGAAGTGGACGGTCGCGTAGTAGGTGTTCGCCGCGTGTATCAGGGTGTCGCCGTGCAGGAGCAGGGACTGCACCGTGCCCTCGTCGGGCAGCCGCAGCGCGCGCTCCCAGTCCCACACGTGGTGGGCGTTGCGGAAGGCCTCGGCGGTGTGACCGGTCGCGAGCTGCCGGCCGAACTTGTACGCGAGGAAAAGCCCTGCCACGAGCAGCAGCTCACGGACGAGCAGCGGGCGTGCGACCGAGCGCGCGTGCGCGTCCGGCCCCGCTTCTGCTGCTGCAGGCTCGCTGCGGGCATTCATCCCCCGGCCCCTTCACTGACGGTGGTGCGTGTCGCGCACAGGTCTGTGGCGCACAGGTCCGGGGCCGTGTGACGGTTCTCATCGATACGACCCCGTTCCGATACGCCAGTGTACCGATACGGTGGAGTACCGGTACACTGGCGTATCGATAGACATACGACACACCGGAGTACGGGCCGCTCAGCGCCGCCGTACCCCGCTGGACCGAGTGAGGAGCACAGCCGATGACGTCGCAGGCCGCGGACCGATCGGAACCGGCCGGCGCCTCGCGCCGCTCCAAGATCACGCCCGAGCGTGAGCAGGAGTTCTTCGACGCCGTGCTCGAACAGGTCCGGTCCTGCGGCTACGACGCCGTCACCATGGAAGGCATCGCCGCCAGCACCCGGTGCAGCAAGTCCACGCTCTACCGGCAGTGGAAGACCAAGCCCCAGTTCGTGGCCGCCGCACTGCGCTCCCACCGCCGGGTGCGCTTCACCGACATCGACACCGGGTCGCTCGCCGAGGACCTGCGCCAGGCGGCCCGGGCCGCGGGCGGGGGAGCGGGCAAGGACACGGGACTGCTCCAGGCGCTCGGCCACGCGGTCATGGAGGACCCGGAACTCAAGGGCGCGCTGCGCGAGGCGCTCGTCGAGCCGGAGATCGCCGCGCTGAGGGACATCCTCGCGCGCGGCGTCGCACGCGGAGAGGTCCCCGCCGGCCACCCGGCGCTGGAGTACGTGCCCGCCCAGCTGTTCGGCATGCTGCGGATGCGGCCCGTCGTCGAGGGCGAGCAGGCCGACGCGGAGTACCTCGTCGGGTTCGTGGAGGCCGTCGTCCTGCCGGCGCTCGGACTCCCCTGAGACTCAGGTCGCCGTCCACGGGATGACTGGACGGTGGCCTGCCCGCGCCGCACCGTGGGGACGGGGGCGGCGCGCACCCCCGGCCGGGTGGGACGCCTTCTGAGCGGAAGGGCGCCCCACCCGGCCGACTGCTGTCCGGGACCGGTCAGACGTCCTGTCCGCTGCCGCCCCCGCCGCTGGAGTCGACCTCGATGCCCTTGGTGATTTCATCGATCACCGCCTGCTCCTCCCCGACGTCGACGCCGAAGCGGACGACGACGATGCGCTCGGGATCGGCGGGGGAGGGGAAGGCGAGCGACTCCACGTAGCCGTCGGCGCCCTTGCTGGTGACGGCCTTCCAGCGGACCAGGTAGCCCTTCTGCCCGGCGACCGTGACCGCCTTGGACGCCAGCTCCTCGTGCGAGGTGATCGAGCCGTAGGACTCGCCGCCGTAGGACTCCTCGGCGTTCGCCTCGATGTCGGCCTTGGCGACCTCCTCCGCGGTGCCGCCCTTGGTGCCCAGCACCACCGCGGGAGCCGAGTAGGCGCCGCCCTTGGTGCAGGTCTTGGAGGTGTCGCCGGGGCACTTGTAGCTGTCGTCCGACGTCACCGTCGCGCCGACCTGCAACTGCTGCCCGGACCAGCCCTCCGGAATGGGCAGGCTGATCCCGCTGACCGGGTCCGTCACCGACCCGCTGTCGATCGTGGGCGGTTCGGACCCGTCCGGGGAGTCGGGCGAGGGCGACTCGCCGCCCTCGCCGCCGCCCGAGTCGCCGAAGGGGTCCTCCCGGCCGCCGGGTCCGCGCCGGTCCTGCTGCGAGGACCCCGCGCTGTTGCCGCCCGAACCGTCGTCGGCCAGCACGTACACGCCGACCCCGATGCCGGCCAGCACGGCCACGGCGGCCGCGACGGCTATGCCGGTACGCAGCCTGCGCCGCCGCGCGGACGGCGCCTGCACGGGAAGTCCCGGATAGCCCGGGTGCACGGGGTACGGGCCGGGCGCGGTGTCGTGCGCCGGCGGCTGCGCAGCAGGCCCCCACGCGGCGGCCGAACCCGTGGAACGGACCTGGTCCGTCCACGCCTTGCCGTCCCACCAGCGCTCGGTGGCGGGACCGTCATTCTTCTGTCCGGGGTCCGGGTACCACCCGGGAGGAGTCTCCTGCGTCATGTGCCCACCGTAAGAGGCGTCGGTGAAAGCGGGATGAGAGGCCCGGCTCGCGCGCACCGTGACCGCCCGCCGCCCCGCCGCCGCTCACGACGGGTTGACGGTCGCCGTACGGTGCCTTGGCTGATGACGGGGCCGGTGCGTCGTCCGCGCTTTACCGCATGTCACCCATCACGGCAACTGCTGCCCCGACACCCCGCCACTTGCGCGATCGGACGGATAGGCTCAAGGTCTGTACGTCATTCGGGCGACTCGGGGAGGTAGCGGGATGACGGAGGTAGGGCGAACGGCCGCCGCCTCGGCCGCCCTTTGGGAGCGCGACGAGGAAGTCGCCACCATCACGCGGGCGATCGACACCCTGTGCGCGGACCGCTCGTCCCCCGGCACCCTGCTGGAGGCCCGGGGCGAGGCCGGACTCGGCAAGACCGCACTGCTCGCCGAGACCCGCCGCCTCGCCGAGGCCAGGGGCTGCACCGTCTGGTCCGCGCGCGGCGGCGAGACACTCAGGTCCGTCCCCTTCAACGTCGTACGCCAACTGCTCCAGCCCGCGCTCGTGTCCATGCTCCCGGAGGAGGCGCGCGAGTACCTCGGCGACTGGTACGAGATCGCGGGCCCCGCCCTCGGCATAGCGGACCCGGGCGAGCGGCAGGCCGACCCGCAGGGCGTGTGCGACGGCCTGGTCGCCGCCGTACGCCGGCTGGCCCGCCGGGAGTGGCCGCTGGTCCTGCTGATCGACGACGCCCACTGGGCCGACCAGGAGACCCTGCGCTGGCTGGCCGCGCTCGCCGAACGGCTCGACGAGACCTCCGTGCTGGTCGTGATCGCCCGCCGCCCCGGAGACGTCAGCGGCGACAGCGCCCGCCACCTGGACGCGGCCTCCGCCGTGGGCCGGCCCCTCGCCCCGCTGAACGCCCTCACCCCCGAAGCGACGGCCGGCCTCACCCGCGCCACCCTGGGCGGCCACGCCGACGCCGCGTTCTGCCGAGAGGTGTGGGCCGTGACCGGCGGCAACCCGTACGAGACCGTCGAACTCCTCGCCAAGGTCCAGGACAGCGAACTGGAACCGGTCGAGTCGCAGGCCGCCGAACTGCGCGACCTGAACCGCTCGGCCCGCGGCGGCGGCCTCGTCGCCCGCCTGGAGCAACTCGGCGTCGACTCCACCCGGTTCGCCTGGGCCGCCGCCATTCTCGGCGGCGGCATCACCGTCGACATGGTGGCCCGGCTCGCCACCCTCGACCGCGGCGACGCCGCCCGTTGCGCCGAGTTGCTGTGCAGCGCCCGCATCCTCTCCGCGCCCGACCCCGCCGCCGGGCAGGCCGCCGCGGACGACCTGGAGTTCGTCCACCCGCTGATCGCCACCGCCGTCTACAACTCCATCCCCGACGCGCTGCGCACGGCGATGCACGGTATAGCGGCCCAGCTGGTCGCCGACTCCGGGCTCGGCGCCGCGGCCGCCTCCCGCCATCTGCTCCAGGTGTATCCCGACGACGACCAGGAAGTCGTCGAGCAACTGCGCGAGGCGGCCCGCGAGCTCCTCGCCGTCGGCGCCCCCGACGCGGCCCGCCGCTGCCTCGAACGCGCCCTGCAGGAGCCGCCGTTGCCCGACACCCACGGGCGCGTGCTCTACGAACTGGGCTGCGCCACGCTGCTCACCGCGCCCGCCACGACCATCGGCCACCTGCGCACCGCCCTCGCCATGCCCGGCCTGGACGACGAGCAGCGCGTCAACGCCGTCTTCAGGCTCTCCGAGGCCCTGCTCCACAACGACCAGCTGGAGGAGGCCGTCCGCACCGTCCGGGCGGAGGCCGCCCGCAACCCGGACCCGTCCGTGCGGCTCCGGTTGCAGGCCGTCCAGTACATGTGGGAGGGCATCCACCCCGGCGAGACGTCCTCGCCCGGCCGGTCCGAGCGCCTCGCCGAACTCGCCGGCACCTGCACCGGCCGCGACAACGCGGAACGCGCCCTGCTCATCCTGCGCGGCTTCGACGCCATGACGCGGGGCGAGAACGCCGAAGAGGTCGTCGAGCTGTGCGACCGGGCCCTGGTCAACGGCCGCCTCGCCTCCGGGCTCGGTTGGACCGACACCGAGTGGGGCCTCGAACTGCCGATGATGCTGGCCACCTGCTACGCCTACACCGACCGGCTCGACCGCGCCGAAGCACTGTTCACCGAGGCCCTGAGCACCTACGAGACCGCCGGCTGGAGTGGTGGCCACCTCGCCCTCGCACACGCCTACGTCGGTCTGGGCCACCGCAGGCGGGGCCGGCTGAGGGAAGCCGAGAAGTCCCTGCGCGAATCGCTGCGCATCGCCGAGCGGGTCGGCCGCGGCCTGCCGCTGTACTGGTCCGCGACCTGCAACCTGATCGACACGCTGCTCGCCCGCGGCCACGTCGAGGAGGCCCGGTCCGTCGCCGACCGGTACGGCTTCGACCCGCCGTACCCGTCCACGATCGTGCTGCCCGACCCGCGCCCCGTACGGGCCCGGCTGCTGCTCGCGACCGGCCGCACCAAGGAGGGCGTCAACGAACTGGAGACGGCCGAGAAGGCGGCGGCCGCACGCGGCAGGCACAACCCGGTGGTGCATCCCTGGGCGACCGAGCTGGCGCGGGCCCTCGCCACGGAGGACCCGGGCCGCGCCGCCCGCCTCGTCACCGACGCCCGCCGGCACGCCGAGCGCTTCGGCACGGACACCGCGATAGGGGAGGCCCTGCGGTGCGCCGCCGCGCTGGAGACCGGGCAGCGCGCGGTCCGGCTCGCCGCCCAGGCCGTCGCCTATCTGGAGGCCTCACCCTGCCAGTACGAGCACGCCGCCGCCCGCGTGGAGTACGGCATCGCGGCCCGCTCGGAGGCCGAGCTGAACCGGGGCCTCGCGCTGGCGGACTCCTGCGGTGCGGACGGACTGGTGGCGCGGGCCCGCGAGGTACTTGCCGCGGGACACATGAGCTGAGGTCAGCGGGCGCTGCCGTCCTCCCCGGCGCTGCCGTCCTCCTCGGCCAGCACCCGCTGGGCCGCCGCGAACGCCGAGTTGGCCGCCGGCACCCCGCAGTACACCGCCGTCTGCAGCAGCACCGCGCCGATCTCGTCCGGCGTCAGCCCGTTGCGCCGCGCCGCCCGTACATGCATGGCCAGCTCCTCGTCGTGGCCGTGCGCGACCAGCGCCGTCAGTGTGATCATGCTGCGCTCACGGCGCGAGAGGGTCTCGTCCGCCCAGATCTCGCCCCAGGCGTAGCGCGAGATGAAGTCCTGGAAGCGGGCGGTGAACGGGCTCTGCCGCCCCTGCGCCCGGTCGACGTGCGCGTCCCCGAGCACCTCGCGCCGCACCGCCATGCCCCGCCTCGCGCCGCCGTCGAAGTGCGCCCGCAGCGCGGTCAGCACCGCCTCGGGCCGCTCCGCCGGCGCCAGATGCGAGGCCCCCGGCAGCTCGGTCAGCGTCGCGCCCGGCACCGCGTCGGCGATCTCCCGCAGATGCGCGGGCGGCGTCGCCGGGTCCTGGCGGCCCGCGATCAGCAGCGTCGGCGCGGAGATCTCGCCGAGCCGGTCCCGCAGGTCGAACGCGGCCAGCGCGTCGCAGCAGGCCGCGTACGCCCCCGGGTCGGCGTCCCGATGGTCCTGGACCAGCCTCGGCACGGTGAACCCGGGCGTGAACCACCGGCCGTCCGCCCCGTCCGCGAGCTTCGCCAGCCCTTCCGCGCGCACCGTCGCCGCCCGCTCCTCCCACGCCTTCGCACCGTTGAAGTGCGCCGACGAACAGAGGACGGCCAGCGACGACACCCGCTCGGGATGGTGCACGGCCAGATGCAGACCCACCGCGCCGCCCAGCGACACCCCGGCGTAGGCGAACCGTTCCACCCCGAGCGAGTCGGCGAGCGTGAGCACCAGGCCGGCGAGGTCGCCGACGGTGGCGCCCGGCCCGATCAGCTCCGCCGCCGAACCTCCGTGCCCCGGCAGGTCCCAGCGGATCACCCGGTGCCCGATGGACAGCTCGGGCGCCACCTTGTCCCACAGGGCGTACGAGGTGCCCAGCGAGGGACCCAGCAGCAGCGGGGGAGCGGAGGCGGGGCCTTCGGTCAGGTGGTTGAGCATGGTCAACGTCGCTCCAGAGCACGGTCGGTCAGGGCTCCGGCGGAGCCGGTGTAACGGGCGGGGTCGGTCAGGGCGTCGAGGCCGAGCCCGGACAACTCAGGTACCTCGGCGAGCAGTTCGCCCAGAGCGCGGTCCTCGGCATACGTCCGCTCGGCCAGTTCGGTGAGCAGCTCCTTGGCCCGGGCCCGCCCGAGCACCGGCGCCAGTTCGGCGGAGAGCCGCTCGGACACGATCAGCCCGTGCGTGAGGCCGAGGTGCGCGCGCATCACGTCCGGACGCACGCGCAGCTCCTCGGTCAGTTCGGCGGCGTCATGGGCGGCGCCGCCGGTCAGCCGCAGCAGGTCCCGCAGCGGCTCCCACTCGGCGTGCCAGGCCCCGGCCGGCCGCTCGTCCTCCGCGACCAGCGAGCCGTACAGCGTGGCCGCGAGCTGTGGCGCGCGCCGGGCGGCCGCCGCGATGAGGGTGGACCGTACGGGATTGGCCTTGTGCGGCATCGCCGACGACCCGCCACCGCTGCCCTCGGCGACCTCACCGATCTCGGTGCGGGACAGCGTCAGCACGTCCGCGGCGATCTTCCCGAGCGCCCCGGCCGCGAAGGCGAGGCATCCGGCCAGGTCGGCGACCGGGGTGCGCAGCGTGTGCCAGGGCAACGCGGGCGCCCGCAAGCCGAGTTTACGGGCGTAGGCCGCCGGCAGCTCGGCGGGGTCGGTCGCGCCGTACGCCCCGAAGGCGGCCAAGGTGCCCGCCGCGCCGCCGAGTTGGGCGGGCAGCGTGTCGCGTACGGCGACGATCCGGTCCCGCGCGTCGAGGACCAGCGTGCGCCAGCCGGCCGCCTTCAGCCCGAAGGTCGTCGGCACGGCGTGCTGGGTGAGGGTCCGGCCCGGCATCGCCGTGTCCCGGTGCTCGGCGGCCAGCCGGGCCAGCGCCCTCTCGGTGCGGGTGAGGTCGGGGAGCAGCAGGTCCAGGGTGCGGGCGGCGACCAGCATCGACGCCGTGTCCAGGATGTCCTGGCTGGTCGCGCCCCGGTGGACGTACGGCCCGTACTCCTCGCCGACCGCCTTCGTCAGGTCGGCCACCAGCGGGATGACCGGGTTCCCTCCACCGCGGGCGCGCTCGGCCAGGGAGCGCGCGTCGAAACGGGCCGGGTCGGCCGCGTCGGTCACCGCGCTCGCCGCCTCGGCGGGGGCGAGCCCCAGCCCGGCCTGGGCCTGGGTCAGGGCCGCCTCCGCGTCGAGCAGCGCCCGCAGCTGGGCGCGGTCGTCGGTCGCGTCGGCGGCCGGTGAGCCCGCCCACCCGGGGGCGAGCAGGCCCGTGTCGGCAGCTGATGTCACTGGAACTCCAGGAAGACCGTCTCGCCTTCGCCCTGAAGGCGGATGTCGAAACGGTACGTCCCGCTGCCCTCCTCCGCGGCGATCAGCGTGTCGCGGCGCTCGGAGTCCACCCGGGACAGCAGCGGGTCCGCGGCCAGCAGCGCCTCGTCGCCCGGCAGGTAGATCCGGGTGAACAGGTGCACGAGCAGCCCGCGCGCGAACACGCACACGCTGACGTGCGGCGCACTGCCTCCGCGTGCCCCGGGCCGCAGCGTCCGCACGTACCAGTGGCCGTTCGCGTCGGTCTGGATGCGGCCGAAGCCGGTGAACTCGACGCCGTTGCGCCCGAGGAAGCCGCCGGACGCCGGGTCGCGCCGCATCGAGCCGTCGGCCGTCGGCAGCTTGCCGTCCGGGTCCGGCCCCCAGACCTCCAGGAGCGCGTCCGGCAGCGGGTTGCCCTCGCCGTCGTACACGTACCCGTGCACGGTGATCGTGTCCGGGTGCCCGGCGGGCGCGATGTCCTCGCCGCCGCGGAAGGGCAGCGCGTACCCGTAGAACGGGCCGACCGTGTGCGAAGGCGTGGGCAGCACGGTCTCCCGGCTACTGGTGTCGATCTTCGTCATGGCGGGTCAGCGTCCTTCTTCGATCCAGGTGGCGTTCGGGCCGTCGAGCACGATGTCCCAGTGGTAGCCGAGCGAGAACTCGGGCACGGACAGGCTGTGGTCGTACGTGGCGATCAGCCGCTGCCGTGCCGCGTCGTCCGTCACGGACTGCAGGATCGGGTCGTACGGGAAGAGCGGGTCGTTCGGGAAGTACATCTGCGTCACGAGCCGCTGCGTGAACGCCGAGCCGAACACCGAGAAGTGGATGTGGGCCGGGCGCCAGGCGTTGACGTGGTTGCGCCACGGGTAGGGGCCCGGCTGGACGGTGGTGAAGCGGTAGAAGCCCTCGTCGTCGGAGAGGGTGCGGCCCACGCCGGTGAAGTTCGGGTCCAGCGGCGCGTCGTGCTGCTCGCGCTGGTGGGCGTAGCGGCCGGCCGAGTTCGCCTGCCAGATCTCGACGAGCTGGCCGCGTACGGGCTTGCCGTCGCGGTCGAGCAGGCGGCCGGAGACGGTGATCCGCTCGCCGACCGGCTCCCCGGTGTGCTGCCGGGTCAGGTCGTTGTCGACGACCGTGATGTCCCGCTCGCCGAAGGCGGGGGAGGACAGCTCCACCAGCTCCGGGTCCTTGGTGACGTCGATGGCGATCGGCGGCTGCTTCGGGTGCCGGAGCACCGAGGAGCGGTACGGCGCGTAGTCGCGGCGCGGGTGGTGCTCGACGGGCCCGCCGTCGGCGACCCGCTTCTCGTACGCGGCGTGCTCGGCCGCGATCTCCGCGTCGATGTCGTGCTGAGTGAGAGTCATGGGTTTCCCGTGGGTGACGTGACTAGCGGTCGAGGACCAGGGCGAGGCCCTGGCCGACGCCGATGCAGAGGGTGGCGACGCCGGTGCCGCCGCCCTTGCGGGCGAGCTGGTGGGCGACGGTGCCGACGAGGCGGGCACCGGAGGCGCCCAGGGGGTGGCCCAGCGCGATGGCTCCGCCCTGGGGGTTGAGGATCGCGGGGTCGAACTCGGGCCACTCGGCGACACAGCCCAGCACCTGGGCGCCGAAGGCCTCGTTGAGTTCGAGGACGTCCAGGTCGGCGAAGCTCCGGCCGGCCTTGGCGAGGGCGCGGTTGACGGCCTCGACCGGCGCGAGGCCGAAGTAGTGCGGGTCGGTCGCCGAGACGCCGGTGGCGGAGATCCGGGCGAGGGGTTCGCGGCCGGTGGCCTTCAGTCCCTCCTCGTCCACGAGGAGCAGGGCCGCGGCGCCGTCGTTGAGCGGCGAGGCGTTCCCGGCGGTGACCGTGCCGTCGGTGGTGCGGAAGGACGGCTTGAGCTTCGCCATCGCGTCCAGGGACGCGGTCGGGCGTACGCACTCGTCGGCGGCGAAGTCGACCGGGTCGCCCTTGCGCCGCGGCACCGGGACGGGCGCGAGCTCGCCGTCGAACAGGCCGTCGGCCTGGGCGCGGGCGGCCTTGTGGTGGGAGGCGAGGGCGTACTCGTCCTGCCGCTCGCGGGTGATCTCGTGTTTGTCGGCGATGAGTTCGGCCGACTCGCCGAGGGGGATGGTCCACTGCGGGTCCATCCGCGGGTTGACCATGCGCCAGCCCAGGGTGGTCGAGTACAGCTCGGTGTGCCCGGCCGGAAAGGGCCGGTCCGACTTGGGCAGCACGTACGGCGCCCGGGTCATCGACTCCACGCCGCCCGCCAGCGCGATCGACGCGTCGCCGACGGCGATGGCCCGCGCGGCCTGGATCACCGCTTCGAGGCCGGAGGCGCACAGCCTGTTCACCGTCACGCCGGGGACGGTGGTGGGCAGGCCGGCCAGGAGGGCGGCCATACGGGCGACGTTGCGGTTCTCCTCGCCGGCGCCGTTGGCGTTGCCGAAGTACACGTCCTCGACCCGGGCCGGATCCAGGTCGGGCGTGCGGGCGAGGAGTTCGCGGATCGCGTGGGCGGCCAGGTCGTCGGGGCGTACGCCCGCGAGGGAGCCGTTGTACTTGCCGAACGGGGTGCGGACCGCGTCGACGATGTAGACGTCCTTCACTTGAGTCCCTCCGCGATGACGAGCTCGGCAGCGGTCCTGGCGGTGATCTCGTCGACGCTCACTCCGGGCGCGGTCTCCACCAGGACCAGGCCGTCGTCGGTGACGTCGAGGACGCCGAGGTCGGTGATGACCCGGTTCACGCAAGCCTTGCCCGTGAGCGGCAGCGCGCACTCCTGGAGGATCTTGGGTGAGCCGTCCTTGGCGGTGTGGGTCATCACCACGATGACGGTGCGGGCACCGTGGACGAGGTCCATCGCCCCGCCGATGCCCGTGATCATCTTGCCGGGGATCGCCCAGTTGGCCAGGTCGCCGGTGGCGGAGACCTGCATGGCCCCCAGCACGGCGACGTCGATGTGCCCGCCCCGGATCATGCCGAAGGACAGCGCCGAGTCGAAGAAGGAGGCGCCCGGCAGGACGGTGACGGTCTCCTTGCCGGCGTTGATCAGGTCGGGGTCCACCTCGGCCTCGGTCGGATACCGGCCGGTGCCCAGGATGCCGTTCTCGGACTCCAGGGTCACCTCCACGCCCTCGGGGAGGTAGTTCGGGATCAGCGTCGGCAGTCCGATGCCGAGGTTGACGTACTGGCCGTCCCGCAGTTCCCGGGCCGCCCGTGCGGCCATCTGTTCACGTGTCCAGGCCATCAGGAACTCACCGTCCGCCGCTCGATCCTCTTCTCCGCCGCCTGCTGAGCCGTCAGCGCGACGACCCGCTGTACGAAGATCCCCGGCAGATGCACCGCGTCCGGATCGATCTCGCCGGGCTCGACCAGCTCCTCCACCTCGGCGACGGTGACCCGTCCGGCCATCGCCGCGAGGGGGTTGAAGTTCCGGGACGACTTCGCGAACACCAGGTTCCCGTGCCGGTCACCCTTCGCCGCCCGGACGAGTGCGAAGTCGGTGCGGATGCCGCGCTCCAGCACGTACTCCGTGCCGTCGAACTCGCGGACCTCCTTCGGCGGCGACGCCAGCGCGACCCCGCCGGAGCCGTCGTAGCGCCACGGCAGCCCGCCGTCGGCGACCTGCGTGCCCACCCCGGCCGGGGTGTAGAAGGCGGGGATCCCGGCCCCGCCGGCCCGCAGCCGCTCGGCCAGCGTGCCCTGCGGAATCATCTCCACCTCCAGCTCACCGCCCAGGTACTGCCGGGCGAACTCCTTGTTCGCCCCGATGTAGGACCCGGTCACCCGGGCGATCCGTCCCGCGGCCAGCAGGACCGCCAGCCCGGAGTCCATCGCCCCGCAGTTGTTGGAGACCACCGACAGCCCGCCGGTCCCGCGCTCGTACAGCGCCTGGATCAGCACGTTCGGCACACCACTGAGGCCGAAGCCGCCCACGGCGAGCGAGGCGCCGTCCGGTATGTCGGCCACCGCCTCGGCGGCCGTGGCCACCACCTTGTCCATCCGAGAAGCCCCATCTCTGCAAATTAATCAGGGCACTGAGTATTTCAGCGAGGTTTCCCACACGCTGCCACCGGACGGCCGAAGCGTCAAGGCCTGCAAAAACAGTAGACAGATCGCCTGGACTGGCTACGGACAGCCGAAGTGTGTCCGATGTATCGTCAGTACACCAACGAAATGACCACAGGAGCGCACATGGCCGCGGTCGACCTGACCACCCATCCCGGGCACCTGGCCCGGCGGCTGCAGCAGGCGCACTACCTGCTGTGGAACACGATGGTCTCGGAGGAAACCACCTCGCCGCAGTTCGCGGTCCTCAACGCCCTGGTCGCCGAGCCGGGGCTGGACCAGCGCACGGCGGGGGAGCGGGTGGGGTTGGACCGGTCCACCATCGCCGAGGTGATCAGCCGGCTCGGCCGTCGCGGGCTGCTGGACAAGGTCCGCGACCCGCAGGACGGCCGTCGTTTCCTGCTGCGCGCCACCGACGAAGGCCTGCGCGTCCACCGCAAGCTGACCGTGCGCACGGCCCGGATGAACCAGGTCTTCCTCGCCCCGCTCTCCGCCGACGAGCAGGCCGTCTTCTTCGACCTGATCCGCCGGGTCGCGGACGCCGCCGAAGGGCTCCGCAACCCGGCCGAGCCCGCGGCGGCCCCGAGCTGATCAGGGCGCCTTCGTCGTGCCGCCCTCCGTCGTGTCCGCCTTGGCCGTATCGACGAACACCACCCACACCTGGCCCTCGGCGAAGTTCAGCGCCGTGCCGTCCTCGGTGGTGAACGACGTGCCGTCCGCCGCCGCGCCGCGCTTCCAGGTCGCGTCGTACGAGCGCCCGTCGCGCAGCACCTCGGCCTCGCCCGAGCCCACCGACTCGACGTACGGCGAGTTGTTGCCGCGGAAGTCGCGGAAGTCCGACTCGCGCACGTTCACGTGCTGCACGACGACCGTCGCCGGCGCCAGGCGTCCGCCGTCGGCCGTCCGGGCGGGGGTGCCGTCCAGGGAGACCAGCCAGCGGTCACCGCTCTCGGACCAGGTGAAGCCGAAGGACGCCGACGGGTAGCGCACCGTGCGCGAGGACACCGACCGGCCGCCCTCGGGAGCCTCGCCGTAGCGGAAGCCCGTGGCCAGGGCGTCGGCGCCCGCGGCTTCCGGCAGCAGCCGGCCGGGGCGCACGTAGAGGTTGTGCGGGGCGGGCCGGTCGTCGTCGCGGACGTAGGCGTCGGACCCCTCGCCCGGTGGCTCCGCGCGCAGGGGTGCCTCGTCGATGAGCGGCAGCAGCTTGCTCTGCGCGCCGGAGAAGGCCAGCGTCGGCCGGTCGAACTGGCGCAGCAGTTCCAGGTCGGACTCACGGGCGCTGCGCACCGGACCCACCTTCTCCGGCAACTCGGTCGCGTAGATCGCCATCAGGCGGCTCAGTCCGGCCTCCACCGGTTCCGCGTAGACGACGTCCGCGGCGGCCAGGCCCGTCTGCGGCCGGGCCGCCGGCACGTTGTCGACCTTCACGGCGAGCACCGAGCCGGAGTCGGTCGTACTGTGCGACCGCTCCGGCTGCGGCGCCCGCCCGTCCGCCTCCCCGCGGGATCCCGCGCCGGATCCCGCGGTGCAGCCCGCGGCCAGCGAGACCGCCACCGCCGCGGTCAGCAGTGCGGCGCCGCGCCGCCTGTGCGTCCCTCGTCGCATTCCGACCACCCGTCCGCCCGTCCCGTGTCACTGATTGTGCGCTTCTTGAAGCATTTATTGCCATACCTGACCGAATCTGGTACGGCACACGGAAAGCGACACAGAATCCGCTGTTCGGCCGAAAGCGGGCGGCGGTTCGGTGGACGGAGCCCCGGGTACCCGGCCGCCACGCAAGACCGAGACGGGCACGGGCGACGGAGGGAGCGCGAGGCGATGAAGGCAGTGACGTGGCAGGGCAAGCGGGACGTGCGGGTGGAGGAGGTGCCCGACCCGAAGATCCAGGAACCGACGGACGCGGTCATCCGTGTCACGTCCTCCGGGTTGTGCGGCTCCGACCTGCACCTGTACGAGGTGCTCACGCCGTTCATGACCCCGGGCGACATCCTCGGCCACGAGCCCATGGGCATCGTGGAGGAGGTCGGCTCCGAGGTGACCGGCCTGAAGCCCGGCGACCGGGTCGTGGTGCCGTTCCAGATCGCGTGCGGGCACTGCTTCATGTGCGGCACCGGACTGCCGACCCAGTGCGAGACCACCCAGGTCACCGGCGAGGGCATGGGCGCCCCGCTGTTCGGCTACACGCGTCTGTACGGCGCGGTCCCCGGCGGACAGGCCGAGTACCTGCGGGTGCCGCAGGCCCAGTTCGGCCCGATCAAGGTGCCCGAGGGGCCGGCCGACGACCGCTTCGTCTACCTCTCCGACGTCCTGCCCACCGCCTGGCAGGCGGTCACCTACGCGGGCGTCCCCCAGGGCGGCACCGTCGCCGTGCTCGGCCTCGGCCCGATCGGCGACATGGCCTGCCGGGTCGCGCAGGTCAAGGGCGCCGGACGGGTGCTCGGCGTGGACCTCGTGCCGGAGCGGCTGCGGCGGGCCCGCGAGCGGGGCGTGGAGACGTACGACCTGCGCTCCTTCGACAGCGAGAAGGAACTCGTCGCCGCCATTCAGGACGAGACCGACGGCCGGGGCCCGGACGCCGTGATCGACGCGGTCGGTACCGAGGCACACGGAGGCGCCGCCGCCAAGCTGGTGCAGCAGGCCGCCGCGGTGATGCCCCGGGCCATCGGCGGCAAGCTGGCGGAGCGCTTCAGCGTCGACCGGCTCGCCGCCCTCTACACCGCCATCGACCTGGTGCGCCGCGGCGGCACGATCTCGCTGTCCGGCGTGTACGGCGGCATGGCCGACCCGATGCCGATGCTCACCCTGTTCGACAAGCAGATCCAGCTGCGGATGGGGCAGGCGAACGTACGCCGCTGGAGCGACGAGATCATTCCCTACCTGACGGACGAGGACCCGCTCGGCGTCGACGACTTCGCCACCCACCGGGTGCCGCTCACGGACGCGCCGCACGCGTACGAGATGTTCCAGAAGAAGCAGGAGGGCGCGGTCAAGGTCCTGATGAAGCCGTAGCCTCGGGGTGCCCTCGGGCGCCCTCAGGGCCCGCCGAGGATCTCCGCCAGGTCGTAGCGGACCGGCTCCTCCAGCTGGGCGTACGTGCAACTCTCGGGTGTCCGGTCCGGGCGCCACCGGCGGAAGCGGGCCGTGTGCCGGAAGCGCGCCCCGTTCTCCATGTGGTCGTACGCCACCTCGACCACCCGCTCCGGCCGCAGCGGCACCCAGGACAGGTCCTTCTTGCCCGACCAGCGGCTGGGCGCGCCGGGCAGCCGTGCCGACTCGTGCGCCGACTCCTCGGCCCACGCCGCCCACGGGTGGCCCCGGACGTCGTCCATGCGCAGCGGCTCCAGCTCCTCCACCAGCTCGGCGCGCCGCTTCATCGTGAACGCCGCGCTGACGCCCACGTGCTGGAGGGCGCCCTTGTCGTCGAAGAGGCCGAGCAGCAGCGAGCCGACCACGGGGCCGCTCTTGTGCAGGCGGTAGCCGGCGACGACCACGTCCGCCGTGCGCTCGTGCTTGATCTTGTACATGGCCCGTTCGTCCTGGCGGTACCGCAGGTCGAGCGGCTTGGCGACGACCCCGTCCAGGCCCGCCCCCTCGTACTGCTCGAACCACCGCCGGGCCACTTCGATGTCGTCCGTGGCCGGTGCCACGTGCACGGGCGGCGTCACCCCGGACAGCGTCCGGACCAGCAGTGCCCGCCGGTCGGCCAGGGGCACGTCCAGCAGGGACTCGTCGTCCAGCGCCAGCAGGTCGAAGGCCACCAGCGAGGCCGGCGTCTTCTCGGCCAGCATCCGCACCCGGGAGTCCGCCGGGTGGATCCGCTCGGTGAGCGCGTCGAAGTCGAGGTGTCCCTCCCGCGCGATCACGATCTCCCCGTCCACCACGCACCGCTCGGGCAACCGTTCCCGCACCGCCGCCGCCAGCTCCGGGAAGTACCTGGTCAGCGGCTTGCCGGTGCGGCTGCCGAGTTCGACCTCGGCGCCGTCGCGGAACACGATCGACCGGAACCCGTCCCACTTCGCCTCGTAGTGCATGCCCGGCGGGATCTTCGCCACGGACTTGGCGAGCATCGGCTTCACGGGCGGCATCACGGGCAGATCCATGGAACGACTGTATGAGCGGCCCGGATTCCTCGCCTGTTAAGCTTGATGCGTGATCAGGTTCTACTACTTCTACATCTGATACCGCCCCGGGAGACCGGGCGCCGATGCCGCCGCGTGCAAGCGGCGTGATTCCGGCTGCCCGCTCCGTATCGGCCACCTGTTCACGTCTTCCGATATGGCGGATCACCCATGCATCGGCGTACTTCTGACGCCCCCACCTGCCCCACAACCCCTTCCACGTCCACGTCCACGTCCGGGCCCGGCTCCGGCTCGTTCCAGGTCGTCCTGGACGACGTCGTCCGCGCGCCCGGAGGCCGGCCGCTGCTGGACGGTGTGCACCAGTCGGTGTCCCTCGGCGAGCGCATCGGCGTCGTCGGCGAGAACGGCACCGGCAAGTCGACCCTGCTGCGCCTGCTGGCCGGCACCGACCGGCCCGACGCCGGACACGTCCGCGTCCACGCCCCGGGCGGCGCCGGATACCTGCCGCAGACCCCCGACCTCCCCCCGGACGACACCGTCCAGGACGCCGTCGACCACGCCCTCGCCGACCTGCGCGCCCTGGAAAGCGCCCTGCGCCGGGCCGAGCAGGCGCTGGCGGAAGCCGGCCCCGACGAACTCGACGGGCTCCTCACCACGTACGGGGAGCTGCTGGAGGCGTTCGAGGCCCGGGACGGCTACGCGGCCGACGCCCGTGTCGAGGCGGCCATGCACGGACTGGGCCTGCGGGGCATCGCGCCCGAGCGGCGGCTCGGCAGCCTCTCCGGCGGCGAGCAGGCCCGCCTCAACCTGGCCTGCCTGCTGGCGGCGGCACCGCAACTGCTGCTGCTCGACGAGCCGACCAACCACCTCGACGTCCCGGCCGTGGAGTGGCTGGAGGAGCATCTGCGCTCCCACCGGGGCAGCGTGCTGGCCGTCTCCCACGACCGCCTCTTCCTGGAGCGCGTCGCCACCGCCCTGTGGGAGGTGGACGGCGAGCGCCGCACCGTCCACCGGCACGGCGGCGGCTACGCGGGATACCTCCGGGCCAAGGCGGGCGCCCGGCGTCGCTGGGAACAGGAGTACGCCGACTGGCGGCGGGAGTTGGCGGAGCAGCACGTCCTGGCCCGCCGTGCCGCCGACACCATGGCCGCCGGACCCCGGCGCGGCTCCAACGCCGACCGCGAGGGCCAGCGCCACCAGCGCAACGTGGAGAAGCAGATCTCCGCGCGCGTCCGGCAGGCGAAGGAGCGGGTACGGCGCCTGGAGGAGAACCCGGTGCCGCGGCCCCCGGAACCCCTGCGCTTCGGTGCCCGGGTCGCGGGTGGCGAGGCCGGCCGCCCGGGACCGGTCGCCGACCTCCACCGTGTCGTCGTCGGCGACCGGCTCGACCTGCCCGGCTTCACCGTCGAACCCGGCGAGCGCGTCCTGGTCACCGGGGCGAACGGCGCCGGCAAGAGCACACTGCTGCGGGTCCTCGCCGGCGACCTGCACCCCGACCGGGGCACGTGCGCGCGGCCGGACCGCATCGGCTGGCTGCCCCAGGAGACCGCGATCACCGACCCGCGGCGGTCCCTGCTGCACGCCTACGCGGCCGGGCTGCCCGGTCCCCCCGAGGAGCACCGTGGCGCACTGCTCGGCCTCGGCCTGTTCCGCGTCCCCGACCTGACGACGCCGGTCGGCGACCTGTCCACCGGGCAGCTGCGCCGGCTGGCACTGGCCCGGCTGCTGCGCGACCCGGTGGACCTGCTGCTCCTCGACGAGCCCACCAACCACCTCTCACCGGCGCTGGTGGAGGACTTCGAGGACGCCCTGCACCACTACCGGGGCGCGCTGGTCATGGTCTCCCACGACCGCATGGTCGCCCAGCGCTTCACCGGCCGCCGGGTCCGGATGAACGACGGGAGGCTCACCGAGTAGGGACGGCGGAGCTCGCCCTCGCGGACCTGCGGCTGCCCGGGGGATCGGAGCTGCTGCCTGCCGGCGAGGCGCCGGTCGAACCCGCCGAGTGCGGGTGACCGCTCCGGACCGGCGCCACCCGGGAGCGCCGGTCCGCGACGGGGCCCGGCGGCACGTCGCCTGATGTGCGAGGTCCCCCGGGTGCGCCTACCGTGGCTCGCATGGCGGAAGCGGTGGAACTGGAAGCGGGCGGACGGACCGTGCGGCTGTCCAGCCCGGGCAAGGTCTTCTTCCCGGAGCACGGTTACACCAAGCTCGACGTGGCCCGGTACTACCAGGCGGTCGCCCCCGGCATCCTGCGCGCCCTGCGCGACCGGCCGACCACCCTTCAGCGCTACCCGGACGGCGTCACCGGCGAGTGGTTCTACCAGAAGCGCGCGCCCAAGGGCATGCCCGACTGGATCCCCACCGCCCACATCACCTTCCCCAGCGGACGCAGCGCCGACGAGATGTGCCCCACCGAGGAGGCCGCGGTGCTCTGGGCCGCCCAGTACGGCACCCTCACCTTCCACCCCTGGCCGGTGCGCCGCGACGACGTCGACCACCCCGACGAACTGCGCATCGACCTCGACCCGCAGCCCGGCACCGACTACGACGACGCCGCCCGCGCCGCCCACGAACTGCGTGCGGTACTGGAGGAGTTCGGCGGGCTGAAGGGCTGGCCCAAGACCTCCGGCGGACGCGGTATCCACGTCTTCGTGCCGATCGAGCCGCGCTGGACCTTCACCCAGGTGCGGCGCGCCGCCATCGCCGTCGGCCGCGAGATGGAACGGCGGATGCCCGAGCAGGTGACCATCAAGTGGTGGAAGGAGGAACGCGGCGAGCGCATCTTCATCGACTACAACCAGACCGCCCGCGACCGCACCATCGCCTCCGCCTACTCCGTACGCCCCCGCCCGCACGCCCCCGTCTCCGCACCGCTGCGCTGGGACGAGGTGGGCGTCGCGCACCCGCAGGACTTCGACATCACGACCATGCCCGCGCGCTTCGCCGAACTCGGCGACGTGCACGCGGGCATGGACGATCAGTCGTACTCCCTCGACGCCCTGCTGGAACTGGCGACGAAGGACGAGCACGACCACGGGCTCGGTGATCTGCCGTACCCGCCCGAGTATCCGAAGATGCCGGGGGAACCCAGCCGGGTACAGCCGAGCCGCGCGAAGAAGCCGCGCCCTCAGGAGAGCTGAGCTACAGCTCCTTGATCCGGACGTCCCGGTACGAGACCACGTCCGTCGTGCCGTGCACCTGGAGTCCGATGTAGCCGGAGGCGAACCGCCGCCCGTCCGTGCCCGGGTCGTCCGAGCGCGGCGGGGTGAAGTCCTGGCCGCCGATGTTGTCGAACTCGTTGATCAGCACGCCGTTGCGGTAGACGGAGTAGTGCTGGTCGACCACGCGGATCTCGTAGTCGTTCCAGGTGCCCTTCTCCGTCACACCGGCCCCGGCGAGACCCACCCGGTCGAAGCCGTAGACCGAGCCGGTCTTGTACATGTCGCCGGTGGGGCTGTCGAACTCCTGGATCTCGTGCCCGTACTTGATGGCGACCCACTCCGGCCGTGACTCCTCCGGGTGGTCGTGGACCTGCGGGAAGCGCACGAACACGCCGGAGTTGGCGTTTCCGGTGCCCGGGGCGTCGTCACGCCACTGGAGCTTCAGCGAGAAGTCGCCGTATTTGCGCTCCGGGAACCACAGCATGCCGAGGCCGGGCTTCGTGGTGCCGGAGGTGATGGTCCCGTCCGGGTTCAGCCCGAACGAACCGCCGCCCACCTGCTCCCACTTCGCGAAGGACTCCTGGGTCCCGTCGAGGATCGTGCGGTAGCCCTCGGTCTGGCCGGGCGTGCCGATCTTCGACTGGCGGGCGGCCTTGTTGATCGCCCGGTACTCCCGACGGTCGACGACCCCCTCGTCCAGGAGGGCGTCCATGACTTCCCGCACGTGCTTCAGGAACAGCGCCTGGGACGTCCACTCCTTCTCGTCCTCGATCATCTCGTTGATCCGGCACCGGTTGTTCGTGACCCGGTTCGGCACACCCGTGTCGACCGTGCCGACGATCACCGTCTCCCGTTCGTCGTACTCCGGGCAGGGCGGCGGCGGCACCTGGCCCGACACCACCGTGAAGCTGACGGTCAGCGGCTCGGAGGTGTTGCCCGCCTTGTCGCTCGCCCGGTACGCCACGGTGTGCCGGCCCACACGGTCGACGACCACCGGCTCGGTGTACGCCAGGTAGGGCCCGGCGTCGAGTGAGTACTCCACGCCGGCCACGCCGGAGCCGCCCTCGTCGGTGGCGCTGACGGTCACCTCGGCGCTGCCGACGTACGCGCCGTCGGAGTCCTTGGTGCCCTCCACGGTCGCGCCGGTCACCGGCGGGGCGGTGTCCTCGGGGGGAGCGGCGACGACGGTGAAGGCGACGCTCTTCTCCGCCGCGACGTTGCCCGCCTTGTCGGTGGCGCGGTAGCGCACGGTGTGCTCGCCGACCTCGTGCACCATCACGGGCGCGGTGTACGCCTGCCAGGCGCCGTCACCGACCGCGTACTCGATGGTGTTGACGCCGGAACCGGTGTCGGAGGCGGTGACGGTCACCGTCGCCATGTCGATGTACGCGCCGTCGGGGTTCTTCTCACCGCTGACCGTCGCCGAGGTCTCCGGCGCGGTCGTGTCGTCGGTGTCCGGGGCGACCACGGTGAACGCGACGCTCTTCTCGGCGGCGGCGTTGCCCGCCTTGTCGAACGCCCGGTAGCGCACCGTGTGGTCACCGACCTGGTCGACGACGACCGATGTGGTGTACGGCTGCCAGGCACCGTCGGCACCGATCGCGTACTCGATCCGGTCGACGCCGGAGCCGCCCTCGTCGGTGGCGCCGAGCGTGACGCTCGCGGAGCCGACGTAGGCGCCGTCGGCGTTCTGCGTGCCGCCGACCTCGGCCGAGGTGGCGGGCGCGGTGGTGTCCTCGCCACCGCCGCCCTCGGTCACCACGAGCACGCCCTTCATCTCCCCGTGGCCGGGGATCGTGCAGTGGTACATGTAGCGGCCGGGGGTGAGGGTGACCTCGGCGGTGTGCTTGCCGCCCTGGTCGTCGCCCGGGTTGGCCAGGATGTTCAGCTGGACGTCCTGGTTGTACTCGGGGTCGCTGGTCATGAACGTCAGCGTGTGCGGCATACCGGTGGTGTTGCCGGTCGCCTCACTGTTCTCGAAGACGATCGTGGCCGGACCGGCCACCGCCGTCTCGGGCGCGGACGTGTACTTGGTGATGTCGTTGCCGGCGGTCCAGGTGAGTACCTGGTCCGCGGCGGCGGCCTCGGTCTCCGCCGCGGGCTGCCCGGACGCGGACGTCGCCTGCAGACCGAGCATCATCAGCAGGCCGGCCAACAGGGCCGCCCACATTCTTCGTTGGCGTATCACTCAGACCCCCTCGCCAGCTGTCCGGCGGCCGGCGTCGGCCCACCGCCCTCGTAGGTGACCCGCCACAGGGCCGACTTGGAGTCCGAGGTGAAGAAGCCGCGGCCGTAGTCGAGGACGTACAGCGCGCCGTCCGGGCCGAACTTCCAGCCCATCAGGTTCTTGATGCCGTCGTTGCCGACCGGCACGATCTTCTTCAGTGACTCCGAGTGCACCGGCAGACCGCCGTCGCCCAGCGTCTTCGGGTCCATCAGCACCGCGTTGCGCGGCTGGTCCGAGTCGTAGAAGTCACCGACGAACCACTTGCCGTCCCAGTACGCGGGCCACTTGGTCTCGCTGGTGCTGTCGGCGTCGTACCGGTAGACCGGGCCGTTCATCGCGGCCTGGCCGCCGCCCTTGAGCCAGGGCAGCTTGTAGGTGGCCTCGTCCTGCTCGTACGACGGGATGCCGTTCTCGTCGCGCGGGAAGTCGGGGCCGCCGCCCTGCGGCGAGTACCAGATGTTGTTGCCGGTCACCGGCGGCAGGTTGACCAGGCCGTCGTTGTTCGGCGACTCGTTCTTCGGGGCGTCGCAGTCGTACCAGCCCAGCGGCTTCGACGGGTCCGGCAGGTTCCGGTCCCGGTACGGCTGCTTGTTGCCCATGCAGTACGGCCACCCGCGGTTGCCCGCCTCGGTGATCGCGGCGAACGTGTCGTACTTCGCCGGACCCCACGTCGGCGACGGAGAGCCGGCGTCCGGGCCGACCCAGCCCGCGTAGAGCGTGTCGGTCTTCTTGTCGACGGAGATCCGTGCCGGGTTGCGTACCCCCATCACGTAGATCTCGCCGCGCGTCTTCCCGCCGCCCTCGGCGGTCTCCTCGCCGGTGAAGAGGTTGCCCTCGGGGAGCGTGTACGTCCCGTCCGGCTCCGGGTGGATGCGCAGGATCTTGCCGTTGAGGTTGTTGGTGTTGCCGGCGGTGCGGCGCGCGTCGGCGAAGGACACGCCCTTGAAGTTGGGCTCCGGGTTGTTGCCGGAGTAACCGCCGCTGAAACCGCTGGAGTTGTTGTCACCGGTCGCGATGTACAGGTTGCCCTTGGAGTCCCAGGCCATCCCGCCGCCCGCGTGGCAGCAGCTGTGGATCTGCACCGGCCACTTGAGCAGCACCTTCTCGCTGCCCAGGTCCAGCTTGTTGGTCGCCTGGTCGAGCGTGAAGCGGGAGACCCGCCGCTCGGCCATGTGGGTCTCGCGGTTGATCTCGGAGTGGGGTGTGTAGTGCAGGTACACCCACCCGTTGTCCTCGAACCGCGGGTCCAGCTCGATGCCGAGCAGGCCCTCCTCGACCTTGATCAGCTCGTCGCCGCCGCCCTTGTTGCCGAAGACGGTCAGTTCACCGGCGAGCGTGACCTTGTCGGTCTTCGGGTCCCAGACGTGGATCTCGCCCTTGCCCTTGCCGATGTCCGGGTCGTTCCAGTCGGTGACCACGGGCTGGGAGGAGTCCGCGCCGCCGCGGCCGATGTAGTACACGCGGCCGTCGGGCGCGGTGACCAGGCCGTGCGGCTCGCCGATCTGGTCGTTCTGACCGGGCTGGTTGGGCTCGGTGAGCCGCTCGGCCTTGTAGTTGCCGTCGATGGTCGCCTTGCAGTCGGCCTGCGCCAGGCGCGTCGTCCACATGAGGGCGCCGCGCAGATGGGCGCGGAAGTCGGTCTCGTCGTACGACGACACCGTGCCGCCCATGCCGGTGTAGAAGGACCGGCCGCCGTCGTAGTCCCGGCACCAGCTGACCGGGTGGTCCCAGCCGTTGGCGCTCGCACCGGGCTGGTACGTCGACTCGCGCACCCGGGCCACGGTGTGCACGTCGCCGGACGGGTTCTCCACCCAGTTCATCCACTGGTCGGGCCGCTTCCACTGCACCGGCAGGTCCTTGGCGGCCGGATGGCGCCGGTCACCGACCTCGACGGTGGCCCGCTGGACCTTGGTCGGGCTGGACGCGGCCGGGCGGGCGCCGACCAGACCGGTGAACCAGTCCGAGTACGGCTCCGCGCGGGCCGCGTCGTGGATGCCGACGAACCCGCCGCCGGCCTCCATGTACGCCTCCAGACCCGCCTCCTGCGCCGGATCGAGGACGTCACCGCCGCCGGTGAGGAACACGACCGCGTTGAAGCGGCCGAGCCTCTTCTCGTTGGTGAACACCGAGGCGTTGTCCGTGGCCTCGACCTGGAAACGCTCCTTGGTCGGGCCGGTCAGCCCGATCCGCTCGATGGCCGCGATCCCGGCGTTCACGACGGGGGACTCGTCCCCGGCCGCGGCGGAACCGTAGAAGATCAGCACACGTACGTTGGCGCCGCCGGGCGGCGACTTGATCGACATCGTTGTCAGGGACGGGTCCGGCGCCGGACGTGCGCTGGCGGTGGGGCCCGCCAACAGTCCCGCGGCGACGAAACCGGCGGTCGCGAACGCCGCCCAGCCTCTGCTTCTCGCGCTCAACCCTCTTAAGGGCATGGGCACCTCCTCGGTCACGGCAGCAGCGCCAAGGAAGTTAGACCTCTTTGCATGGTTCGCCAATAGGTATGACCGGGATCCAACGAACTTTGTCCTGAGTGTGGATAAACGCGGCCGCAGCCGGTACCGTCCCACCGGTTCATCACAGCCAATCACGGCTGCGTCTCCGCAAATTCCGAATCAGCGTGGGGAGTTCGGCATGGACAGGCGAGGCTTCAACCGACGGGTACTGCTGGGCGGCGCGGCCGTCGCGACATCGTTGTCCATCGCTCCGGAGACCGCGGGGGCGGCCGACGCGGCCGGAGCGGCCCAGGGGGTCACCGCGAAGACGGCACCGGCCGGGGGCGAGGTGAGACACATCAAGATGTACGCCGAGAAGCTGCCCGACGGTCAGATGGGCTACGGCTTCGAGAAGGGCAAGGCGTCCATCCCCGGCCCGCTGATCGAGCTCAACGAGGGCGACACGCTGCACATCGAGTTCACCAACACGATGGACGTGCGGGCCAGTCTGCACGTCCACGGCCTGGACTACGAGATCTCCAGCGACGGCACGGCGATGAACAAGAGCGACGTCGAGCCCGGCGGCACCCGCACCTACACCTGGCGCACCCACAAGCCCGGCCGCCGTGGCGACGGCACCTGGCGGGCGGGCAGCGCGGGCTACTGGCACTACCACGACCACGTCGTCGGCACGGAACACGGCACCGGCGGCATCCGCAAGGGCCTGTACGGCCCCGTGATCGTGCGCCGCAAGGGCGACGTGCTGCCGGACGCCACGCACACGATCGTCTTCAACGACATGCTCATCAACAACCGGAAGCCCCACACCGGGCCCAACTTCGAGGCCACGGTCGGCGATCGCGTCGAGATCGTCATGATCACGCACGGCGAGTACTACCACACCTTCCACATGCACGGTCACCGCTGGGCGGACAACCGCACCGGCATGCTCACCGGGCCCGACGACCCGAGCCAGGTCATCGACAACAAGATCACCGGTCCGGCGGACTCCTTCGGCTTCCAGATCATCGCGGGGGAGGGAGTGGGCGCCGGGGCATGGATGTACCACTGCCATGTGCAGAGCCATTCCGACATGGGGATGGTCGGCCTGTTCCTGGTGAAGAAGGCGGACGGCACGATCCCCGGCTACGACCCGCACGAGCACGCGCACGGGCGGGGGACCGCGACCGGGGAGGAGACCGCGACGGGGGAGGAGGCCCCCGCGCACCAGCACTGAGGGGACGGCGCCCCCCCGCATGCGATTCGGGGCGCCGAGAGCGCTCTCTCCCGCTCTTTCCCGCTCTCTCCTGGCTGATGGCCTGCCGCTATCCTGAGCCGCAGCCGCCGAGGAGGAGTGCCCGTGACCGAGACCGCGCCGCGCCCCACGCTGGAGGCCGTGGCCGAACGCGCCGGGGTCTCGCGGGCCACCGTGTCCCGGGTGGTGAACGGGGCGCACGGGGTGCGGGACGCGCTGGCCGAGCGGGTCCGGCGTGCGGTGGAGGAACTCGGTTACGTGCCCAACCAGGCCGCCCGCAGCCTGGTGACGCGGCGCCACGACGCGGTCGCCGTCGTCGCCGCCGAACCGGAGACCCGGATCTTCGCCGACCCCTACTTCGCCCAGCAACTCCGCGGCATCAGCAAGGAACTGACGGCCCACGACAACCAGCTCGTGCTGCTGCTCACGGAGGGCCGCGAGGACCATGCCCGCGTCGGGCGCTACCTGGCCGGCGGCCACGTCGACGGTGCGCTCGTCTTCTCCCTGCACCTCGACGACCCGCTGCCCGGCCTCGTCCGCAGCGCCGGCGTGCCGACCGTGTTCGGCGGGCGCCCCGGCTGGGACGACGGCCGGGACGACGTGGTCTACGTGGACAGCGACAACCGCGGCGGCGCCCGCGACGCCGTCCGCCACCTGGCGGGTCTCGGCCGCACCCGCATCGCGCACATCACCGGCCCGCTCGACCAGACGTCCGCGGCCGACCGGCTCGCCGGCTTCCGCGACGTCCGGGCCGACGCCGCCCCGGGGCTGATCGCGAGCGGCGACTTCACGCCGGGGGGCGGGGAACGGGCGATGCGGGAGCTGCTCGACCGGTGCCCGGACCTGGACGCCGTGTTCGCGGCCAACGACCTCACCGCGGCGGGCGCCCTGCGGGTGCTGCGCGAGCGCGGGCGGCGGGTGCCGGACGACGTGGCCGTGGTCGGCTTCGACGACATGCTGCCGGTCGCGGAGCAGACCGACCCGCCGCTGACCACGGTCCGCCAGGACATCGAGGAGATGGGCCGGCTGATGGCCCGCCTGCTGCTGCGCGGCCTGGACCGCGGCGCCGGGACGGCGAACTCCGCGACGGACGCGGCGACCGAGCCGGACACGCCGTCCGGCGTCGTCCTGCCGACGACCCTGGTCCGCCGCGCGACCACCTGAGACGGAGCGGGGCCACGGCCGGGCGGGGGCGCCCCGGGCAGGTCCGGCGGCTCCTGACGTGGACGCAGGCACTCCGCCTCCGACCACGCCCGTCTGCTCGCCGGACCTCTCGCGTCGCCCGGCGCGCCAGCGGCCGCCACCACTGCCTGCTCCACCTCGCGGCGGGCCGCCTCGGACGCCGCTCACCTGCGCCGGCCGGCGCCGTCGATGGGCCGCGACCCGACCGACCGGACAGACGCTGTCCAGGGCCCGCGACCGATACGTCGGTCGGGCGCCGTGGGTGGGCCGTGACTCGATACGCCGGTCGCCGCCGTCGGTGGGCCGCGACCCGGTCCGCCGGGTAGACGCCGTCCATGGTCCGCGACTTGATCGGGCCGGTCATGCGCCCTCCACGGCCTGCCCATGGCCCCGTCCGCACGGCCTGCCCATGGCCCCGTCCGCCGGGCCAGGCACCGCCCAAGGCCCGCGACCCGGCCCTCCGAGCAGCCCTACCCCTCCCGCGGCATCGGCCTGAGCACCGCGAACCGGGCGCCGTACGGGTCGGCGAGTCGGGCGAGGCGTCCGGCGCCCTCGATGTCCGTCGCGGGTATCCGCACCGTGCCGCCCAGCTCCAGGGTCCGCGCGACCGCGGCGTCCGTGTCGTCGACCGCGAGGTACGGCAGCCAGTGGCCGTCCGTCTCCAGAGGGTCGTCGGCGAGCGGAACGACGCCGCCGAACATGCTCTCCTCGCCCTCGCCCGCCGGATTGACGCAGGTGTAGGTGGAGCCGGGGAAGGAGACGGCCGAGGTCTCCAGCCCCAGCACCGCCCGGTAGTACGCGGCGGCGGCCGCGATGTCCGCCGTGTACAGCTCGACCCAGCACAGCGCACCGGTCTCGCCGGCCACGCCCAGGCCGCCCAGCCGCTCCGGCTGCCAGACACCGAACGACACCCCGGCGCGATCGGCGAGGATCGCCATGGTGCCCTGGTCCATCACGTCCATCGGCCGCATGAGCACCCCGCCGCGCGCCTGCTCGGAGGCCTTGGCGGCGGCCTCCGCGTCCGGGGTCTGGAAGTACACCGTCCAGGACGGCGGGCCCTGCTCCGGCGTCGTCCGCATACCGCCGGCCACGATCCGGCCGTCCAGCTCGAAGAAGCCGTAGCCGTCGGCCTCGGGCCCGGCCGACCGGAAGCGCCAGCCGAAGAGGCCACCGTAGAAGGAAGCGGCGCCGTCGATGTCGGGCGTGCCGACGTCGATCCAGTTCGGCGCGCCGGTGACGAATCGGGTGGTGAGCATCATCGCCCTCCTCGGAAGGGTCCCGTTGCCTGCTCTGCCGAGTCTTCCACCCACCACTGACAACCGCTTCCGCGCGCCGCCGTGCGTCCCCGCACGGAGCGGAGGACCATCGGGTCGGCCACGGGTCCGCCCGCGCGGCGTTGATCCCGCGTTGATCGAACGTTTTTCACCGCCCGGCACGCTGCTGTCCATGCACATCGAGATGATCACGACGCCCGACCTCGCCTGGCAGGAGGAGGCGTTGTGCGCACAGACCGGGGGAGACTTCTTCTTCCCCGAGCCCGGCAGTTCCGTACGGGACGCCAAGCGGATCTGCGCCCTGTGCCCGATCCGCTCGGCCTGCCTGGAGTACGCGCTGAGCAACGACGAGCGCTTCGGCGTCTGGGGCGGTCTGTCGGAGAAGGAACGGCTGGCCCTGCGGCGCACCACGTACTGAGCCCGGCCTGCCGCCTCGCACGGCCGGGAGGTACGGGAGGTACGGCAGGTACGGGAGAAGCCGGTGCGGTCAGCCCGCGGCCCGGGCGGCCATCCGCGCCTTGCGCGCCGCCAGCTTCTCGTCGAACTTGGACGCCTCGGCGTCCAGCCCGCCCATGTACAGCCCCAGCTCCTCCTGGGCCGCCTGCCCCTCGGGGCCGAGGCCGTCGATCTCCATGACCTTCAGGAAGCGCAGCACGGGCTGGATCACGTCGTCGTGGTGGATGCGCAGGTTGTAGACCTCGCCGATCGCCATCTGCGCGGCGGCCCGCTCGAAGCCGGGCATGCCGTGACCGGGCATCCGGAAGTTCACGACCACGTCCCGCACCGCCTGCATCGTCAGGTCGGGCGCCAGCTCGAAGGCCGCCTTGAGCAGGTTGCGGTAGAAGACCATGTGCAGATTCTCGTCGGTCGCGATGCGGGCCAGCATGCGGTCGCAGACCGGGTCGCCGGACTGGTGGCCCGTGTTGCGGTGCGAGATGCGGGTGGCCAGCTCCTGGAAGGAGACGTAGGCCACCGAGTGCAGCATCGAGTGCCGGTTGTCCGACTCGAAGCCCTCGCTCATGTGGGCCATGCGGAACTGCTCCAGCTTGTCCGGGTCGACCGCGCGCGAGGCGAGCAGGTAGTCGCGCATCACGATGCCGTGCCGGCCCTCCTCCGCGGTCCAGCGGTGCACCCAGGTGCCCCAGGCGCCGTCCCGGCCGAAGAGGGACGCGATCTCGTGGTGGTAGCTGGGGAGGTTGTCCTCCGTCAGGAGGTTCACCACGAGGGCGATCCGGCCGATCTCGGTGACCTTGGACTGGCCCTTCTCCCAGGCCTCGCCGTCCTCGAAGAACCCGGGGAAGTTGCGGCCGTCGCTCCAGGGCACGTACTCGTGCGGCATCCAGTCCTTGGTGACCTTCAGGTGCCGGTTGAGTTCGGTCTCGACCACTTCCTCCAGCGCGTACAGCAGCCGGGCGTCGGTCCATTCGGCGGAACTGCCGAGGTGCGGGGAGACGATCGTCACGGAGAACTCCAGGGGACGTACGACAGAGCGGAAAGCGACCGGCGAGCGGTGCCGGGGAACCTACGGGATCGTAGGCTACGAAACCGTAGGTTACGAGACCGTAGGTTAAACGCACTGTAAAGGCCCCTGATCAGCTGCCGTCCACCGGGGTGGGTGAAGCCTCTGAGACTCGCAGGTCCGGAGCCGGACGGGTGACGTTCGGGCCGGCTCAGCCGTACAGTTCCCGCAGCCGGACCGAGAGGCACGTCACACAGCCCTCGAGTTTCTCGAACTCGCCGATGTCGACGAGCACCGGCTCGTGACCGAGGTCGGCGAGCAGTTCCGCCGTCTTCGGCGCGCTCGCCGCCATCAGCAGCTTGCCGCCGCCGAGCAGCACCACGTGCGCGCCGGACTCCTCCGGCACCGGAAGGAACCGGGGGAACAGCGACGGCACGTCCGTCATCGGGATGTGCCCGATCACCGTCCCGTCGGGAAGCGCGGTGACCGCCGACTTGAGGTGCAGCACCTTGCTCACGGGTACGGCGACGACCCGGGCGCCCAGCGGCTCGAAGGCGGCCCGGAGCTGCTGGACGCCGGCCGCGTTGGTGCGCCCGCCGCGCCCGACGTAGATCGTGTCGCCGACCTTCAGGATGTCGCCGCCGTCCAGGGTCCCGGGCTCCCACACCCAGTTGACCGAGCAGCCGAGGCGGGCCACGGCCTCCTCGACTCCGGCGGTCTCCGCGCGCCGCGACTCGGCGCCCGGCCGGGTGATGAGGGCGACGTTGCGGTACATGACGACCGTGTCCTCGACGAAGACGGAGTCGGGGCAGTCGTCGGCCGGGTCCACCTCCAGCGTCTCCCAGCCGTGCGCGCGCAGGGCCTCGGTGTACGCGTCCCACTGCTCGACCGCGAGGCCGTGGTCGACCTTCTCCCGCTCGACATGGGTCACCAGCCCTTCCGCCAGTCGCGGGCTGGGGCGGCGGACGAGGGCCTTCTTGCTGGGCACGAGGGGTCTCCGTATCGGCGCTGGCGGTCCGGCACCCGTGGCGCGGCGCCGACTCGCCATCATGCAGCGGGGACGCGTGCGGACGGAACCCCCGTCAGCCGCTCGTGGCCCTCCTGAGATGCTCCGCGGTGCTGGAGCCGCGGGCCCTGAGCAGCGCGCGCGGGGTGCCTTCGAAGATCACCCGGCCGCCGTCCCGGCCTCCGTCCGGACCGAGGTCGATCACCCAGTCGGCGTGCGCCACCACGTCCAGGTTGTGCTCGACGACCACGACCGTGTTGCCGGTGCCGACCAGCCGGTCCAGCAGGGCGAGCAGGCCCTCGACGTCCGACATGTGCAGTCCGGTGGTCGGTTCGTCCAGGACGTACACCGCGCCCGTGCGATGCAGCCGGGTGGCCAGCTTGATCCGCTGCCGCTCGCCGCCGGACAGCGTGGACAGCGGCTGCCCGAGCGTCAGGTAGGTCAGCCCGACGTCGCGCAGGGCGCACAGCCGCCGCCGTACGCCCGTGTCGGCGAAGAAGCCCAGTGCCTGGTCGGCGGTCATCGCCAGCACGTCGGCGATGGAGTGGCCGTCGATCGTCAGCCGCAGCACCTCGTCGCGGAAGCGGCGGCCGTCGCAGTCGGCGCAGGTCGTCGTCACGGGGTCCATGAACGCGAGGTCGGTGTGGATGATCCCGCGCCCCTCGCAGGTGGCGCACGCTCCCGCCGAGTTGAAACTGAAGAACCCGGGCTCCGCGCCCGTCTCCCGCGCGAAGATCTTCCGCACCGTGTCCATGATCCCGAGGTACGTCGCCGGGGTCGACCGCGCCGAGACGCCGATCGAGGACTGGTCGACGACCACCGCGTCCGGGTGGGCGGCGATCAGCTCCGCGACCAGCGTGCTCTTGCCCGACCCGGCGACCCCGGTGACCGCGGTCAGCACCCCGGTCGGGAAGGCCACCGTCACGTCCCGCAGGTTGTGCCGGCCGGCGCCCTTCACCCACAGCTCCCCGGCCGCCGTCCGCGGGTCCTCCTTCACCGCCGTACGGCGTCCGAGGAACCGTCCGGTGAGCGTGTCCGCCCCGGCCAGCTCGTCCGGCGTCCCCTCGAACACCACCCGGCCGCCGTCCGCGCCGGCCCGCGGGCCCATGTCGACGACGTGGTCCGCCAGCGCGATGACGTCCGGGTCGTGCTCGACGACCAGCACGGTGTTGCCCTTGTCGCGCAGCCGCAGCAGCAGGTCGCCGAGGCGTCCGACATCGCGCGGGTGCAGCCCGACGCTGGGCTCGTCGAAGATGTACGTCATCCCGGTCAGACTGGACCCGAGGTGCCGCACGGTCTTCAGCCGCTGTCCCTCGCCGCCGGACAGGGTGGCGGTCTCCCGGTCGAGGCTGAGATAGCCGAGGCCGATCGCCTCGACGCGCTCCAGCGCGGTGACCGCGGCACCGGCGACCGGCCGGGCCACCGGATCGTCGATCCGCCTCAGTACGGCGATCAGGTCGGTGACCTGCATGGCCGAGCAGTCGGCGATGGAGTGCCCGTCGATCCGGGTCGCGAGCGCCGCCGCGTTCAGCCGGGCGCCGCCGCACTCGGGGCAGTCGCCCTCGACCAGGAACCGCCGCACCAGCTCCCGGGTCTTCTCGCTCATCGCCGACAGGTCCCGCTTGAGGTACAGCCGCTCGAAGCGGTCGGCGAGACCCTCGTACTCGGTGGTCCAGGTGCCGCCCGTGCCGTTGACGGTGACCTTGCTGCCGGGCCGCCCGCGCATCAGGAACGCGCGCTCGGCGTCCGTGAAGTCGCCGACCGGCTTGTCCGGGTCCAGCTCGTCGGTGTTGGTGTACGCCTGCCCCTGCCAGGTCCCCGCCGCGAACGGCGGGAAGCGGACCGCCCCGCCGGCCAGCGACTTGGCGGGGTCCAGGACGCGGTCCCAGCCGGGCTGCACCTTGCGGCCCAGGCCGTCGCAGCCGGGGCACATGCCCGACGGGTCGTTGAAGGAGTACGCCGTCGCCGCCCCGGCACTGGGCGTGCCGTGCCGGGAGAACAGGACCCGCAGCACCGAGTGGATGTCGGTCATCGTGCCGACCGTGGACCGCGAGTGGCCGCCGACCGGACGCTGGTCGACGACGATCGCGGGGGAGAGGTCCTCCAGGGCGTCCGCGTGCGGCCGCTCGTACTTGGGCAGCCGGTTGCGCACGAACCAGGTGAACGTCTCGTTCAGCTGGCGCCGCGACTCGACCGCGATCGTGTCGAACACGACCGACGACTTCCCCGACCCCGAAACGCCGGTGAACACGGTCAGCCGGCCCTTCGGGATGCGGAGCGTGACGTCCTGGAGGTTGTTCTCCCTGGCTCCGGTGATGCTGATGAACTCGCTCATGCCGGGAACGCTAGGCGGGATACCCGACAGCTTCTGGCGTGATTTCCCTCAGTTCTCCCTCCTCCATCAGCAGCCAGCGGGTGATGCCGATCGACTCCAGGAACGGCAGGTCGTGACTGGCCACGACCAGCGCCCCCTCGTACGACTCCAGGGCGCCGGTGAGCTGCCGCACGCTCGCCATGTCCAGGTTGTTCGTCGGCTCGTCCAGCATCAGCAGTTGCGGCGCGGGATCGGCCAGCATCAGCGCGGCCAGCGCCGCCCGGAAGCGTTCGCCGCCGGACAGGGTCGCCGCCTGCTGGTCGGCCCGGGCGCCCCGGAACAGGAAGCGCGCCAGCCGCGCCCGGATCCGGTTGTTGGTGGCGCCCGGCGCGAACCGGGCCACGTTCTCGGCGACGCTCAGCCCGCCGTCGAGGACGTCCAGGCGCTGCGGCAGGAACCGCAGCGGGACGTGCGCCGTCGCCTCGCCCGCCACCGGCTCCAGCTCCCCGGCGATCGTGCGCAGCAGCGTGGTCTTGCCCGCGCCGTTGCGCCCGATCAGCGCGATCCGCTCGGGGCCGTGCAGATCGAAACCGCCCTCCACGCGTGCGCCGTAGACCATTTCCAGGTCCCGGAGCGTCAGCACCGAGCGCCCCGGCGGTACGGCCGTGTACGGCAGGTCGACGCGGATCTCGTCGTCGTCCCGCACGGCCTCCACCGCGTCGTCGAGCCGCTCCCTGGCCTCGGCGAGCTTCTCCTCGTGCATGATGCGGTGCTTGCCCGCGGACTCCTGCGCCGCGCGCTTGCGAGCCCCCATGACGATCTTCGGCTCACGCTTCTGCTCGTACATCTTCTGGCCGTACCGCTTGCGACGGGCCAGCTTGACCTGGGCGTCGGCCAGTTCGCGCTTCTGCTTGCGCAGATCGGACTCGGCGACGCGCACCATCCGCTCGGCCGCCTCCTGTTCGACGGCCAGGACCTCCTCGTACGCCGAGAAGTTCCCGCCGTACCAGGTGATCTCGCCGGAGCGCAGGTCGGCGATCTGGTCGACGAGGTCCAGCAGCTCGCGGTCGTGGCTGACCACGACCATCACCCCCGGCCAGGAGGCGACGGCCGAGTACAGCCGCTTGCGTGCGTACAGGTCGAGGTTGTTGGTGGGCTCGTCCAGGAGCAGGACGTCGGGCCGGCGCAGCAGCAGTGCGGCCAGCCGCAGCAGCACCGACTCGCCGCCCGAGACCTCGCCGACGGTGCGGTCGAGCCCGACGTGACCGAGGCCGAGTTCGCCGAGCGTGGCGAGGGCGTGCTCCTCGACGTCCCAGTCGTCGCCGACGGTCTCGAAGTGCTCCTCGGCCACGTCGCCCGCCTCGATGGCGTGCAGCGCGGCTCGCCGCGCGGCGATGCCGAGCGCCTCGTCGACCCGCAGCGCGGTGTCGAGCGTGACGTTCTGCGGCAGGTAACCGACCTCGCCGGCCACGCGGACCGTGCCGTCGGCCGGGGTGAGCTGCCCGGCGATCAGTTTCAACAGGGTGGACTTGCCCGACCCGTTGACACCGACGAGCCCGGTCCTGCCGGGGCCGAAGGCGGTGTCGAGTCCCTCGAAGACGGGCGTGCCGTCGGGCCAGGCGAACGAGAGGGACGTACAAGTGATGGAAGTAGACATACAGGGTCTCCGCGGTTGCTTGAAGCCGTCAGGGGCAAACGCGTATCGAGACACAGGAGGCGGCGACCGCCGTCGGACGAGGGAAGGAGGAGCCCCGGGGAGTGCTCGGGCATGAAAAAAGCCCTGCTCCGCAAGGGACGGCTCGAACGCCGAGGTCGCACGCGGCGCACACACCGGACAGGTGTGACGCGGTGTCTCAGGACCTCAGACGAGCAACGTCCTTCTCCAATCGGCGGCAACAGAAGCGCTGTACACCGTACGAGAGACCGGCCGGGCTGTCAACGCCTTACCGTGAATCCGGTCCCACGGCCCCAAGGAGGCCCCGTGCCCGACGGCTCGCTCTCACTGCCGGCCCGGCTCTGTCTGCTGGCCTGGGACCCGGCGCGCCCCGGGGCCACCGACACCGCCCGGCACCACCATCTGGTGCGCGCCGGCGCGCTCACCGAACTGGCCCAGCGCGGCCTGCTCGTCGACGACGAGGGCATCGCCACCCCCGTCGACCTGGACTCCCGCACCGGGGACGCCGTCCTCGACGGGCTGCTTGACCTCGTCCGCGAGTCGATGCCGCACCGGTGGCGCACGTGGGTCAGGCTGCATGCGCGGCTCACCTTCGACGCCGTCCGGGAGCAGCTGGTGGCCGAGGGGCACCTGCGCGCCGAGAAGAAGCGCGTCCTCGGTGTGTTCCCGTCCGTGGAGTACGTCCTGGCGCGGGGCGCGGCGGCGCGGGCGCTCCGGGAGGAGACGCGGTACGTCCTGGAGGGCCCGGTGTCGGCCGGGGAGGTCTCGGAGCGGAACGCGGCCACGGCCGTACTGGCGGCCGCCGCGGAGCTGCGCGGCCTCGGGCCGGCCGGGACCGACGTGCGCCGGGAGGGCAGGATCGCGGAGCTGACCGAGCGCGGCGGGGCGGCGGCCCCCGGGCTGCGGGAGATCGTGGGCGAGGTGTGGGGAGCGGTGAGCGCGGAGACGGCGCGGGCCGTGGCGTCGGCGGGCGGCTGAGACAGGCCGGCCGGACCCGGCGCACCGCCGGTCGCCGAACCGGCGGCGCAGGCCCTGGTCCACCGCGCCGCGCGGGAGCGTCAGGGCGTCGTCAGCAGGTCCCCCGCATCAGCTCCGCCAAGTCGTGGTCCAGGTCCAGTTGGAGATGTTCCAGGCCGACGGGCACCAGCTCGCCGCTGGCCTGAAGGAACCGGCGCAGCTCGCCCGAGCGGACGTGGATCACGGCGGTGCCCTCGGGCGCGTGGAACTCCAGGACGGTTCGGTCGTATCCGTACGGGCGCACCCGTACGTCGCCGTGGCCTTCCGGCTCCCGCATCCCGGCGATGAGCAGCTCGCGGGAGAAGGTCCAACAGACCTCCACGCCCTCGAGAGTGGCCGGAGCCGGGAAGGTCATCCGGACGGCGAACGGATCGCTGCGGTCGTAGTGCAGCGTTGCGGGAATGCTCGGCATACGCGGCGCGGCGGCGACAAGACGCGCCTCGACGGGCTGCTCGATGACGGTGGACAACGCCTTGCTCCCTCGTGACGGCTGGACGGGCTTCCGGAGTGATGCGGGCCGGGCACTGGAAGAGACGACGGAATCAGCCAATCCGTGCACACGATGACCGAGTGACCTCTGTCACCGCGTTCATGCGCGGGAGTGACGCGCCTCTCCTCGTGCGCCCCGTAAGGCACTTGTGGCACTCGTGCCCGCACGCGCGCGGCGCACACGGTCCTCTGGACGGCGCCGGGACGGTGGGCTAGCTTCAATGCCAGCACACCAAGGACTGGCAGCGGCGCTACGCGATCCGCGCCATCATCGAAGCCACCCTCTCCCAGAACGTCCGCACCTGCGGCCTGCGCCGCACCCGCTACCGAGGCCTGCCCAAGACGCACTCCAACACGTTCTGACCGCGCTGGCCTGCGACGTCACCCGCATCGCCGACTGGATCTCCGACCCCAACCGCCCCCCGGCGGGCGCCCAGGCACTTCCGCGTCCTCTGCGCCGCCCCCACCTGGCCCGGGCAAGATCACCAACAGAGTCATGGAAATCTGCTCTCGGCTTTTCGCCCAGCTGAGGGCTGGCGTTTTCAAGTTCTGCTCAGCTTCTCGGGACGTTCTCCGTTCGGCGATGTCGGCGAAGACCGCCGTTGGCGGTAGGCGCCGAGATCGCGCTGTCGTAGGGGATTGAGTTCATCGCCGGGCAGCGGTCCATCCCGTGTCTAGGCCCGCCGCCCGGGCCCGCTCGAAGGCGGCCTCATCGATCACACTGAGCTGGAACCACACGGCCTTCGCACCGATCGTGATCGCCTCGTCGGCGACCTGGCCAGCGAGGCGTTGCCCTGCTCGCCGTGGCGGTCTCCGCCTTCGGGTGCACCGGCACGATGCGCTTGCCGAAGCGCTGGAGGGTCTCGGCCACGCCCTACGCGGCGCGCGAGCGGTTCGAGGAGCGGCAGACCACGGCCCAGGTGTCCCCGGACTCCAGGAGGATCTTGCGGATGGTCTGCCGGGTGTCGTGCATGCGGGTTCCTTCGGTGGCTGGGTGTCACGCGTCTTTGTGTGCTCGATGGTACGAAGCGGTGGCCTCGTGGAGCGCGTCGATACGGTGGCCGAGCAGCTGCGGGAGGTCGTCCCGCGTGTTCGCGCCCCGGGTTTCCATGTCGTGGAGGCCGTGGACGAGAATTGATTTCACGGAACGCAGAAAGGTGAGATCGCGTTCTGTCACTTCGCGCCATTCCTCTTCCAGGATCTTCAATTGCAGCTCGTCCGCCGATTCCAGGGCGTCGTAGAGCCGCGTGACGGCCGAGGAAAGGTGGTCCGCCCGGTACAGCGGAAGGGCGGAGCTTTCGATCCCCCTGCGGAGTTCCTCGGTGATCGTCGTCGCGATGTCGAGACGGGTGCGGGCCACGAACCTCTCGTGCACCTCCACCGCGAACTGCAGGGTGTAGCGCGTCAATTCACCCCGTTCGGTCGCCGCGCTCGTGCGGGCGTCACGGATCGAGAGGTCGGCGGCCAAGGCGTTCGAGCGCTGGGTCAGTTCCGCTGCCCAGCCGAGCCAGGTTTCGTATGCGGAGGCCAGGGGAGTGGAATGGGTCTCTTCCGTGAGGAGGAATGCGGGGCGCCTGGCGACGCCGATCCGCATTCTGCGCATGAATGCCGTCACGCCGTCGTCCCGGTCGTGACCGATGTGCTCGAATATTTCGGTGACGTCGGTGCCCAGATAATTCACCAGAGGGGTCGCCCCGCCCGGGTGCCGGCGCAGGAATTCGGTGACGTCGTACACCTGGTTTTCGAAGCAGATCCATTGGCGGGAGGCGCGGTGGTCGTGCCGGAGGAGTTCGGAGGGGAAGATGATTTGTTGCTCGGGTGCGGGTGCGGGTGCGGGTGCGGGTGCGGGCTGGGTGGCGGGAAGGGGTGACTCTTCTTCCGTGCCGGCGTCGGAATGGCGCTCCGCGCGGGACGCGGCCAGTTCGTTTCCGACCCGGACCGCCGCCGGGAATCCGGATATCGTCACGTCCCGGCCCACCCGGTAGGAGGTGTTCAGATAGCCGGACACCTTGAGCCGGTGCCGGGCGAGCAGGCCGCCCTCTCCGGAATACGCCTTCTTGAGGCCCGCCAGCGCGGCTTCGAGTTCGGGGTGGCCGCCGGTCGCGACGTAATCGGGCAGGGAACGGAAATCCACGGAATGGATGAAGGACCGCCAGGCAACGGGGAAGTTCTCGCGCAGGCGGGACGCCTCGTTGCCGATGAAGGAGCGGTAACCGGCCCGGCCGATCACCGAATCCAGCAGATGGAACATGGGGGAGGCGGTACCGCTCGGCCCGAGTCCGTGCTCGACCAGCGGTACGGCGAGCGGGGCCACGGTTTTGGCCCAAACAACAGGGTCGACGTGGAATGCGCGAGCCGCGCGCGGGTCGATCTTCGGCAGGCCGTATCGGGTGATGTCCGCGACGCAGTCCGCCATCGCGGTCATTTCCGTCGCCAGGGAAGGGGCGTCATCGAACTCCACGGCCGCGCACGCGCGTATCGAGGAGCCCACCAGCGGGCTGCCCCGGTGCAGCATTTCCAACTGGGTCAGATAGAAGAACTGCTCCTCGTCGGTTCCCACGGTCGGGACCAGGAGCCGCAGGTTCTCCACCGTGCGCGGCCCCGTGCCTGCCGGGTCCCGGAACCGCCAGTTGCAGACGATGAGGTCCAGATAGGACAAGAAGGGGGTCTCCCTGCCCAGCCGGGCGCACACCTCGTGCCACGGTACGAGGATCGCGTCCGGGGTCGGGGTGTCGTGCCGGGGGGAGACCCGGTGATAGGCGTGCACGAGGATGCCGAGGACGGTCGCCGCACGCTGGAGGTAGCGGTCCGGGAGCGCCGACTCGGACACATCGAACGGCTCCGCCCGCTCCAGTCGGCGGCGCAGTTCGAGGCTCGCGTACAGCTCGGGCAGGTCGCGTGCGAGTTCGTCCCACGCCGCGTGGGAGGAGGGGAGGGCGGCCAGCGGGCCAGGTCCGGGGGTGAATCCGTGGGTCAATGACAGCGGGCCGAAATTCTCGTTTCCCCGTTCCCTGTTCAGGATTTCCGCGGACCGCAGGACTTCTCCGGGGCTGTGCTCCCCGGAAAATACTCCTTGTGTTCCGTCAAACTGTCCAGGCATGGTGAACTTCTCCACTCGTCGGGCCGTCCTTCAACTCTTGGCCGACCCGATGGAGGGGTTCAATGCTGAACTGTCTGGTTCTGGTTAACGTTCGTCTGCGGAATAGTTCCGGGCGACGCCTGGGCGAGTCGCTGCGCACGGTACTCCCCGGGTGTCATGCCGAACTCCTTGCGGAACGCCAGATGGAACCCCACATGGCTCCCGTACCCGATGATCCGGTGGATTTCCTGCTGCGGAATCGACGGATCGGCCAGCAACCTGCGGGCCTCCTGGAGCCTGCGGAACAGCAGGTGTCGGGCCGGCGGTTCACCGACGAGGTCGCGGAACACCCGGGAGAATACGGCACGCGACATTCCCGCCTCCCTGGCCAGGGATTCGACCGTCCAGGGACTGGCGTACGAGGCGTAGATGGCCGTCAGCGCCCGGCTGACCCCCTCGTGGCGCAGCGCCGTGAGCACGGGAGACGCCTCGGCCAGCCGCTCCATCGCCGTACGCAGCGCCAGGACGAAGACCATTTCGAAGGCGCGCAGCGAGACCAACTGGGCGCCCGGCGCCATCCGGGTGCTTTCCCGGGTCAGGCATTCGAGCGTGTAGTGCAGCAGCGGCTCGTCGCGGAGCAGGTCCCGGCGCAGCACGATGATGCGGGGCAGCGCCCGATACAGCGCGGGTTCCGTCACGGGGTCGTAATGCAGGCTGGCGCAGAGTATTTCGGTGTCCGGTGCGGCACTTCCGACGGTGACGGAGGCGGAACCCCCGGGGGAGAGGTCCGGAAGGACGGAATGCAGCGGAGTCGTCGCACGCCGGGGATCGGAGGCGAAGGAATGGGCCGACCCGTGCGGAAACACCGCGAGGTCGCCCTCGTGCAGCCGTATCGGCTCTTCGTCGCCGAAGGATATGTAACACCCGTTGCGCACCATGTAATGGAGGATCGCGTGACTGTCCTCCTCTCCGACGATTCCCCAACTCCCGCCGGCCAGCCACTTGCTGTAGTAGGTGTCAGCCAGCCGTAAGGGTTTGAGCAGCTCACTGAGAACGTCGACCTGCGGCATGGACAATCCTTAAACGGTTTGAGTCTCCGGTTAATTGATCTTACCTCTCGGCCCGAGAACTCTAGAGGGAGAGGGGACTGGCCAACGGGGGGCGTCCCACGTGAATGAGCCATGGGGGAACGGGAGATGAACCTCCTGATCGCGGGGGCCGGCATCGGCGGGCTGACCGCTGCGCTGAGCCTGCATGCCGCAGGGTGTGAGGTCGTACGCGTGGTCGAGGCCGCGCCGGAGATCCGCCCGTTGGGAGCCGGAATCAACCTCCTGCCGAACGCCGTGCGCGAACTCGCGGCGCTCGGTCTGTACGGGGAACTGCTGTGCCGGTCCGTCCCGTTGGAGCAGCTCGGCTACTTCAACCACCATGGTCAGACCGTGTGGAGTGAGCGGCGCGGCCACGGGGCCGGACACCGCTGGCCCCAACTGGCCATGTCCCGCGGCTCCTTGCAGGAGCTCCTCGCCGACCGGGTCGCCGAACGGCTGGGACCCGACGCCGTCCGCACCGACGCGCGGCTCACCGGGTTCACTGTGGCCGACTCCGGTCGCGTCCAAGTGGACCTGGGCCACCGTGCCCGGGGCGGCACGGCGAGCACCGTCGAGACCGACGTCCTGGTCGGCGCGGACGGCATCCGCTCCGCAGTGCGCGGCACCCTCTACCCGCAGGAGGGAGCGCCCCGCTCCCAGGGCGTGGTGGTGTGGCGCGGTGTGACCCGCGGCCGCCCGTTCATGGGCGGGCGGTCCATGGTCGTGATGGGCGACGGCCGCTGGAAGGTCGTCGTCTACCCGCTCGCCGACCTCCCCGACGCCTCGGGCGACGTACCGGTCAACTGGGCGGCCTCGTACACGGGCGACCTCGACGGCCGGCCCGCCGAGGTCCGCGACAGGTTCCTGCCCCGGTTCGCCGACTGGCGCTGCGAGGACCTCGTACTGCGCGACGTCCTGGGCGGCGCGGAACCCGCGCAGGAGTTCCCCATGATGGACCGCGACCCCTTGCCGCGCTGGTCCTTCGGCCCGGTCACCCTGCTCGGGGACGCCGCCCACGCCATGGCGCCCATGGGCTCCAACGCCACCACCCAGGCGGTGGTCGACGCCCGCGCCCTGGCCCACGCGCTGTCCCCGCACGCGGACCCGGTGCACGCACTGCGCGAGTACGACCGCGAGCGGCGGCCCGCCATGAACCGGCTGCAGCTGATGAACCGGGCGAAGGGCCCGGAAGTCGTCATCGACCTCGCCTGCGCGCGGGCGCCCGAGGGATTCACCGGCACCGGCGACGCCGACGACGTGCTGCCGCACCGCGAACTGGCGGCGATCGCGCACGCCTACGCGACGGCTGCCGGCACCGACCCGGACTCGGCCAACTTCCCCTCCCCGTACGGGAGCCCGGAGGGCCCTGCGTGTCCGGTCTCCGCCGGGGCGGCCCGCTGACCCGGCCCGCACCCGCAGGCACCCGCAGCTTCTTCCTGCACCCGCACCACCCTCACCCACCGTAATTCAGGAGAGAAATGCCCCGCACCGGCCAGGACTACCTCGCCTCCTTGCGTGACGGCCGTGCCGTCTGGCTCGACGGAGAGCTGGTCAAGGACATCACCGAGCACCCCGCGTTCCGCAACACCGCCCGCTCCATCGCGGACCTCTACGACCTCGCCGCCGACGGACCGGCCCGCGACGTGCTCACTGTGCAGCCGGAGGGCACCGAACAGCGGAACCTGCGCGCCTACCACGTGCCGCGCACCCACTTGGAACTGGTGGAGCGCCGTGCGGCGTTCAAGACCTGGTCCGAGGCCAGCTACGGCTTCCTCGGCCGCTCGCCCGACTACATGGCCACCGGCATCGCCGGGTTCGTGTCCGCCCCCGAGGTGTTCGCGGGCGCCGAGTTCGACGGCCGGGACAACCTGGCCGCCTACCACCGGCGGATGACGGAGGGCAGCCTGTACCAGGCGTTCACCATCACCAACCCGCAGATCGACCGCACGAAGTCCGCCTCCGAGCAGGAGGAGGACGACCTGTACGTGCGCGTCGTCAAGGAGCGCGACGACGGCATCGTGGTGCGCGGCGCCAAGATGATCGGCACCGCGGCGGTCTTCGGCGACGAGATCATCGTCGGCACCATCGAACCGCTCGCCCCGCAGGACGTCGACTACGCCCTGTGCTTCTCCGTGCCCATCGACACCCCGGGCCTGAAGTTCATCTCCCGCACCTCCTACGAGGCCGGGGCGCGCAGCGTGTTCGACAACCCGCTCTCCTCGCGCTTCGACGAGAACGACGCGCTGTTGGTGTGCGACGACGTGTTCGTGCCGTGGGAGAACGTCCTCACCTACCGCAACGTGGACGCCACCTTCCAGATGTGGTGGGGCACCCCCGCGTACACCAACTTCGTCCACCAGGCGTCCGTCCGCTACTGGACCAAGCTGGAATTCCTCACCGGGCTCGCGATCCTGCTGACCAAGTCGAACAACACCTACCACCTGCCGCCGGTCCAGATGCAGCTCGGCCGGCTGATCGGCTGGCGCAACATCGCCAAGTCGATGGTGCTCGCGGCCGAGACCGAGTACGAACGGATCGGCGGGGCGGGCGGCCCCGTCCACATCAGCCGGGAGATCGCCTCCGCGCACCGGGCCATGGCCGGCGACCTCTACCCCAAGGTCCTCGCCGAGCTGAAGATGCTGGCCGGCGGCGGCCTGATCCAGCTCCCGGCCTCCGGCTACGACCTCAACCACCCGGAACTGGGCCGCCTCGTCGCCAAGTACGTCCGCTCGCCCGGCACCCCTGCCGAGCAGCGGATCAAGCTCCTCAAGCTCGCCTGGGACGCGCTCGGTTCGGAGTTCGCCAGCCGCCACGAGCAGTACGAGCGCTTCTACCACGGCGCCCCGCACGTCTACCTGCCCGGCATCCTCCGGGACGGCCGCCCGGACCTCCTGGAGGCGTTCACCCAGTCCTGCCTCGACGGGTACGAGCTGGGCGAGGGCCCGGGGACCGGGGCGGGTTTCCATGGCGGCCGCTAAGGGCGGCTGGGCGCTCGCACTGCTCGCGGGCACCCAGTTCGTACTGATCCTGGACACCTCGGTGATCAACGTCGCGGCCCCCTCCATGGGCCGGGAGCTCGACATCTCACCGGCGGCCCTGTCCTGGGTGGCCAACGCCTACCTGGTCTCCTTCGGCGGGCTGCTGCTGCTCAGCGGGCGGGCGGCCGACCTCCTCGGGCGGCGCAGGGTGTTCGTGTCGGGCCTCGCGGTCCTGATCCTCGCCTCCCTCTTCGGCACCTTCGCCAACAGCACCGCCCTGCTCATCGCGGCGCGCACGCTGCAGGGCGTGGGAGCGGCGATGTCGGCGGCCTCCGCACTGGCCCTGCTGCTGATGCTGTTCGAGGACGGGCCGGGACGGCACCGGGCACTCGGCGTCTTCGCGGCGATGGCCGGCGCCGGAGGCGCGGCGGGCACCGTCCTGGGCGGCGTGCTGACCAGCTGGTTCGGCTGGGAGTCCACCTTCGCCATGAACGTCGTCGCCGGACTGGTCTTGATGGTCCCGGCGTTCAGGCTGCTGCCCGAGGGACGCGCCGAACGCGACGGGCGCGGCATCGACCTGCCCGGCGCGGTGACGGTCACCACGGGGCTCGCGCTGCTCGCCTACGCCGTCGTCAGCGCAGGGGAAGCCGGCTGGAACGCACCGCAGACCCTCGGCACGGCCGCCGGGGCCGTGCTGCTGCTGACCGCCTTCGTCATGATCGAGCGCAGGGCGGCAGCACCCCTGGTGCCGCTGGACGTCTTCAAGCGCCGCACGCTGCGCTCGGCGAACATCCTGGCCGCGATGTGGCAGATGTCGCTGTTCCCGATGTTCTTCCTGGTGAGCCTCTATCTCCAGAACGTCCTGGGGTACGACGCGGTGGGCGGCGGCCTCGGACTGCTGCCGCTGTCCATCACCGTGGTCCTGGTCGCGGGCTCCGCGGACCGGCTGATCGGCCGGTTCGGGCTGCGCACCGTGATGTGCGCCGGGTTCGTGCTGATCGCCGTCGGCATGGCGTGGATGTCGCGGCTCTCGGCGGACGGCTCGTTCGTCAGCGAGGTGCTCCTGCCCAGCCTGGTGCTGGGTGTCGCGCTGCCGCTGGCATCCATCACCACCCAGGTGGCCGCCACCGCGGGCACCGGCGACGAGGAGTCCGGGCTCGCCTCGGGACTGGTCAACACCAGCCTGCAGTTCGGCTCCGTGATCGGCCTCGCGGCCCTCTCCGGGATCGCGGCCGCCCGCACAGGCGCGGCCGGGAAGGAGAGCGCCGCAGCCCTCACCGAAGGCATCGGCACGGCGTTCCTCGCCGGTGCGGTGATCGCCGTGATCGCGGTACTGGTCGCGGCCCGGCTCCGTACCCCCGCACCTCCCGCGGAGACCGGCAGCACCCGTGCGGACACCGCACCGGCCACCCACTGAGACCACCCGTGCCACCGAGCACTCGTGTAACCGAAAGGGAAAACCGCATGACCGACAACACCGCCCGGCGCTACCTGGTGACCGGAGCCACCGGCTTCCAGGGCGGGGCTATCGCCCGGCACCTCGCCTCCCGGGGATTCGAGGTGCGCGGACTGGTCCTCAATCCCGCGAAGGCCGACCATCCCGTGCCCGCGGGAGTGACCCTGGTGGGCGCCGACCTGGGGAACGCCGAGGAGGTCCTCAAGGCCTTCGACGGCGTCACCCACGCCGTGGTGACGATTCCGCTGGAGTACGACACGGACACCGTGCTCTCCTACGCGCGCAACGTCGCCGACGCGGCCCGCGCCGTCGGTGTGCAGCGCCTCGTGTTCAACACGAACACCGCGCTGCCCCAGGAGACGACCCGGTACGCCGCCTTCGAGACCCGGCGGGCCGCCGAGGGCGTCATCTCGGCCAGTGGCGTGCCGACGGTGATCGTGCGTCCGCCGGTCTACCTCGACAACCTCTTCAGCCCGTGGAACGGGCCCGCCCTCGTCAACGACGGCGTGCTCGCCTACCCGCTCCCCGCCGACCAGCGGGTCGCCTGGATCTCGCACGACGACCTCGCGCAGATCGTGGCCGCAGCCCTGGAGAACGACGCGGTGGTGGGCCGGGTGCTGGACGTCGGCGGCGCGGACGTGTTCACCGGACCCGAGCTGGCCCGGGTGTTCGCCGAGGGGCTGGGCCGGAACGTGAGCTACCTGCCGCTGAACGTCCAGCAGTTCGAGGACGGGCTCGCGCACGTCGTGGGTGCGTCGGCCGCCGCGGGCGTCGCCGGGATCTACCACCACGTGAGCACCGGCGAGGCCCCGGGTCTGCTGGCCGCCGACCCGGCGCAGACGGAGCGGGAGCTGGGCGTCAAGCTCACCCCGGCCGTCGAGTGGGTCAAGGCGCAGCCCTGGGACCACTGGACCAAGGCAGCCGGCTGACGGGCCGTCGGGGAGCCGCTCGAGGGAGGACGGCTTCCCGACGTACGCACCGCACGCATGCAGAAGAAGGGGGGAGACAAGTGGCAGACATCCGGGACGGGGACGGTAGGGCCCGTCACAGATCGGTGATGCCGATCGCCGTGGTGGGCATCGGATGCAGGCTTCCGGGAGCAAGGGGCCCCGAGGAACTGTGGGACCTGCTGACCGGCGGCATCGACGCCACGACGGCGCTGCCCGAGGAGCGCGGGGGCGACGCCACGACCGCGCTCGCGAAGGAGCGCGCCGGGGATGCGCAGACACGGGGAGGTTTCCTCGAAGGACTCCAGGACCTCGACGCGTTCGACGCCGACTTCTTCGGGGTCCGCCGCGAGGACGTACCGGCGACGGACCCCCAGCAGCGACTGGCACTCACCGTCGCCTGGGAGGCCTTGGAGGACGCCGGTCTCCTTCCGGCCGCACTCTCCGGCACCCGGACGAGCGTCTTCCTGGGCCAGAGCCACGCCGACCACTGGGAGGTGCTGCGCGCCGCGCAGCCCGGCCCGCAGGCGTCCGGCGCACTGGCCCGCCTGGCCGGTACCGAGCACGGCTGCGGGCCGCCGCACCGGTCTCTACCGGCTCGTGACCACTCTGACCGACCACCGGACCCATCCCGCCGCCGAACTGATCACCCTGTATCACCAGCGGTGGGAGGTCGAGACCGCGTACCTGGAGATCAAGTCCACGATCCTGTGCGGCCGCGTCCTGCGCGCCCGCACTCCGGACGGCATCACGCAGGAGGTCTACACGCTGTTGGTCACCTATCAGATCCTGCGTCTGGCCATGACCGACGCCACCGGCACCCGCCCCGAGATCGACCCGGACCGGGCCAGCTTCACCATCGCCCTGAACACCGCCCGCGACCTGGTCGTCCAAGCTACGGGCGTCATCGCCGACACCGTCATCGACCTCGTCGGTGCCATCGGCCTCCGCATCCTGGCCGACCTCATGCCCGACCGACGCATCCGCACCCGACCCCGCGTCGTGAAACGCGCGATCTCCAAGTGCAACGCCGAAGGAGCCATCGACCGGACCAGCTACAAGGCCACCATCAGCATCGGCATCCTCAGCGCACCCGGCCCTTGACACCCACTCCAACCACCTGTCTACACGGCATTGGGGCTGGTTTCGCCCGCCATGAGGCGCTTGGGGAGCACGCGACGCACGGCACGGTCCGCCCGAACCGGTGGCAGGCGTACGGGACGGGCGGTGACCGCCGGGGCGGTGTGCGCGGCGGCGCTGGCCGCGCTGACGGCGGCCGCTCCCGCGCAGGCACACCAGCGACCGCACTGGGAGACGAAGGAGACCGGGGCGTCCGACGTCAGGTTCCGGGGACTCGCGGCCGTCAGCCGGCACACCGCCTGGGTGGCCGGCACCCGGGGCACCGTCCTGCGCACCACCGACGGCGGCGGTACCTGGCGGAACGTCTCGCCGCCGGGCGCCGACGAGCTGCAGTTCCGGGACATCGAGGCATTCGACGCCCGCCGGGCCGTGGTCCTGGCCATCGGCGAGGGCGAGGCGTCCCGGGTCTACCGCACCGACGACGGCGGGGCGACCTGGACCGAGTCCTTCCGCAACACCGACCCGCGGGCCTTTTACGACTGCCTCACCTTCTTCGACCGCCGCCACGGTCTCGCCATGAGCGACCCGGTGGACGGGAAGTTCCGCATCCTGTCGACCAGCGACGGCGGGCGCTCCTGGAAGGTGCTGCCGAGCCAGGGCATGCCGGACGCGCAGGATGGCGAGGCCGGGTTCGCGGCCAGTGGTCAGTGCCTGGTCGCGTCCGGACCGAAGGACGTGTGGCTGGCCACCGGCGGCGCGGCACGCGCGCGTGTGCTGCACTCCGCCGACCGCGGGCTCACCTGGACGGCCTCCGACGCCCCGGTCCCGGCGGGTGATCCGGCCCGGGGCGTCTTCGCCCTGGCCTTCCGGGACCGCGCCCACGGCCTCGCCGTCGGCGGCGACTTCCGCCCCGACCAGCCCTCTCCGCGGGCGGCGGCGCGGACCACCGACGGTGGCACCACCTGGCGGTCCGCCGACCGGTCGCCGTCCTCCTACCGCTCCGGCGTCGCCTGGCCCCCGTATAGCCGCACCGCCGCCCTCGCGGTCGGCCCCACCGGCACGGACCTCACCACGGACGGCGGCCGCACCTGGCGGACCGTCGACACGGGGTCGTACGACACCGTGGACTGCACCCCGGACCTGGGCTGCTGGGCCGCCGGCGAGCGGGGACGGGTCGCCCGGTTGGAGCGCTGACGGCGCGCGGGGCGGGGTGTTCGTCCGTAACGTGGGTATCCGTTCGCTGAACGTGAGAGGAAGTGAGCGGACATGCCACGCGGTTCGAGTTCCAAACGGGAGCGGCAGTACGAGCACGTCAAGGACAGCGCCGAGCACCGTGGCGAGAACACCGGCCGGGCCAAGGAGATCGCCGCCCGGACGGTGAACAAGGAGCGCGCCCAGTCCGGCGAGTCCAAGACCGCCAGCCGTACGTCCACGCAGGACAAGTCGCCGAGCAAGCGGGGCGGCCAGCGGTCCGGGAACCGGAAGGGCCCCCAGGGCCCCACCTACGACCAGCTGTACCAGGAGGCCAAGCGCCGGGACATCAGCGGCCGTTCGAGCATGAACAAGGGCGACCTCAAGCGCGCGCTCGGCAAGTGAGCCGTACGGCTATCGGCCGAGAGTCTCGCGGTACCGCTCCAGCGCCGGCGCCGTCTTCGTGGCGACGAACTCGGTGACGCGGTACGCGCACACGCCGGCCCTGACGAAGGGGTCGCCCGCGGTGATCTCCTCGATCCGCGCACGGTCCTCCGCGACGGCGATGATCACCCCGCCGTCACGGGGTTCCTTGCGCCCGGACGCCAGGAACACCCCCTGCCGGTACAGCTCGTCCAGCCACGCCACGTGCTCCTCCAGCACCGCGTCGACGGCGTCGAGCGGGGCGGTGTAGGAGAGTTCCAGTACGAACATGATCGCGAGCCTACTCCGGTGGTCCCGTAGGCTTGCGGCCACCATGACGACCGTGACCGTGCAGATCCCCGACGGCTGGCCCGCGACCGAGGAACGAGCCCGCGCCGTCCAGGACGAACTGCGGGTACGCGTGGTGCTCGACGAGCCGGGTCCGCCGCCCGGCACGGGCCGGGTGACCGGCGTGGACGTCGCCTACGACGACGAACGGGACGTAGTCGCGGCTGCGGCCGTCGTACTGGACGCCGCGACCCTCGCCGTCGCCGCCGAGGCCACCGCCGTCGGCCGGATCTCCTTCCCCTACGTGCCCGGCCTGCTCGCCTTCCGCGAGATCCCGACCGTCCTCGCCGCCCTGGACGCGCTGCCCTGCCCGCCCGGCCTGGTCGTCTGCGACGGCTACGGCCTGGCCCACCCGCGCCGCTTCGGCCTCGCCAGCCACCTCGGCGTGCTCACCGGCCTGCCCACGATCGGCGTGGCCAAGAACCCGTTCACCTTCACGCACGACGACCCGGACGCGCCCCGCGGCAGTACGTCCCCGCTGCTCGCCGGCGCCGAGGAGGTCGGACGCGCCGTCCGTACCCGCCACGGCGTCAAGCCGGTCTTCGTCTCCGTCGGCCATCGCGTGAGCCTCGACAACGCCTGCGCGCACACGCTGGCACTGGCCCCCGACTACCGCCTGCCTGAGACCACCCGCAGGGCCGACGCCCTGTGCCGCGAGGCCCTACGGGCGGCCACCGCCTACTCGGCCCGACCCTCGACGCTCCAGCGGCCCACCTCCCGGTACGCCGAGTCGTAGACCACCGAACCGTCGCCGGGCCGGAGCGCGTAGTGCTTCAGGTTGCCGCCCCAGTACCGCAGGATCCGCTGCAACTCGCCCGCGGGGTCCTCGGCGAGCGCGCCCTCGTCCATGGTCACTTCGAGAAGGAACTTCATGCCTTCAAGGGTTTCATTGAACTCCTTGTTGGCACTTTGCCGTGCACGAACGCCGGTGGTGCTGGACTGACGGCGGGCGGCAGCGGGAGAAGTCTCAAATCCGCGCGGCATCCGCGTGGACGGGCGGATGCCGTGGCGCGGGCCGGTGCTCAGCGGCCACCTGAGTATCCGTACGGATGTGCCCCCGCCGTCGGCCGCGACAGGCTGGGCCGCATGACGACGCACCGCGCACCCAAGCAGTCCGCCCACCACCCCGGCCGGCCCGTCGAGCGGGCCGTGGTCGCGGGGCTGGTGCTCGCCGTGGGGGCGGGGCTCGCCTGGATCGGCGGGGTGATCTACACGATCGTCGGGTGGTCGGGGTAGGGCCTGTCCGGCGGATGGGCGTGCCGGCCGCCGCGTCCGGGGCATGATCCGCCGGACGGGCGTGCCGGCCCCCGCGTCCGCGGCATGATCCGCCGGACGGGCGTGCCGGCCCCCGCGTCCGGGGCATGATCCGCCGGATGGGCGTGCCGGCCCCCGCGTCCGCGGCATGATCCGCCGGACGGGCGTGCCGGCCCCCGCATCAGCGGCATGATCCGCCGGACGGGCCCCGGGACGGGTCCGTCAGCGGGCCGCGGCCACCCGGAAGCGGATGCCCGCCGTCCGCAGCCGCTCGATCAGCGCGTCCCCCATCGCCACGGCCGTCGTGACCTGCCCGGCCACCGGCGGCAGGTCGTCGAGGGCGAGGGACAGCGCCGCCTCGGCGAGCATCTTCGCCGTCTCGTCGTATCCCGGGTCGCCGCCCGAGACCTCGGTGTACACCTTCCGGCCGCCGCCTTCGCCCACGAAGCGGACCGAGAACCAGCTCCTCGCCCGCTTCTCGGGGCTCGGCCCGTCACCCGGCTTGAGCCGGCCGGACAACCAGCGCCGCGCGGGCGGTACCTGAGCCGCCGCCACGAGCGCGCCCACGGCCGCCACCCCGCCCACCGCGACGGGCAGATGCCGGACGGCGGCGTAGTGGCGGTAGCGGAAGTCGGGGCCGTAGCGGTCCAGTGCCTTCGCCGAGCGCCGCACGATCTGCGCGTCGATGGTCGGCAGCGGCAGCGCCCAGGCCCCCACCTCCCCGGCGAACCGCGGCGCGCCCGTCGGCGTCGCCGCCCGGCGGCCCACCAGCCGGGGCTCGTGCCGCCGGCGTTCCCGCGCGGCGGCCTGCAACTGCCGGCCGCGTGCGAACTGACCCAGCGCGGAGGCGAAGGTACCGCCCGAGAAGGTGGCGTCGGCGGTCACGAAACCGTCCAGGGCCAGCGGCACGCCCTGAGGCAGCTGCCGCACGGTGAAGTACACACCGAGATCGTGCGGCACGGAGTCGAAACCACAGGCGTGCACCAGCCGCGCGCCGGTCTCCCGCGCGCGGGCGTCATGCCGGACGTACGTCAGGTCCACGAACTCGGGCTCACCGGTGAGGTCGAGATAGTCCGCCCCGGCCTCCGCGCAGGCGGCGACCAGCGCTTCGCCGTACCGGACGTACGGTCCCACCGTCGTGGCCACCACGCGCGCCTGCTCGGCGAGTCCGCGCAGCGAGGCCGGATCGGAGACGTCCGCGCGCAGCACGCCGACGTCCGCCGCGCCGGGCAGCCGCTCCCGCAGCCGTCGCAGCTTCTCCTCGCTGCGGCCGGCGATCGCCCAGCGCAGCCCGTCTGGCGCGTGCGCGGCGAGGTACTCCGCGGTGAGTTCGCCGACGAACCCCGTCGCTCCGAAGAGCACGATGTCGTACGGCCGGTCCGTCGTTTTCAGCCTGGTCATGACATCCCTTCGTCACCCGGCGGCAACCTCCGGGCCCGCAGCACGCGCCGTTGCCGGTGGCCGAGGCTAGCGTGAGAACCGCGAGTCCGGAGGGGAGCCTGCCCCATAATTGGCTAAGCGCTTGCTCGCTCCGGTCTTGTGCCCAGTGGAACACGTTTCTAGCATCACTGGTGTTACATCAGTGGTGTCACAGAGCTGGGGGCTCGATGTCGGAGGCGAGGACGGCGGGGCGCACGCCGAGTGGAGGCCCGCTCACGGGTGTCCGAGTGGTCGAGCTGGCCGGTATCGGGCCCGGGCCCTTCGCCGCCATGCTCCTGGCCGACCTGGGCGCCGACGTCGTCCGCGTCGACCGCCCCGGCGGCCCCGGACTCGCGATCGACCCGGCGCACGACGTCACCAACCGCAACAAGCGTTCGGTGGTCGTCGACCTGAAGGCACCGGACGGTCCGGCCCGGGTCCTCGACCTCGCCGAACGCGCCGACGTGCTGATCGAGGGCTACCGCCCCGGCGTCGCCGAACGGCTCGGCGTCGGCCCCGGACACTGCCACGCCCGCAACCCGGGCCTCGTCTACGGCCGCATGACCGGCTGGGGCCAGGACGGCCCGCTCGCCCAGCGTGCCGGTCACGACATCGGGTACATCGCGCTGACCGGCACCCTCGGCATGATCGGCGCCCCCGACGAGCCGCCGGCCGTCCCCGCCAACCTCGTCGGCGACTACGCGGGCGGCTCCCTCTACCTGGTCGTCGGCGTCCTCGCCGCCCTGCACCACGCGCGCGCGACCGGCACCGGCCAGGTCGTCGACGCCGCCATCGTCGACGGCGCCGCCCACCTCTCCTCGATGATCCACGGCATGCTCGCCGCCGGCGGCTGGCAGGACCGGCGCGGAGCCAACCTCCTCGACGGCGGCTGCCCGTTCTACGGCACCTACGAGACCGCCGACGGCCGGTACATGGCGGTCGGCGCCCTGGAGCAGCGGTTCTACGCCGAGTTCATGGAGCTGCTCGGCATCCCCGAGCAGGCACCGGCCCGCGACGACATGGCCCGCTGGGACGAACTGCGCGAGGCGATCGCCACCCGGTTCAGGTCCCGTACCCGGGAGGAGTGGACGGCCGTCTTCGCGGACTCCGACGCCTGCGTGGCCCCCGTCCTGTCGCTCCGCGAGGCCCCGTACCACCCGCACCTCGCCGCCCGATCCACCTTCACCGACCACGGCGGCATCACCCAGCCGGCCCCCGCGCCCCGCTTCTCCGTGACCCCCACCGCCGTCCGCACCGGACCCGCCCGGCCGGGCGCCGACACCGAGGCGGTGGCCCGCGACTGGGACCTGCCGAGGAACCCTCGAACGAACAGCTGAACAGCCCCGCCCTTGAACAGCCCCGCGAAAGCCCCTCAGTGAAAGGCCTGCCAGTGACCACCGAAGCGTACGTGTACGACGCGATCCGCACCCCGCGCGGACGCGGCAAGGCGAACGGCGCCCTGCACGGTACGAAGCCCGTCGACCTGGTCGTCGGCCTCATCCACGAGATCCGCGCCCGCTTCCCGGACCTCGACCCGGCCGCCGTCGACGACATCGTGCTCGGCGTCGTCGGCCCCGTCGGCGACCAGGGCTCCGACATCGCCCGCATCGCCGCCGTCGCGGCCGGACTGCCGGACACCGTGGCGGGCGTCCAGGAGAACCGCTTCTGCGCCTCGGGTCTGGAGGCCGTCAACATGGCCGCCGCCAAGGTGCGCTCCGGCTGGGAGGACCTGGTCCTCGCGGGCGGCGTCGAGTCGATGTCCAGGGTGCCCATGGCCTCGGACGGCGGCGCCTGGTTCAACGACCCGATGACCAACCTCGCCACCAACTTCGTCCCGCAGGGCATCGGCGCCGACCTGATCGCCACCATCGAGGGCTTCACCCGCCGCGACGTCGACGAGTACGCGGCCCTCTCCCAGGAGCGCGCGGCCAACGCCTGGAAGGAGAACCGCTTCGAGCGGTCCGTCGTGCCCGTCCGGGACCGCGCCGGCCTCACCGTCCTCGACTACGACGAGCACCTGCGCCCCGGCACCACCGCCGACTCCCTCGCGGGCCTCAAGCCCTCCTTCGCCGACATCGGCGAACTCGGCGGTTTCGACGCAGTCGCGCTGCAGAAGTACCACTGGGTCGAGAAGATCGACCACGTCCACCACGCGGGCAACTCCTCCGGCATCGTGGACGGCGCCTCCCTGGTCGCCATCGGCTCCCAGGAGGTGGGCGAGCGCCACGGGCTCACCCCGCGCGCGCGGATCGTCTCCGCCGCCGTGTCCGGCTCCGAGCCCACCATCATGCTCACCGGCCCCGCTCCCGCCACCCGCAAGGCGCTCGCCAAGGCCGGGCTGACCATCGACGACATCGACCTCGTCGAGATCAACGAGGCGTTCGCCGCGGTCGTCCTGCGCTTCGTCAAGGACATGGGCCTGTCCCTGGACAAGGTCAACGTCAACGGCGGCGCCATCGCGCTCGGCCACCCCCTCGGCGCCACCGGCGCGATGATCCTCGGCACGCTCGTCGACGAACTGGAGCGCCAGGACAAGCGCTACGGCCTCGCCACCCTGTGCGTGGGCGGCGGCATGGGCATCGCCACGATCGTCGAGCGCGTCTGATCCCGCGGAAGCGGCACCGCGGCACCCCGGCCACCGAAGACCTCACTGGAGACCCCTGTCATGACGACCGAGCCCACCACCATCCGCTGGGAACAGGACGACACCGGCGTCGTCACCCTCGTCCTCGACGACCCCGACCAGTCCGCGAACACCATGAACCAGGCGTTCCGCGAATCCCTCGCGGTGATCACCGACCGCCTGGAGGCCGAGAAGGACGACATCCGGGGCGTCATCGTCATCTCCGCCAAGAAGACCTTCTTCGCCGGCGGCGACCTGCGCGACCTGATCCGCGTCACCCCCGAGACCGCCCAGGACCTCTTCGACGGCGGCTTGGCCATCAAGCGGAACCTGCGCCGCATCGAGACCCTCGGCAAGCCCGTCGTCGCCGCCATGAACGGCGCGGCCCTCGGCGGCGGTTACGAGATCGCCCTCGCCTGCCACCACCGCGTCGCCCTCGACGCCCCCGGCTCCAAGATCGGCTGTCCCGAGGTCACCCTCGGCCTGCTCCCCGGAGGCGGCGGCGTCGTCCGCACCGTCCGGATGCTCGGCATCACCGACGCGCTGCTGAAGGTGCTCCTCCAGGGCACCCAGTACAACCCGCGCCGAGCCCAGGAGAACGGCCTGGTCGACGAGGTGGCCGACAGCCGCGAGGACATGCTCGCCAAGGCCCGCGCCTTCATCGACGCCAACGCGGAGTCCGCCCAGCCCTGGGACAAGCCCGGCTACCGCATCCCCGGCGGGACTCCGTCCCACCCCAAGTTCGCGGCCAACCTGCCCGCCTTCCCCGCCAACCTGCGCAAGCAGACGAACGGCGCCCCCTACCCGGCCCCGCGCAACATCATGGCCGCCGCCGTCGAGGGCTCCCAGGTCGACTTCGAGACCGCGCAGGTCATCGAGGCCCGCTACTTCGTCGAGCTGGCCGCCGGGCAGACCTCGAAGAACATGATCCAGGCGTTCTTCTTCGACCTCCAGGCCGTCAACTCCGGCGCCAACCGCCCCAAGGGCATCGAGCCCCGCCAGGTCCGCAAGGTCGCCGTCCTCGGCGCCGGGATGATGGGCGCAGGCATCGCCTACTCGTGCGCCCGCGCGGGCATCGAGGTCGTGTTGAAGGACGTCGCCCTGGAGTCGGCCGTCAAGGGCAAGGCCTACTCCGAGAAGCTGTGCGCCAAGGCCGTGGCCAAGGGCCGTACGACGCAGGAGAAGGCCGACGCGCTGCTGGCCCGCATCACGCCGACCGCCGAGGCGGCCGACCTCGCGGGCTGCGACGCGGTCATCGAGGCCGTCTTCGAGGACACCTCGCTCAAGCACAAGGTGTTCCAGGAGATCCAGGACGTCATCGCTCCCGACGCGCTGCTCTGCTCCAACACCTCCACCCTGCCCATCACCGCGCTGGCCGAGGGCGTCGAGCGCCAGGCCGACTTCATCGGGCTGCACTTCTTCTCGCCGGTCGACAAGATGCCGCTGGTGGAGATCATCAAGGGCGAGCGGACCGGCGACGAGGCGCTGGCCCGCGCCTTCGACCTGGTCCGGCAGATCAACAAGACGCCGATCGTGGTCAACGACTCGCGCGGCTTCTTCACCTCCCGGGTCATCGGCCACTTCATCAACGAGGGCGTGGCGATGGTCGGCGAGGGCATCGAGCCCGCCTCCGTCGAACAGGCGGCGGCCCAGGCGGGCTACCCGGCCAAGGTGCTCTCCCTGATGGACGAACTGACGCTCACGCTGCCCCGGAAGATCCGCAAGGAGACCCGGCGGGCAGTGGAGGAGGCGGGCGGCACCTGGACCGCGCACCCCGCCGATGCCGTCATCGACCGCATGGTCGACGAGTTCGAGCGTCCCGGGCGCAGCGGCGGCGCCGGGTTCTACGAGTACGGGGACGACGGCAAGCGGGCCGGACTCTGGCCGGGCCTGCGGGAGCACTTCACGAAGCCCGGCCACGAGATCCCCTTCGCGGACATGCAGGAGCGCATGCTCTTCGCGGAGGCGCTCGACACGGTCAAGCTCCTGGAGGAGGGCGTGCTGACCTCCGTCGCCGACGCCAACATCGGCTCGATCTTCGGTATCGGCTTCCCCGGCTGGACCGGCGGCGTCCTCCAGTACATCAACGGCTACGACGGCTACGCCGGGGCAGGTGCGGGCCTGCCCGGCTTCGTGGCCCGCGCGCGTGAGCTCGCCGACCGCTACGGGGAGCGCTTCACGCCGCCCGCGCTGCTGGTGGAGAAGGCGGACAAGGGGGAGGTCTTCACCGACGGCCGCTGAGGAGGCGGATCACTCCTCGCCGCCCTCGCCGTCCCCGCCGAGCCACTCCCGAAGCTCCTCCCGCAGCGACCGCTGAAACGTGGTCAGCAGCGCCTGCACCACCAGCGGGTGCATGTGGGCGGACAGGGACCGCACGTCCCGCGCGTCGCGTTCGGCGACCGCGTCGCGCAGCAGCGCCGACAGGTCGCGCGCGGCGGCGCGGGAGTGCTCGAGGAGGGCCGTACGGGCGGCGAGGACCGTCTCGGGGGAGAAGGGCACGTCGAGCAGCTCGACGCCGAGCCGGAGCAGCCCGGCGTCGATGCGGTAGGCGTCACCGTCCGGGGCCGCGCCGTCCCGCGAGACGATGTCCATCGCCGTGAGCCGGTCCACCTCGTCGTCCGTCAGCGGCCGGCCCGCCCGCCGGCCCAGCTCCTCACGCGTGACGCTCTCCACCGTCTCCGGAGCCCAGGAGGCCACCACCGCGCGGTGCAGCGCGAGGTCGTGGGGGCTCAGATCCGGCGGCAGCTGCTTCAGATACCGCTCGATCGCGGCCAGCGTCATGCCCTGGTGCTGCAACTCCTCGATCAGCGCCAGCCGGGCCAGGTGCTCCCCGCCGTAGTGCCCCACCCGGCGCGGGCCGATCGCCGGCGGCGGCAGCAGCCCCCTGGTGCCGTAGAAGCGGACCGTGCGCACCGTGACGCCCGCCCGCGCGGCGAGCTCGTCGATCGTGAGGGTCGGCTCCTCGGTGTCGGTCGTCGTCATGTGCAGCAGTATCGCTGTCTCACCAACGCTGTGACACCTCTCGCGCACCATGCGCACCCTGTGGAGACGACTGACGGATCTTGTGACAAGTCACGCTGTGTGACATGAGACACCGCATGTCCACGCAGGGTCGTGGGAAGGTGCTGCCTTGGTCTGTGCCGCGAAGGGTGGTGCGGGCCTTGTCGCTGTACGGACGACCTGGGCGTACCCCGCCCGGGCGCACCAGAGATTGGTACCACCCGTGAGCAAGGACGCCGTCGCCACGGCACAGGCCGCCGCCCACCCCCAGGCGGCCGAACGACCCGCGGACGCGGGTGACGCCGGCTACAGCAAGGACCTCAAGGCCCGCCACGTCAACATGATCGCCATCGGCGGCGCCATCGGCACCGGCCTCTTCCTCGGCGCCGGCGGTCGCCTGCGCGACGCGGGCCCGGCGCTCGCGATCGCCTACCTCGTCGCCGGCGTCTTCGCCTTCTTCGTCGTCAAGGCCCTCGGTGAGCTGGTGCTCTACCGGCCCTCCTCCGGATCCTTCGTGTCCTACGCGCGCGAGTTCCTCGGCGAGAAGGGGGCCTACGTCGCCGGCTGGATGTACTTCCTGAACTGGTCGACGACCGGCATCGCGGACATCACCGCGATCGCGCTGTACACGCACTACTGGAGTATGTTCACGAGCATCCCGCAATGGGTGCTCGCCCTGATAGCCCTCGCGGTGGTCCTGGCCGTGAACCTGATCTCGGTGAAGATCTTCGGCGAGATGGAGTTCTGGTTCGCGATCGTCAAGGTCGCCACCCTCGTCGCCTTCATGCTGATCGGCATCTTCCTGCTGGCCACCCAGCACGAGGTGGGCGGCCACACCCCGGGCATGAGCATGATCACCGACCACGGCGGCATCCTCCCGCACGGCGCCATGCCCGTCATCCTGGTCATGCAGGGCGTGATCTTCTCCTACGCGGCCCTGGAACTGGTCGGCGTCGCCGCCGGCGAGACCGCCGAGCCGCACAAGATCGTCCCCCGCGCGGTGAACTCGATCATGTGGCGCGTCGCCCTGTTCTACGTCGGCTCGGTCGTCCTGCTGGCCCTGCTGCTGCCGAGCTCGCTCTACTCGGGCGACGAGAGCCCCTTCGTCACGGTGCTGTCGGGGATCGGCGTCCCGGCCGCCGGTGACGTCATGAACCTCGTCGTCCTCACCGCGGCGATGTCCTCCCTGAACTCCGGCCTGTACTCCACCGGCCGCATCCTGCGCTCGATGGCGATGGCGGGCTCCGCGCCCAAGTTCACCGGCGTGATGAGCCGCAGCCAGGTCCCCTACGGCGGCATCCTGCTGACCTGCGCGGTCTGCGTCCTCGGCGTCGGCCTGAACTTCCTGGTGCCGAACAAGGCCTTCGAGATCGTCCTGAACGTCGCCTCCCTGGGCATCATCAGCACCTGGGTGATCATCATGATCTGCCACCTGGTCTTCGTGCGCCGGGCGCGCGCGGGCCTGGTCGAGCGGCCGCACTTCCGGCTGCCCGGCAGCCCCGTCACGGAGATCGTCACGATCGCCTTCCTGCTGGCCGTGATCGTCCTGATGTGGAACGACCCCGAGGTCGGCCGCAAGACCGTGCTGCTCGTGCCCGTGATCGCGGTGATGCTGGTGGCCGGCTGGTTCGGCGTCCGCCGCCGGGTGGCGCAGAACGCCGCCGAGCAGGAGCTGGGCAGGCTTACCAAGTAGCGAAGAAGCACCGGTTCACGGCCACTGAGGTTTCTCGCGGGTCATCTCATCAGCCTCTCGTCGCGGTGGCCCGCATGCACGATGGGCTGAGCCAGGAGCATGGCGATCTGATGAGAGGCGCCGTACAACGCGCTGCGGCTGACGAGGTCCGCCGGAGCCTCACACAGAACCGGCCTTGCCCCCTACTCTGGCAGTGACGAAGCTGCTAGGAGGGGCAAGGCCGTGATGTCTCCAGATGTTACCCCCGACCCGTATGCCGATCCGCTGAAGTTCGGCCAGCGCGTACAGATCCTGCGCGAGCGGCACGGGATGACGCAGGCCCAACTGGCCGACTTCATCGGCATCTCGCCGCATACCCTCCGGAAGATTGAGAACGGTCAGCAGAAGGCGCCCGCCCTCGACATGGTGATGCGCATCGCTGAGGCACTGCGCGTACGCGACCTCGCGGACCTGACAGGCCGACCGAACGCCCACGTCGACTTGTTCGTCGGTCCCGGTCACCCTCGCCTGTCCGCAGTGAAGGCCGCTATCGACAGCTTCCCGTTCACCACGACCGTGGAACCCCCGCCGGTCGCTCACCTGGAAGCACGGCTCCACGCGGCCTGGCGGGAACGGCACGCCTCGAAGAACCATCGCGAGGTGATCGGCAAATTGCTGCCGGACTTGATCCGGGACGCGCAGGCCCTGGTCCGGGACGCCGACTCAGCGTTGGAGCGGAACCGCGCGCAGGCCCTACTCGCCGAGAGCTACAGCCTGAGTCAGTTCTTCATCGCCTACCAGCCGGACAGTTCGCTGCTGTGGCGGGTTGCCGAGCGCGGCATGGTCGCTGCGCAGGAGAGCGGGGACCCGCATGCGATCGGCGTCGCGTCATGGCTGCTCGCGCAGGCGCACCGAGACAGCGGGCCGCGGCACTTCGAGGCTGCTGACGCCGTGAACCGTGAAGCCGTGGCGTTTCTCAAGCCCCTGCTGCCGGATGCCAGCGACAACGTCCTGGCTATTGCCGGTGCGCTGGAATTCGAGCTTGGCTACACCGCAGCCCGCCGGAGGGAGACCGGCACGGCGTGGCGTCACTGGGATCAGGCGAAGGACATGGCCGACCGGCTGCCGCCCGACTACTACCACCCGGTCACGTCGTTCTCGCGGGCCATCATGGGCGCTCACGCGGTCACGGTGGCTGTCGAGCTCCACCAGGGCGGCGAATCAGTGCGGCAGGCTGCACGAGCAGACCAGAGTGTTATCAAGTCCCGGCCCCGCCGGGCCCGGCATCGCATCGAAGAGGCCCGCGGCTATCAGCTGGATAACCAGCCGGACACCGCCGTGGCGTCTCTGGAGAAGGCGTTCGAGGCAGCGCCCGAGACGATCCGGTACAACGGCTACGCTCGCGCGATCTTGCTTGAAGAGGTTGAGTCGACGCGGGCCGCACGTCGGCGCCGAGCCGCTGACCTGGCCGCACGCATCGGAATCCTTGCTGCCTGAGCGTAGCGACCGGATTACGGTCGGCGGTGGGTTGTAGCTGCCCCTACGTTCATAAGCGTCAGTCCCCGACGAGGTGGTGAGACCTCGCCGGGGGTGCCAACGCTGCTAGGAGCGCCGACAACGTGAAACCTACAGCCTCGCGAAAGCCAGGCATCAAGATGACCTTGCACGTCTACCGGCTGAACCGGGACGGTGCGGTCACCGAGGACCACGGCACGGTGAACGTCGAGGGCAAGGAAACGCCGCTGCCGCTGCGTGACGTGTACCCGCCGTGCAAGTGTCCGCTCCACTGCGCCACGAAGGCGCCGAACCGGTGAACACCACGCGCCCCGAGACGGCCGCGCCCGCCACTGCCACCATGCGCGCCACTGCTGCCTGGTTCCTGGCACAGCGCACCCTCCCGCGCCACGGTGTGGTGAAGAGCTTCGACCACGACCTGCGTGACTACCTGACCGAGTTGCTCCCCCGCATCGAGCAGTTGGCCGCTGACCGCGGCGACGATGTGCCGGGCAAGATTGCGCTCGCCAGCGTTGAGGAGACCCGGCGGCGTGTGGGCGTACCGGAGGCCGCCGGGCTGTTGGGGGAAGTCGAGCGTGTGAAGCTGCTCGCCCGTTCCGTGGCCGCCTTGTGTGATCACTACGACGCGCTCACCGGCGTGGTCATGTGCCTGGCCTGTGACCGGGTGATCGAGTCCGGCGACGATTCGGTGCCGTACGACCAAGGCAGCCCGTCTGGGAGCGCAGTCCGGTCCGGCCGCGTGCACGCCCGCTGCGCCAACGTCGGCCGCCCCCGCCGCTGACCGCTTGCCCCGACGTCCCGGGGCCCCATGGCGACCGCAGGGTCAGGGTCGCACCCCCCCCAGAACGCCCGTCCCGCTGGTGGTTCGCAAGCCGCCGACGGGACGGGTCCTACAACTCCCGCCCCGGGCCCCAACCCTGGAATGGTCGAGCCCCGGGGCGGGTTCACCGAAAGACACACGAGAGGGAGATCCGTTGTTTGCTCACTCTGACCGGCTCCCCACCGGGACGCCGCTGCCGACCGGCACGCTCACCCCGACCCCCTGGGGCGTGCGCCGCATGGCCCCCTACCCGTCGCCCGCCCCGGGTTACGCCAAGGCCGTCCTGGACCCGACCACACAGACCACCCGGTACTTCGACGACCGCGGCAAGGCGATGGAGATGGGCGGGCACGGCACCAGCACCGGCACCAACCCGTCAACGGGCACCAGCCCCGACGGCACCGGGTCCGGTACGGACACCGACACGGGGAACGACACCGACCAGTGACCGGTGTCGGCCCGGTGCTGGTCGTCACCAACCTTGACGACCCCACGGCCGACGTGGTGATCAGCGAGCTGCACGACCGGGATGTTCCGGTCGTGCGGCTCGACTCGGGGGACTTCCCCCACGCCTTGTCGGTCGCGGCCACGATCACGTTGAACGGTGTGGAGGGCACACTGTCCACGCCGTCCCGGACCGCCGACCTCACCGAGGTCCGGTCCCTGTACTACCGGCGCCCCTCCGGGTTCGCCTTCCCACACCTGGACGACCAGGACGCCCGGTTTGCCGTCGCGCAGGCCCGCTACGGCCTCGGTGGCATCCTGACCTCCCTCCCACACTGCCGGTACGTCAACCACCCCCACCACATCGCCGACGCGGAATTCAAACCGTCCGGCCTCATCGCCGCCGCGCGCGCGGGCTTCCGCCTTCCGCCCACCACCATCACCAGCGACCCGGACACGGCGAGGGCCTTCATCAAGCAGCACGGCCCCGCCATCTACAAGCCGCTTGCGGCGCCGCCGTACCGCATCGACGGCGTGTCCTCAGTCGTGAAGGTCGACGAAGTCACGGCCGACGACATCGACGAGACGGTGGCCGGCACCGCGCACCTGTTCCAGCAGCGCGTGGACAAGACGGCGGACGTACGCATGACCGTCATCGGCGAGCACGTGTTCGCCGTCCGGATCGACTCCGACCTGCTGGACTGGCGCACCGACTACAGCCGCCTCACCTACAGCGTCGTGCCCCTGCCGCACGGCATCACCGAATCGCTGCATGCCTACCTGTCCCACTTCGATCTCGTTTTCGGCGCTTTCGACTTCGCCATCGACCGCGAGGGCCGATGCTGGTTCCTGGAGTGCAACCCGTCCGGCCAGTGGTACTGGCTGGAGCACGAGACCGGCCTGCCGATGCTCGCGGCGATGGCCGACCTCCTGGAAAGGAAGAGCCGCTGATGACCGTCCTGGACTCCGCAGCCCTGCGCCGGTGTCTCGCCGACCGGCTCACCGAAAGCGGTGCCCTGCGCACCGAGCGGTGGCGTGCGGCCGTAGAAGCCGTGCCCCGGCACGAGTTCCTGCGTGGCGGCTTCTTCCGACGCTTCAGCAGCGCTTGGCGGCCGGTGCCCGCCGACCGGGAAGGCTGGCTGGAGCTCTGCTACACAGACGAGTCGCTGGTCACCCAGATCGCGGGCACCATCGTGCCCGGCGATATCCGCGGCGAGATCCTGCGCGAACCCACCTCCTCCAGCACCCTGCCCAGCCTGGTCGTGCGGATGCTCGAAGACCTCCAGGTGCGAGACGGCAACCGGGTCCTGGAGATCGGCACCGGCACCGGATACTCCACCGGGCTGCTCTGCCACCGACTCGGAGACGAGCTCGTGACGACGGTGGAGGTGGACGACGGCGTGTCCAGCCGTGCCGGCGTCGGCCTGGGCGCCTGCGGCTACTTCCCCGACCTGGTCGTCGGCGACGGCCTGGCCGGGCACAAGGACGGCGCTCCCTACGACCGGGTCATCGCCACGTGCGGAGTGCGGGAGCTGCCGCACACGTGGATCGAGCAGACCAGGCCGGGCGGCATCATCCTCGCCACCCTGTGCGGGTGGATGCACTCCTCCGAGCTGGCGCGGCTGACCGTCGGTCACGACGGCGTGGCGCACGGCCGGTTTCTCGGGGGGCAGGTTCAGTTCATGCCGGCCCGTCCGCAGATGCCGCCGCCGCTCGGCATGCTGCCCGACTTCGACTCGGGCGAGGAGCGGCAGGCCCGGGTCGGTGCCGATGTCCTGGACGACTGGGACGCCCGATTCGTCGCCCAGCTCGCGGCACCGCGCGCACAGCGCCTCAGCCTGACGCTGGAGGACAGGACCCGGCACGTCCTGGTCGACGTGGAGGCCGGCGCCTGGGCGGCCCTCGCCCTGGACGGCAAGCAGTGGACCGTCCGGCAGGGTGGGTCGGTGCAGCTGTGGGATGCGGTGGAGGATCATCTGCTGCGCTGGCAGGCGGACGGATCTCCGACCCCGGACCGCTTCAAGGTCATGGTCACGCCCGAGGGGCAGCGGGTCACCTGGCCCATTGTCTGACGGGCCCTGTGCGGCCCCGTCTGTCCGCTCTCCCCCCCCGTGGCGGACGGGCGGGGTCTAAGTCGTTGATGAACACGGTCATGCGAGGACCGCAAACCTCCGACGGGGCGGGTCCTTCCGTGCGGGCCCTCCCCACAGCTCGTAGCCAGTCGGCGGCCTCCCCGGTCCGATCCACGCCGGCCCGCGCAGCGCGGTCGTTCGCGCCCAGGTCATCGCTGCAGGCGTTGACGACCGGGATGCCGCTCTCGGTGATGCCGGTGGTGAGGTCGACCCGGGCCGCCCGCCAGCATCGCCGGATGGGTGGCCTGCGGCTTGTCGGACCGCCAGTGCCAGCGGGTCGGCCGAGCCGCGAGCTCTTCGACTGGAGCGTGCCCTTGGAGATGGCCTGGTGTCCACGGCCGCCTCTGTCACACGATCGCCAACCGGCCGACCTGCGGCTCCTGCCGCGCCGGGGCCCCGCGAACGCCACGCGCCCCTGAACGCCCTCTTCTGCGCGGGAGTTGATCGATGTACCGTCCGCGCATGCCGATACGCATGCGCTTCACGATCTGGAGACCGCTCGCGACGGCGGCCACGGCCGCACTCATGGCAACCTTCCTCACGCCCGTCGCCACGGCCCACCCCGCGACCCCGCGACAGAGCGAACCGGTCCACTCCTACGACGACGCCATCCGCGAGGCCGTCTGGGTGGACACCGGATACGACGGGGACGGCGACGGCGAGGACGACCGCGTCGCCGTCGACATCGTCCGCCCCCGCGAACCCGCGCAGCAGGGCCGGAAGATCCCCGTCATCATGGACGCCAGCCCGTACTACTCGTGCTGCGGGCGCGGCAACGAGAGCCAGAAGAAGACGTACGACGCCGACGGCGACGTCGACGGGATGCCGCTGTACTACGACAACTACTTCGTGCCGCGCGGCTACGCCTTCGTCGGCGTCGACCTGGCCGGCACCAACCGCTCCGACGGCTGCGTCGACGTGGGCGGCCGCTCCGACATCCAGTCCGCGAAGGCCGTCGTCGACTGGCTGAACGGCCGCGGGAAGGCGTACACCAGCCGCACCGGCGGCGAGCGCGCCAAGGCGACCTGGACCAACGGCAAGACGGGAATGATCGGCAAGAGCTGGGACGGCACCATAGCCAACGGCGTGGCCGCGACCGGCGTCGAGGGCCTGGAGACGATTGTCCCGATCGCCGCCATCTCCTCCTGGTACGACTACTACTTCAGCCAGGGCGCCCCCCTCTACGGCTCCGGCCCCGACTGGCTGTCCGACTACGTCAACAGCCCCGACGCCCGCGCCGACTGCGACGCCGTCCAGCAGAAGCTCGTCGACGGCGCCCCGCGCACCGGCGACTGGACGAAGCTGTGGAGCGAACGCGACTACGTAAAGGCCGCGAGCAAGGTGAAGGCGAGCGTCTTCCTCATCCACGGCATGCAGGACCTCAACGTCCGCATGCAGCACGTCGGCCCGTGGTGGAACGCCCTCGGGAAGAACGGCGTGGACCGCAAGATCTGGCTTTCCCAGACCGGCCACGTCGACCCCTTCGACTTCCGCCGCGCCGAGTGGGTCGACACCCTGCACCGCTGGTTCGACCACGAACTCCTCGGCTACGACAACGGTATCGACCGCGAGCCCATGGCCGACATCGAACGCAGCCCCGAGCAGTGGGAGACGTCGAGGACCTGGCCGCCGCGCTCCACCGCCACCACGACCCTGCGCCCCGCCGACGGCGCGCAGCCCGGCGTCGGCACCCTCGGCCTGCGCCGGGACCGCGGCACCGAGACGTTCACCGACGACCCCGCGCTGAACGAGACGGACTGGGCCGCGCACATCGACGAGCCCACCCCGGGCAAGGCCGGGTTCGTCACCGGCCCACTCACCCGCGACCTGCGCCTGTCCGGCACCTCCGAGGTGACCGTCACCGCGCGGTCCAGCACCCCGACCGCCCACCTCTCCGCCGTACTCGTCGACCTCGGCCCCGACACCATCCGGGACTACGCCGACCGCGGTGAGGGCATCACCACCCTCACCGACCGCACCTGTTGGGGCCCGAGCACCCCGGGCGACAGCTCCTGCTACAAGGAGACGGCGGCGAAGACGACCGACGTGGACTACACGGTCGTCAGCCGAGGCTGGGCCGACCTCGGCAACCACGCGTCCAAATGGCGGGGACGGCCGCTCACTCCGGGCAAGGCCTACACCATCACCCTCGACCTGGCGGCCACCGACCACGTCGTCCCGGCCGGCCACCGCCTCGCGCTGATCGTCGCGGGCACCGACAAGGACCTCATCGACCCGCCCGCCGACACGCCGACACTCACCGTGGACCTCTCGCGCACGTCGGCACGCGTACCGTTCGTCGGCGGCACCGCCGCGTTCGCCGAGGCCACCGCCGGTACGGCGACCGCAGCGCCCGCCCCCGCGCCCCTCGACGGAGTGACCGCGCCGCACACGACCCACCGCGTCCCGAAGGGAGCCCGATGAACCGCCTGCGCACCCTCACCGTGACCGCCGCGGCCCTCGCCGCGTCCCTCCTCACCACGCCGGCCCACGCCGCCGACACCGCACACGACCCGCCCCGCACCGGCTTCGAGGAGACGCACGGCGCCCGCTGGACCAGCCAGCCCGAGGAACAGGCGCTGCTGGCCGCCGCCGACCGGGCGAGCAGCCGGGTCACCGTCGACCGCATCGGCACCACGAAGCAGGACCGCCCCCTCCAGCTCGTGACCATCGGCAGGCACTCCGCCCCGAACAAGGTGCTCCTCGTGTGCAGCCAGCACGGCGACGAGCCCTCCGGCCGCGAGGCCTGCCTGTCCACCGTCCGCGACCTGGCCTACGCGAAGGACCGGCAGACCCGGCGCTTCCTGGACCGCACGACCGTGCTGGTCGTGCCCACCGCCAACCCCGACGGCCGGGCCGCCGACACCCGCGGCAACAGCGACGGCGTCGACGTCAACCGCGACCACCTCGCCCTGAAGACGGCCGAGGCCCGCGCCCTGGCCGCCGTCGTCCGCGACCGGCGCCCCGACGTCCTCTACGACCTGCACGAGTACGGCGCCACACCCCCGTACTACGACAAGGACCTCTTCGACCTCTGGCCCCGCAACCTCAACACCCACACCCGGACCCACGACGAGGCCCGCACCCTGTCCGGGGCGTACGTCCGCCCCGCCGCCGAGCAGGCCGACTACTCGGCCGGCACCTACGGCATCTGGACCGACCCGGTCACCGGCGACCCGATCAAGCAGACCGCAGGCGACGGCCAGGAACGCATCCTGCGCAACATGTCCGGCGTGAAACACTCGGTCGGCCTGCTCATCGAGAGCCGCGTCGACGCGCTCACCGACGCCGAGCGCGCGGACGAGGCCCTGAACAACCGGCGCCGGGTGAACTCGCAGCTCGCCGCCCTGGACGGCATGTTCCGCTTCGCGGACCAGCGGCGCGGACGCGTCGAGGCGGCCACCGCGGTCGCCCGGTGGTCGGGTCTGGCCGACACCGGGCCCGTGTACCTCGGCGGCGCGGACAACGACCCGGCCGGGCCCACCGAGGTCATCGAGGACCCGCCCTGCGGCTACCGGCTCACCCCCGGCCAGTACACGGACATCAAGGACGAACTCGCACTGCACGGTGTACACACGCGTCCGACCGGGGAGAAGGGCGCCTACGTACCGCTGCGCCAGCCGCTGCGCGCCCTCGTGCCGCTGCTCCTGGACGAGCGTGCGACGTACCACTTGACGGTGGGTGAACCCGACACCCGCTGCTGAAGAGGTGAGTTCTGCGTCGCACGTGGTAAGGGCGTAGCAGAGGATTGTTTTCAGCCTCACCGACTTGAAAGGTGCCGCCTGTGACGCAGGACCGACCAAGCGACAAGGAACAGCATGAAAGAGGCACGCTGCCGGGTTCGGAAGCGGGCCTGCCGGGGCAGGAGCACAAGCCCCGCACCGACCGCGTCGTCTTCGGCGTCACGGCGGTCCTGACCCTCGCGTTCGTCGTCTGGGGCGTGGCCGGCACCGACTCGCTGGAGGACGCCTCCGGCACCATGCTCAGTGGCCTGATGCACAACGGCGGCTGGGCGTTCGTGCTGGCCGCCTCCGGGTTCGTCGTCTTCGCCCTCTGGCTCGCGGCCAGCCGCTACGGCCGCATCCACCTCGGCGCCGAGGGCGAGAAGCCCGAGTTCCGCACGGTGTCCTGGGTCGCCATGATGTTCAGCGCGGGCATGGGCATCGGCCTGATGTTCTGGGGCGTGAGCGAGCCGCTGGCGCACTTCGACACCGCCCCGCCCGGCAGCAGCCCCGCCGACACCGGCGACCGCATGGCGACGGCCATGGCCACCACCCTGTTCCACTGGACGCTCCATCCCTGGGCGATCTACGCGGTGGTCGGCCTCGGCATCGCCTACAGCACCTTCCGCAGGCGCCGTCGGCAGACCATCAGCGCCGTGTTCACCCCGCTCATCGGCGAGAAGCACGCCAACGGTGTCAGCGGCCGGGTCATCGACATCCTGGCCATCATCGCGACGGTCTTCGGCTCCGCGGCCTCGCTCGGCCTCGGTGCCCTGCAGATCGGGTCCGGCGTCGAGAAGCTCGACTGGATGGACAAGGTCAGCACCGGGCTGCTGGTCGGCATCATCGCGGTGCTGACCGTGGCGTTCGTGGCCTCCGCGATCTCCGGCGTCGAGAAGGGCATCCAGTGGCTGTCCAACACCAACATGGTGCTGGCCCTGCTCCTGGTCGTGTTCGTGTTCGTCGCGGGTCCGACCATCCTCATCCTCGACCTGCTGCCGACCTCGATCTTCGCCTATCTCGGCGACCTGCCCGAGATGGCCGGCCGCACCGAGATCAGCGGCGGCGAGGGCGTCGCGGACTGGCTGGGCAGCTGGACCGTCTTCTACTGGGCGTGGTGGATCTCCTGGACGCCCTTCGTCGGCATGTTCATCGCCCGTATCAGCCGGGGCCGGACCATCCGCCAGTTCATCGGCGGCGTCATCCTCGTCCCCAGCACCGTCAGCCTGATCTGGTTCGCGATCTTCGGCGGTTCGGCGATGAGGCTCCAGGAGCAGAACCGGCTCGGCGACGAGACGACCCCGGAAGGCCGGCTCTTCGCGGTGCTGCAGGAGTACCCGATCGCCACCGTCACCAGCCTGCTGGTGATGGTCCTCGTCGGCATCTTCTTCGTCTCGGGCGCCGACGCGGCCTCCATCGTGATGGGCACCCTCTCGCAGAAGGGCGCGCTCGAACCCAGCCGCTGGGTGGTGGTGTTCTGGGGCGTGGTGACCGGAGCGGTCGCCGCCATCATGCTCCTGGTGGGCAGCGGCGAGGGAGACGCGCTCACCGGTCTGCAGAACCTCACGATCCTCGCGGCGGCGCCCTTCGTCATCGTGATGATCTTCATGTGTATCGCCCTGATGCGCGACTTGCGCCGTGACCCCCTGATGGTGCGCGGTGAGATGGCCTCCGAAGCCGTCGAGATGGCCGTCATCGAGGGCCACAAGCAGTACGAGGGCGACTTCGAGATCCGCATCGGCCCGGGCCCCGGCACGGACGTGGAGGGCGACCCGATCGGCAAGCACCACTGACCGACGCGGAGTCGCTCGGTGGGGGAACGGAAAGGGGCCGGCACGCACCCGCGTGCCGGCCCCTTCCCCGTCCCGAACGCGCCGCCCGGACCGTCGCACGGTCAGCGGGAGGCCAGCTCGGCCGCCTCCCGCGCGCAGCCCCAGGCCACGGTGACGCCCGCGCCGCCGTGGCCGTAGTTGTGCACCAGCAGCCGCCCGTCCGGCAGCCGCTCGCGCTCCAGCCGTACCGCGTCCCGGGCCGGCCGCAGCCCCACCAGGTGCGCGAGCACCCGCGCCCCGGCGATCTCGGGCCGCAGCGCCGCGCACCGCCGTACGATCGCCTCCGCGACCGCCGGGTCCGGCTCGGCCGACCAGGCGTCCTCCTCGGCCGTGCCGCCCAGGACCAGCCGGCCGGGCTGCGGGAAGAAGTACGCCATCTCCCCGGAGACGGGATCGGTGGAGACCATCCAGGTCCGGATGCCGGGGTTCTCCACGACGACCAGCTGCCCGCGCACCGGACGCACGGACGTATCCGGCACCAGCTCGCGGGCGCCCAGCCCCGTGCAGTTGACCACCACCGGCGCCTCGGCCTCGGCCAGACCGGCCACCGCGCGCGTCTCCACCGCGCCGCCCGCCGACTCCAGCCGCCTCCGCAGCCACGACAGATGAGTCGACATGTCGATGAGCGGCAGCCGCGCCCACAGCCCCGACCCGCCGTACTCCTCCGCGGTCGCCGCACGCAGTCCCGGCAGCCGTGCGGCCGCCCAGGTGTCCACCTCGTCCAGGCCGGTCTCGCCCAGCACCCCTTCGACCATGCGTACGCCGCTCTCCCCGGGCCGCGCCGCCAGCTCCTCGTACACCTCCAGGGAGCGCAGCGCCCACGACCGCGCCAGCGCGACCGGCTCGATGCGGTACGGCCACCACAGCGCACCCGCGACCGCCGAGGTGGTCCGCTCGACGGGCTCCCGCGTCCACAGCCGCACCCGCCTGCCGCGCTCGGCGAGCACGACGGCCGTCGTCAGCCCGATCACCCCGCCGCCGACCACGACGACTTCGTCATCCAGTTCGGTTTCCACACCGGGACGTTAGCGGAATGCCCCATGCCGTGCGCAGAGCGGTCGCACCCCGGGAATACTCACCGCATGGCTGCCGAGTACGCGACCTTCGCTCTGGCCCCGGCGATGCGCGCCGGCGGCGTCCGGGCCGACGGCGACTACCAGGTCCACCGCGACTTCATGGACTTCGTCGTCGACGGACGGCCCCTGCTGTTCCGCCTCTCCGACCTGGACGCCGTCTCCCCGCTCGCCTCCGACGTGCCGCCCGCGATCCTCACCGCACAGGTCCGCAGCCTGCTCCTGGAGACCGACGCGCCCCTGCCCGGCGGCCGGTACGTCATCTACGCCTGCCCCGAGTGCGAGGACCTCGCCTGCGGTGCGGTGACCGCCGTGATCCTGCGGGACGGCGACGACTTCGTCTGGCGCGACTTCGCCTGGCAGACCGGTGAAGACGCCGACCTGGAGTTCAACGGCTACCGCGGCATCGGCCCGTACCGCTTCCCCGGCGCCGAGTACCGTGCCGCCCTCGCCGCCCTGCTCGACGGCTCCGCGCACCCCCGGCGCAGGGTCCTGCTGATCGGCGACCGCGTCGCCCTGCTCGCCAGGCTCGCCGCCGCGCTGCGCATCATCGGCATCGGCGCCGACATCACCCATGACGCCGGTGCCGTGCCGGCCGACGAACTGCGTGCCTACGGCGCCGTCGCCTTCGGCCGCGCGGTCGCCGAGGAGGAGCGGACGGCCGTACTCCGCGCCTTCGCCGACGCCGGGGTGGACGTGGCCCACGTCGACGGACTCGCCCCGATCGTGCCGCTGCTCGTCGCCCAGATCGAACACGCCCTGGACCGCGGCCCGGCCGAGCGGCGCAGGCTGACCCGCCTGACGGCGACCGGTACCGCTGCCGACGTCGAGGTCACCTCGCCCTGCCGGGTGCGGCTCACCGCGTACCGACTGGACCGCCTGCACCGCACCCACACCCACGAGGTCTTCGACGGCGTACTCGAACCGGGCGGCCACCGCGTCGACCTGGACGCGAGGACGGTGAAGGGGGAGTCCTTCGTGGTGGCCCGGGCGCCGGGAAGCGTGCTGGTGGCCGCGGTGACGCACGGGAAACCCGGCTGAGCGGGCAGTGGACCACCGCTAAAATCGGCGGTCTGATGACTGCCACCCTCGTCGCCAAGAACCTCGCCGCCGGCCACGGCGACCGCTCCCTGTTCACCGGGCTCGACCTCGTCGTCGCGCCCGGCGACGTGATCGGACTCGTCGGAGCCAACGGCGCGGGCAAGTCCACCCTCCTGCGGATGCTCGCCGGACTGACCACCCCGGAACAGGGCGAGCTGCGCCTGTCCCCGCCGGCCGCCACCGTCGGCCACCTTCCGCAGGAGCCCGAGCGCCGGCCCGGCGAGACGATCCGGGCGTTCCTGGCCCGCCGCACCGGCGTCACCGAGGCGCAGCGCACCATGGACGAGGCCACCCAGGCACTGGTCGACGGCGCTCCCGGCGCCGACGACGCCTACGCGACCAGCCTGGAGCGCTGGCTGGCCCTCGGCGGCGCCGACCTCGACGACCGCGCGGCGGAGACCGCCGACGCCCTGGGCCTGACGGTCGACCTGGACCAGCCGATGACGTCCCTGTCGGGCGGCCAGGCGGCGCGCGCCGGCCTCGCCTCGCTCCTCCTCTCCCGCTACGACGTCTTCCTGCTCGACGAGCCGACCAACGACCTCGACCTGGACGGCCTGGAGCGCCTCGAACGCTTCGTGACCGGCCTGCGCGCCGGCACCGTCGTCGTCAGCCACGACCGCGAGTTCCTCACCCGCACCGTCACCAAGGTCCTCGAACTCGACCTCGCCCAGCGACAGATCAACCTCTACGGCGGCGGATACGAGGCCTACCTGGAGGAACGCGAGGTGGCCCGCCGGCACGCCCGCGACGAGTACGAGGAGTACGCCGACAAGCGGTCGTCCCTCCAGGACCGGGCCCTGATGCAGCGCTCCTGGATGGACAAGGGCGTCAAGAACGCCCGGCGGAAGGCGGGCAACGACAACGACAAGATCGGCCGCAAGTTCCGCAGCGAGGCCAGCGAGAAGCAGGCCGCCAAGGCCCGCCAGACCCAGCGCATGATCGAACGCCTGGACGTCGTCGAGGAACCCCGCAAGGAGTGGGACCTGCGCATGGAGATCGCCTCGGCGTCACGCTCGGGCGCGGTGGTCGCCACCCTGCGCGACGCCGAGGTCAGGCGCGGCGACTTCGTCCTCGGCCCGGTCTCCCTCCAGATCGACTGGGCGGACCGGGTGGCGGTGACGGGAGCCAACGGCGCGGGCAAGTCCACGCTGCTCGCCGCCCTCCTGGGCCGTGTCCCGCTCGACGCCGGACACGCGGCGCTCGGTTCCGGCGTCTTGCTCGGCGAGGTCGACCAGGCCCGCAAGCTGTTCTACGGCCCCGAGTCCCTGCTCGACGCCTTCCGCTCGGCCACGCCGGACACGGAACCGGCCGAGATCCGCACCCTCCTGGCCAAGTTCGCCCTCAAGGCGGACCACGTCATGCGCCCGGCGTCGACCCTCTCCCCGGGCGAACGCACGAGGGCGGCCCTGGCCCTCCTCCAGGGCAGAGGCGTCAACCTCCTGATCCTGGACGAGCCGACCAACCACCTCGACCTACCGGCCATCGAACAACTGGAATCGGCCCTGGACGCCTACGAGGGCACGCTCCTCCTGATCACCCACGACCGCCGCATGCTGGACGCGGTCAGGGTGACGAGACGCCTGGAGGTCACGGACGGCAAGGTGACGGAGCGCTGAACCCGCGGGCATTCGGGCCCGCCTAGGGCGGCACGGGTGGGCGCGGGCGGCACCCGGCAAGCGCCGGCCCGCGCACCCACCCCCCCAGCTACAGCACCGCGCCCCTACGCCAACCCGGCCCGCCGCAACGCGTCCGCCATCGCCCCGTTGGACGGAGCAGGCGCCGACGACCGCCCCTTGCCGCCACGGCCGCCACCTTCACCACCGCCGGAGGCCTGCCGCTGCTGCCGCTGCCTCGGCGGCTTCCCCCCACGCTCCCGCTTCTGCTCCCCGTGCGAACCCTGCGAGCCCTGCCCACCCTGCGTAGCGGCGGCCTCGTCGTCCAACCGCAGCGTCAACGAGATCCGCTTCCGCGGAATGTCGACGTCCATCACCTTCACCTTCACGATGTCCCCGGGCTTCACCACATCCCGCGGGTCCTTCACGAACGTCTTGGACATGGCCGACACATGCACCAGCCCGTCCTGGTGCACACCGACGTCCACGAACGCACCGAAGGCCGCGACATTCGTCACGACCCCCTCCAGCACCATCCCGGAGGACAGGTCGGAGAGCTTCTCGACGCCCTCCTTGAAGGTGGCCGTCTTGAACGCGGGCCGCGGGTCGCGCCCCGGCTTCTCCAGCTCCCGCAGAATGTCCGAGACCGTCGGCAGACCGAACGTCTCGTTCACGAAATCCGTCGGCTTGAGCGACCGCAGCACGGACGTGTTGCCGATCAGGCCGGCCACCTCCTGCCCGGCGGTCTTCACCATCCGGCGCACCACCGGGTACGCCTCGGGGTGCACGCTGGACGCGTCCAGCGGGTCGCTGCCGCCCAGGATCCGCAGGAAGCCCGCACACTGCTCGTACGCCTTGGGGCCGAGCCGCGACACCTTCTTCAGCTCGGTCCGCGACGTGAACGGCCCGTTCGCGTCGCGGTGCGCCACGATGTTCTCGGCGAGACCGGAGGTGACGCCGGACACGCGGGCGAGCAGCGGCGCGGACGCCGTGTTGACGTCCACGCCCACGCCGTTCACACAGTCCTCGACCACCGCGTCCAGCGAGCGCGACAGCTTCACCTCGGACAGGTCGTGCTGGTACTGGCCGACGCCGATCGACTTAGGGTCGATCTTCACCAGCTCGGCCAGCGGGTCCTGCAGCCGCCGGGCGATCGACACCGCGCCGCGCAGCGAGACGTCCATGTCCGGCAGCTCCTGGGAGGCGAAGGCGGAGGCCGAGTACACAGAGGCACCGGCCTCGGACACCATCACCTTGGTCAGCTTCAACTCCGGGTGCTTGGTGATCAGTTCCCCGGCGAGCTTGTCGGTCTCGCGGGACGCCGTGCCGTTGCCGATGGCGACCAGTTCGACGGCGTGCTCCTTGGCGAGCCGCGCCAGCTTGGCGATCGCCTCGTCCCACCGGTTGGCGGGGACGTGCGGGTGGATCACGTCCGTGGCCACGACCTTGCCGGTCGCGTCGACCACGGCGACCTTCACGCCCGTACGGAAGCCCGGGTCCAGGCCGAGCGTCGCGCGCGTGCCCGCCGGGGCGGCCAGCAGCAGGTCACGGAGGTTCGCGGCGAAGACATTCACCGCCTCGTCCTCGGCGGCCGTGCGCAGCCGCAGCCGCAGGTCGATGCCGAGGTGCACCAGGACGCGGGTGCGCCAGGCCCAGCGGACCGTGTCCGTGAGCCACTTGTCGCCGGGCCGGCCGCGGTCGGCGATCCCGAAGCGGCTCGCGACGATCCCCTCGTACGACGACGGTCCGTCGGTGGGCTCCTCGGGCTCCAGGACGAGGTCGAGGACGTCCTCCTTCTCGCCGCGCAGCATCGCGAGGATCCGGTGCGAGGGCAGGTCGGTGAACGGCTCGGCGAAGTCGAAGTAGTCGGCGAACTTGGCGCCGGCCTCCTCCTTGCCCTCCTTCACCTTGGCGGCGAGCCGCCCGCGCCCCCACATCCGCTCCCGCAGCTCGCCGATCAGGTCGGCGTCCTCCGAGAACTTCTCCGTGAGGATCGACCGCGCTCCGTCCAGGGCGGCCTGGGGGTCCGCCACGCCCTTGTCGGCGTCGACGAACGCGGAGGCCGCGGCGAGCGGGTCCACCGACGGGTCGCCGAGCAGGCCCTCGGCCAGCGGCTCCAGACCCGCCTCACGCGCGATCTGCGCCTTGGTGCGCCGCTTGGGCTTGTACGGCAGGTAGATGTCCTCCAGGCGGGCCTTGGTCTCCGCCCCGCGGATGCGCGCCTCGAGCTCCTCGGTGAGCTTGCCCTGCTCGCGTACCGAGTCGAGGATCGCCGTACGCCGCTCCTCCAGCTCCCGCAGATAACGCAGCCGCTCCTCGAGCGTGCGCAGCTGCGCGTCGTCGAGCATCTCGGTCGCTTCCTTGCGGTAGCGGGCGATGAAGGGCACCGTGGAGCCGCCGTCGAGCAGCTCCACCGCGGCCTTCACCTGCCGCTCCCGTACGCCGAGTTCCTCGGCGATCCTGCTCTCGATGGACCTCACGTCGATGGACGCGCTGGATCCGGGTGTCGTCACGATCCCGTACCGCCTTCTCACAGAGGTTGCGCGGCAATTGTGGCAGGTGGCGCCGACAATCGGGGATCAGGGCACCACCCGGCCCGGTCGGGAACGGGTCGCGCCGGACGCGGTGTCAGACCCGGCGGCCGCGGGTCGAGGACGAGGCCCCGCCGAAAAGCCGGGCCAGGGCCCGGAAGGGAAGCGTCACTACGGTGGCGATGGCCCCACCGATCTGGCGCAGTACGTCTGCGATGGCACGGAACACGAAAAGCCCCTTTCCTCTCCCGGCCGCTGCGGCCGGGAGTCCTACGGGTACCTCCGGATCGGCCGGACATGCCCGTCGGCGGGGCGGGAGCTGGTCAGCGCTTGCCGAGCAGGTCCGCCGGGAAGGCGCCGGCGCCCAGCGCCGTACGGGCGAAGGACGTGCCGAGCTCCGTCAGACGCGCCACGCCCTCGGCTCCGAGGTGCGCGTACGGGGCCGCGTCCAGCCGGTCCGTCTCCCGTTCGATCTCGTCGCGCAGTGCCACGCCCCGCTCGCTCAGCTCGCCGGCGTCGTCGATCAGGCCGCGGTCGCGCAGCCGGTCCGTCGCCGCCTCCCACTCCTCCTGGGTCCAGCCACGGGTGGTGAAGATCCACTTCGGTGCCATGCCCTTGCCGGTCGCGGTGTGCGTCACCAGCGCCTCCAGGCCGTCGAGGCCCGCGGCCATCAGCGCGGCGAGGTGGCCGTCGCCCCGGTGCTCGCGCAGCAGGGTCGCCGCGTGCCAGAACGCCAGGTGCGGCGCGTCGGGCACGGGCAGGTCCGCGTGGGCGGAGTACAGCGGACGGGCGCTGCGGGAGCAGCCCTCGGCGGCGCGCAGCGCCAGGTCGGCGGCCTCCGACATCTCCGCGGACGCCAGGGCCTGGTCGCCGAGCAGGCGGCGCAGCGTCGCGTCGACGGCACGCGCGCGTGCCGCCAGGACCTGTGCCGGGGTGGCGGTCTCCCACACCGCGGGCACATGCCGGGCGACGAGGTCGTGCTTGTAGTTGTAGAACGTCGCCGTCACGGCGCCGGCGCCGACCGGCCCGAGCGCGGCGGCGCGCACCGCGAAGTTGACGGCCCGGGGGTCGGTGACCCCGAGGTCGCCCAGTTCCCGGCCCAGGTCGGGCGAGAAGTAGTGCGTCGAGTGCAGCGAGTTGAGCGCGTTGTGGCAGCGGCGGCCGGCGCGTGCGTCGATGGCGGCAGTGGTCATGCCACGCAGGTTACCAACCGCTCAGTACGTCCTCCAGGTGTCTGCCGGACGGCCCGCGACGACCCGCCCCAGAGCGCGGGACGCATGGCAGGAAAGGTGGGGTACTCGTCATTGCGGCCATCGGCGGACGGGCGAAGAATCGACGGCATGGCGCACCGAACCGTCCGAACCGTACTGGTCCTCCTGTTCGACGACGTCCAGAGCCTCGATGTCACCGGCCCCGTGGAGGTCTTCGCGGGCGCCGAGCAGCACACGCCGGGGACGTACCGCATCCGTACGGCCTCGCTGGACGGCGCCCCCGTGCGCACCTCCAGCGGCTTGACCGTCGTACCGGACCTGGCCCTCGACGCGGCGCCCGTCCCGGACACCCTGATCGTTCCCGGCGGCCAGGGCTCCCGGAACCCCGCCCCGCGCCTGGTCGAGTGGCTGCGAGGCCACGGGACGCGCGCCCGGCGCCTGGTCTCCGTCTGCACCGGGGCGATCCTGCTCGCCCGCGCCGGGCTGCTGGACGGCCGCCGCGCCACCACTCACTGGGCCTACTCCGACCGGCTCGCCCGCGACCACCCGGCCGTGGACGTCGACCCCGACCCGATCTTCATCCGCGACGGCCAGGTCGCCACCTCCGCCGGCGTCACCTCCGGCATCGATCTCGCCCTCGCCCTGGTCGAGGAGGACCTGGACCGGGACGCCGCCCTGACCATCGCCCGGCACCTGGTGGTGTTCCTGCGCCGGCCCGGGAACCAGGCACAGTTCAGCGCCCAGCTCGCCGCGCCCAGACCGCACGGCGCGAGCCCCTGCGCGAGCTCCAGCGGTGGGTCGCCGAGCACCCCGGGGCCGATCTGAGCGTCGAGGCCCTCGCCGACCGGGCCGGCCTCTCGCCCCGCCACTTCGCCCGCGCCTTCCGCGCGGAGACCGGCACGACACCCGGCCGGTACGTCGACCGGGTCCGCGTCGAACACGCCCGCCGGCTGCTGGAGGACACCGGTGACGGCGTCGAGGAGATCTCCCGTTCCAGCGGCTACGGCACGCCGGAGGCCATGCGCCGAGCCTTCGTCAAGGCCCTCGGAACGTCACCGGCCGAGTACCGCCGCCGCTTCCGTCCCGCGCCCGTCCACTGAGGACCCGCGCCCGTCCGACCGAGACCAGCGCCCGTCCGACCGAGACCCGCGCCCGTCCATTGAACCCGCGCCCGTCCACTGAGACCCGCGCCCGTCCACTGAGGACGCGACCCCGCTCGCCGAGCGACCCCGAAAGGAAACACGTGCAGATCGCCATCGTTCTCTTCGACCGCTTCACCGCCCTCGACGCCGTGGGCCCGTACGAGACCCTGAGCCGCGTTCCCGGCGCGGAGACCGTCTTCGTCGCCGAGCGGACCGGCCCCGTCCGCAACGACAGCGGGAGCCTGGCGCTGACCGCCGACCGGACCCTGGCGGACGTGCCGGACCCGGACGTCGTCGTCGTGCCGGGCGGCCCCGGCCAGGACGCGCAGATGGGCAACGAGACCCTGCTGGACTGGCTGCGCACGGTCGACGCCACCAGCACCTGGACCACCTCGGTCTGCTCCGGCTCCCTCCTGCTCGCCGCCTCGGGACTGCTCACCGGCCGCCGCGCCACCTCGCACTGGCTGGCACTGAACCCGCTGAAGCGGTTCGGCGTCGAGCCGACCGGGGAACGAGTGGTCACCGACGGCAAGTACGTCACCGCGGCCGGCGTCTCCTCCGGCATCGACATGGGCCTCACACTGGTCGGCCGCATCGCCGGTGACGAACACGCCCAGGCGGTCCAGCTGCTCACCGAGTACGATCCGCAGCCGCCCTACGACGCGGGGTCCCCGGAGAAGGCACCCGCACATCTCGTCGAGGAGTTCCGCACCGACAACCGGTTCATCCTGAAGTAGACCCGCTCGGCGGCATGCTCCAGCCGAAACGCGGCTGCCTGCGCTCCAGGAAGGCGGCGACCCCCTCCGCGGTGTCGCCGCTGCCGCGCGCCTGGGCGGCCCAGTACGCGTCCCGGTCGGTGCGCCCGTTCGCGAACTCCTTCGCCGCGGCCTGCGTCAACCGCGAGCGCGACGCCAGTACCCGGGTGAACTCCGCGACCCGCTTGCCGAGTTCGCCCTCCGGCAGTACCTCGTCGACCAGGCCGGTGCGCAACGCCCGCGCGGCGTCGATCAACTCCCCCGAGAAGAGCAGGTACTTCGCGGTGGCCGGGCCCGTCAGCGCCACCAGCCGCCGGGTCGAGGACGCGGGGTACACGACGCCCAGCTTGGCCGGGGTCACCCCGAACAGCGCCGACTCCTCGGCGAACCGCAGATCGCAGGCGGCCGCCAACTGGGCCCCGCCGCCCACGCAGTGACCGCGGATCGCCGCCACCGTCGGCTTGGGGAAGGCCGCGAGGGCCTCCTCGGCGCGTACGGCGAGCCCCTGCGCGTCCTCCGCCGGCTCCCGCAGGGTCGAGATGTCGGCCCCGGCGCAGAACGTCGCTCCCTCACCGGTGAGCACCAGCGCCCGCACCGACGGATCTCCCGCCAGGGTGTCGAGCAGCTCGGGCAGCGACCGCCACATCGCGGCCGTCATGGCGTTGCGCTTGGCCGGGTGGTGGACGACGACGGTGGCGACCGAGTCGGCGACCCGGTGCAGCAGCTGCGGCTCCATGCGCCGGATGGTATCCGCCGACCCGTCGGGTTCACGCGGCCGGTGCGAGCGGGACAGGAACGGTCCCACAACTGACCGTGTCATACGCCAACGATCAGAAGTGTTCGATATCAGCTGACTTGTGTTCAGTTCTCTGGGGCGGAGCGACGCGTTACCAACACTCAGGGGTGTGGTGACAATCGAGCCCAGGGGTGGCGACCGGACGATGGACGAGACCGGGCCCGCCGGGCCGCTGCCGTACGAAGGCGTCTGGCGGTTCACCGCCCCCGCCGTGGACGCGTCTGTCCCGCAGGCGCGGCACGCCGTGCGGGACCTGCTGGTGCGCCAGGGCGTACCGGTCTCCGACGACGTGACCGAGGGGCTGCTCCTGATCGTCTCGGAGCTGGTCACGAACGCCGTCCGGCACGCGGCGGTGCTGTCGCCGGTGCTCGCCGTGGAGATCGCCGTCGGCCCCGAGTGGGTGCGGGTGGCCGTGGAGGACAGCCACCCCTACCGCCCGACCGCCCTGGAGGCCGACCACGGTCAGACGGGCGGGCGCGGGCTGCTCCTGGTCCGGGAGATCACCCGGGAGGCGGGCGGCGCGTGCGACGTGGCCCACACGGCGAGCGGCGGCAAGGTGATCTGGGCCGCCCTGCCGCTCAAGCACGCCCTGCGGTAAGCACGCCCTGCGGTAGGTACGCCCTGCGGTAGGTACGCCCTGCGGTAGGTACGCCCTGCGGTAAGGCGGACTCACCAGCCGGCGGAGGGCCCCGTCAGCTCGCGGACCGCGGGCCGGGCCGCGTCCAGCACCGTCATGAACCATGCCGAGAAGGTGTCCTTGCCGTGCCGTTCGGCCAGCTCGGCAGGCGACACGAAGGCCGTCTCCGCGACTTCCTCCACATCGGGCCGCGGCGCTGCCTGCACCAGGCCGACGAACAGGTGGTTGTACTCCTGCTCGACCAGCCCGGAGGCCGGGTCCGGGTGGTTGTAGCGCACCGTGCCCGCCTCGGCGAGCAGCGACGGGGAGACGCCCAGCTCCTCGTACGTCCGCCGGGCCGCCGCCGCGAAGGGCGCCTCGCCGGGGTAGGGGTGACCGCAGCAGGTGTTGGACCACACGCCGGGGGAGTGGTACTTGCCCAGCGCCCGCTGCTGGAGCAGCAGCCGGCCCCGCTCGTCGAAGAGGAACACGGAGATGGCGCGGTGCAGCCGCCCAGGCGGCTGGTGCGCGGAGAGCTTCTCCGCGGTGCCGATCGTCACGCCGTTCTCGTCGACCAGTTCCAGCAAAATTCCGTCTGCGGTGCCGTTCGACGAACTGTGCGTCGCGGTGGCAGGAGTGATCGGCATACCCATCCTTCACATCGGTCCTCGCGCCCCAAGTGTGCCGTACGAATCCGGCACTCGCGGCACTTCCCGGCACTCCCGCATGTCCCGCGCGGCGGCACGGGCGGCGGTCGTCACCGGTCGGACGCCGAGGAAGGGCCCAGTTGATCATCGTGCCCGACGTCACGGACCGGGAACCGTCCACGGTGTGACCGGGAGAAGTGCCGCGGGAGACAGACCGGGGCAGGAGGTGAACAAGTGGCGGACGGCCGCACCCCGCAGCGCGTTCCGGTACGCGCACGCCCCCACCCCGCTTCACCGGTGCCACCCGGCCTCAGTGGCACAACCTCGCCTCGTGCTCCGCGTGGCCGCTGGGCTCCAGCTGGAAGGTGCAGTGCTCCACGTCGAAGTGGTCGCCGAGGCAGCCCTGCAACTCGTGCAGCATCTTCTCGTGGCCGATCGCGCTCAGCGCCTCGCCGCTCACCACCACGTGCGCCGACAGCACCGGCATGCCCGAGGTGATCGTCCAGGCGTGCAGGTCGTGGACGTCCTCGACCCCGTCAAGCGCCAGTATGTGGGCGCGTACCTCGGCGATGTCCACGCCCTTGGGCGCGGCCTCCAGCAGCACGTCCAGGGTCTCGCGCAGCAGCCGCCAGGTGCGCGGCACGATCATCAGGCCGATGACCAGCGACGCGATCGGGTCGGCCGGCTGCCAGCCGGTGGCCAGGATCACCAGCGCCGAGACGATCACCGCAAGGGAGCCCAGCGCGTCCGCCGCCACCTCCAGGAAGGCTCCCCGCACGTTCAGGCTCTCCTTCTGTCCGCGCATCAGCAGGGACAGCGACACCATGTTCGCCACCAGGCCGATCACGCCGAAGACGACGGTCAGCCCGCCCGCGGTGCCGGCGGGTGTGATGAACCGCTCGATCGCCTCGTACAGGACGTAACCGCCGACCCCGAGCAGCAGCAGACAGTTGGCCAGGGCGGCGAGGATCTCGGCGCGCGCGAAGCCGAACGTGCGCCGGTCGCTCGGCGGCCGGTTCGAGAAGTGAATGGCCAGCAGCGCCATGCCGAGCCCCAGGGCGTCCGTCGCCATGTGCGCGGCGTCGGCGATCAGCGCGAGCGAGTCGGCGAGCACGCCGCCGACGATCTCGACGACCATGACGAAGAGCGTGATCGCCAGCGCCACCCGCAGTCTGCCGCGGTACGCGGCCGTCGCCGTCCCGCCGGCCTGCGCCCCGTGCGCGTGCCCGTGATCGTGCCCAGCCCCCATGAGAAGCAGCCTCCCTGTGCATCCGGCATCCGGCGTCCGGATCACAGTGAACTACGGGTAGGGGGTATCCGGCAACGCGGCACTGAACACCGTTGTCATGTGCCCTGACCTGCGGAAACGTTACGCAGGTCAGAGCGCCGCGACGCCCTGGAGGAGCCGTCCGGGTGAGCCCGGCGGACGGCCGGGTCGAGGTGGCCCTGACCCTGAGCGAGCGCGCGTCGACGCTGTGCGATGTCCGCGATGCCCGGTCTGGGAGCGCGGTTTGTGGGGCGGGCCCCGGATCCACGATGATGATCGCGGCAAAGGCGGGTGCAAGTGGCGTCGACCGACCGTGAAACGGGCGGTGAACACGGCGTTCCAGCCATCCGATAACCTCTGCCGACATGCCGCCCGGGTGCCGCAGGCACGGGCGTCCCACCATGCACAGGCCCGGCGCCCAGGCGTCGGCACCCAGGGAGTGAGTTCGGTTGTCGACCGCCATCCTCACCGGTCAGCCGGTCCCCGGTTCGTCGATCGAGGGCGAGCTGCGGTCCCTGGGCTTCGATGTGCGTCCCGCCTCCGGCGCCGCCGACGCCGAGACGCTGCTGGCCCGGGTGCCGGCCGGTGAGCGGGTCGCCGTGGTCGACGCCCGCTTCGTCGGCCACCCGCACGCCCTGCGCCTCGGCCTCACCGACCCCCGCTTCCCGCTCGCCGCGATCCCCGGCGCCGTGACCGCCCAGCCGGGCGCCCGCCAGGCCCTGACCCGCGCGATGGCCCGCGAGAACTCCGGCCACGGCGGTACCGCGCTGGCTGTCGACAGCCTCGCCGACCGGATCACCGCCGCCCTCGACGCCGACGGCGCGGGCGTCCACCGGCCCGAACTCGGCAGCCTGGTCGCCGCCGTCCCGGCCGACCCCCAGGCACGCAACGAGGCACGGCAGGCCGTCGCCGGCGTCGACGACGAGGCCGTACGCCTGAAGTCGGCGGTCAAGGCCCGCGACGGGTTCGTCACCACCTTCCTCATCAGCCCCTACTCCCGCTACATCGCCCGCTGGTGCGCGCGGCGCGGACTGACCCCCAACCAGGTCACCACCGCCTCGCTCATCACCGCGCTCATAGCGGCGGGCTGCGCGGCCACCGGCACCCGCGGCGGCTTCGTCGCCGCCGGCGTCCTGCTCATCGCCTCGTTCGTCCTCGACTGCACCGACGGACAGCTCGCCCGCTACTCCCTGCAGTACTCCACGCTCGGCGCCTGGCTGGACGCCACCTTCGACCGTGCCAAGGAGTACGCCTACTACGCGGGCCTCGCCCTCGGAGCCGCCCGCGGCGGCGACGACGTATGGACCCTCGCCCTCGGCGCGATGGTCCTCCAGACCTGCCGGCACGTCGTCGACTTCGCCTTCAACGAGGCGAATGCCGACAGCACAGCCGCCGCCGCCAACACGAGTCCCACCGCCGCCCTCTCCGACAAGCTCGACAGCGTCGGCTGGACGGTCTGGGTGCGGCGCATGATCGTCCTGCCCATCGGTGAACGCTGGGCCATGATCGCCGTCCTGACCGCGCTCACCACGCCCCGGATCACCTTCTACGCGCTGCTGATCGGCTGCGCGTTCGCCGCGACGTACACCACCGCGGGCCGGGTCCTGCGCTCGCTGACCCGCAAGGCGACGCGGACCGACCGGGCGGCGAAGGCGCTGGCCGACCTCGCCGACTCGGGACCGCTCGCCGAGGCCGCCGCGGGGGGCCTGCGAAGCACCGCCCGCCGGCTGCCCGGCTTCACCGCCCCCGCCGTCGCCCTCCTCAGCGGTGCGGCCGTCGTCGCGACGGCCGCCCTCACCGACTTCGGCGGCCCCTGGCCGCTCGTCGCCGCGATCGGCTACGTCCTGACCTCCGCCCTCGCCGTCGCCCGCCCCCTCAAGGGCGCCCTCGACTGGCTGGTCCCGCCGTTCCTGCGGGCCGCCGAGTACGGCACCGTCCTGGTACTGGCGGCGAAAGCGGACGTGAACGGGGCGCTTCCAGCGGCTTTCGGGCTGGTTGCCGCGGTCGCCTACCATCACTACGACACGGTCTACCGCATCCGCGGCGACGCGGGAGCGCCGCCGCAGTGGCTGGTGCGGACGATCGGGGGGCACGAGGGCCGCACGCTGGTGATCACCGTGCTGGCCGTGCTGCTCACCGCCACACAGTTCAAGGTCGCGCTCACGGTCCTCGCCGTGGCCGTGGCACTCGTGGTGCTCGTGGAGAGCATCCGCTTCTGGGTCGCCGCCCACAAGGTCGGCGCACCCGCCGTACACGACGAAGGAGAACCCGCATGATCGGCCTCGTGCTGGCGGCCGGCGCCGGACGCCGTCTGCGCCCCTACACCGACACCCTGCCCAAGGCACTGGTCCCGGTCGGCCCGGAGGGTGCGGAGGACAGCATCACGGTGCTGGACCTGACGCTGGCGAACTTCGCCGAGGTCGGCCTGACCGAGGTCGGGATCATCGTCGGCTACCGCAAGGAAGCCGTGTACGACCGCAAGGACGAGCTGGAGCAGAAGTACGGCGTCAAGCTCACCCTGATCGACAACGACAAGGCCGAGGAGTGGAACAACGCCTACTCCCTGTGGTGCGGCCGTGACGCCCTCAAGGACGGCGTGATCCTCGCCAACGGCGACACCGTGCACCCGGTCTCCGTCGAGAAGACCCTGCTCGCCGCCCGCGGCGACGGCAAGAAGATCATCCTCGCCCTCGACACGGTGAAGAACCTCGCCGAGGAGGAGATGAAGGTCGTCGTCGACCCCGACAAGGGCGTCCAGCGCATCACCAAGCTGATGGACCCGTCCGACGCGACCGGCGAGTACATCGGCGTCACCCTCATCGAGGGCGAGGCGGCCGTCGAGCTGGCCGACGCGCTGAAGACCACCTTCGAGCGCGACCCGCAGCTGTACTACGAGGACGGCTACCAGGAGCTGGTCAACCGCGGCTTCAAGGTCGACGTGGCGCCGATCGGCGACGTCAAGTGGGTCGAGATCGACAACCACGACGACCTCGCCAAGGGCCGGGAGATCGCGTGCCAGTACTGACGAGGCTCATCCCGTCGCCGGTCGTCGTCGACATCCGCGCGGGTGCCCTCGACGACCTGGGATGTGTGCTCGCCGACGAGCGCATCTCCCACTCGGGCAAGCTCGCCGTCGCCGTCAGCGGCGGCTCGGGCGCCCGGCTGCGCGAGCGCGTCGCCCCGTCCCTGCCCGGCGCCGACTGGTTCGAGGTCGGCGGCGGCACCCTGGACGACGCGATCAAGCTGGCCGGCGCCATGAAGGGCGGCCACTACGACGCGGTCGTCGGCCTCGGCGGCGGCAAGATCATCGACTGCGCCAAGTTCGCCGCGGCGCGCATCGGCCTGCCGCTGGTCGCCGTGCCGACGAACCTCGCGCACGACGGGCTCTGCTCGCCGGTCGCCACGCTCGACAACGACGCGGGCCGCGGCTCCTACGGTGTCCCGAACCCGATCGCCGTCGTCATCGACCTGGACGTCATCCGCGAGGCCCCGGTGCGGTTCGTGCGCGCCGGCATCGGCGACGCCGTCTCCAACATCTCCGCGATCGCGGACTGGGAACTGGCCAACCGGGTCAAGGGCGAGCGGATCGACGGCCTGGCCGCCGCGATGGCCCGCCAGGCGGGCGAGGCCGTGCTCCGGCACCCGGGCGGCGTCGGTGACAACGACTTCCTCCAGGTGCTCGCCGAGGGCCTGGTCCTGACCGGCATCGCCATGTCGGTCTCCGGTGACTCGCGGCCCGCCTCCGGCGCCTGCCACGAGATCAACCACGCCCTCGACCTGCTCTTCCCCACCCGCGCCGCCTCCCACGGCGAGCAGTGCGGTCTGGGCGCGGCCTTCGCGATGTATCTGCGCGGGGCCCACGAGGAGTCCGCCCACATGGCCGAGGTACTGCGCCGGCACGGACTGCCGGTGCTGCCGGAGGAGATCGGGTTCACGCCGGAGGAGTTCTTCCAGGCCGTGGAGTTCGCCCCGCAGACGCGGCCCGGCCGCTACACGATCCTCGAGCACCTCGACCTCAAAACCGACCAGATCAAGGACCTGTACGCCGACTATGTCAAGGCCATCGGTAGCTGAACTACGTCCGGTCGTCCACCCCGCGGGGGTGAAGGACCGGCGCAGCGGTGAGCACTGGGCGGGACGCCTCTACATGCGCGAGGTCTCGCTGCGGATCGACCGCTACCTGGTGAACACCAGGATCACGCCCAACCAGCTCACGTACCTGATGACCGTCTGCGGCGTGCTCGCGGCCCCGGCCCTGCTGGTGCCGGGGATCACGGGCGCCGTGCTCGGCGTCGTGGCGGTCCAGCTGTACCTGCTGCTGGACTGCGTCGACGGCGAGGTCGCGCGCTGGAAGAAGCAGTACTCGCTCGGCGGCGTCTACCTGGACCGGGTCGGCGCCTACCTGACCGACGCCGCGGTGCTGGTCGGCCTCGGCCTGCGCGCCGCCGACATATGGGGCACCGGACGCGTCGACTGGCTGTGGGCCTTCCTCGGCACCCTGGCCGCGCTCGGCGCCATCCTGATCAAGGCCGAGACCGACCTCGTCGGCGTGGCCCGGCACCAGACCGGCAAGGCGCCGGCCCAGGAGTCGGCGTCCGAGCCGCGCTCCTCCGGCATGGCGCTGGCCCGCCGGGCCGCCGGAGCGCTCAAGTTCCACCGGCTGATCCTCGGCATCGAGGCGTCCCTGCTGATCCTCGTCCTCGCGATCGTCGACGCGAGCCGCGGCGACCTGTTCTTCACCCGCCTCGGCACCGCCGTACTCGCGGGTATCGCGCTGCTGCAGACCCTGCTGCACCTGGTGTCCATCCTCGCCTCCAGCAGGCTCAAGTGAGTGGCGCCATGAAGGTCGGCGCCGTCGTCATCACGATGGGCAACCGCCCCGAGGAACTGCGCGCCCTGCTCGACTCGGTCGCGGGGCAGGACGGCGACCCGGTCGAGGTGGTCGTGGTCGGCAACGGCTCGCCCGTCCCGGAGGTGCCCGCCGGCGTCCGCACCGTCGAGCTGCCCGAGAACCTGGGCATCCCCGGCGGCCGCAACGTCGGCATCGAGGCCTTCGGCCCGGGCGGCGGCGACGTCGACATCCTGCTCTTCCTCGACGACGACGGCCTGCTCGCCCGCACCGACACCGCGGAGCTGTGCCGCCAGGCCTTCGCGGCCGACGACGAGCTCGGCATCGTCAGCTTCCGCATCGCCGACCCGGACACCGGCGAGACCCAGCGCCGGCACGTCCCGCGGCTGCGCGCCTCCGACCCGATGCGCTCCTCCCGGGTCACCACCTTCCTCGGCGGCGCCAACGCCGTACGCACCCGCGTCCTCACGCAGGTCGGCGGCCTGCCGGACGCGTTCTTCTACGCCCATGAGGAGACCGACCTGGCCTGGCGCGCCCTCGACGCCGGCTGGATGATCGACTACCGGTCCGACATGGTGCTGAACCACCCCACGACCGCGCCCTCGCGGCACGCGGTCTACCACCGCATGGTCGCCCGCAACCGCGTCTGGCTCGCCCGCCGCAACCTGCCCGCGCTCCTCGTCCCGGTCTATCTCGGCGTGTGGATGCTGCTCACACTGCTGCGCCGCCCCTCGCGTCCTGCCCTGAGGGCCTGGTTCGGCGGCTTCCGCGAGGGGTGGGGCACCCCCTGCGGTCCGCGCCGGCCCATGAGGTGGCGTACGGTGTGGCGGCTGACCCGGCTGGGCCGGCCTCCGGTGATCTGACAAGCTCGTATCCGAGAGCGTCCCGGCCCGCCCGGGGCCAACAGGTCCATGCCAGGCCCGTGCGGCCGAGCATTCCGAAGACGAAAGTTTCCACCAGTGAGTGAGACAACGCACGACGGCACGGTCGCCATGACCAAGCCCGTGTCGCCCGACGAGGGCCTCACACCGGCCCGGCTCGCCGCCAAGTACGGGCTGTCCGTGAGCGGTGCCCGGCCCTCCCTCGTGGAGTACGTCCGTCAGCTCTGGAGCCGGCGGCACTTCATCCTCGCCTTCTCCCGGGCGAAGCTGACCGCCCAGTACAGCCAGGCCAAGCTCGGCCAGCTGTGGCAGGTGGCCACGCCGCTGCTGAACGCGCTCGTCTACTTCCTGATCTTCGGCCTGATCCTCAACGCGGGCCGCGGCATGGACAAGGACGTGTACATCCCGTTCCTGGTGACGGGTGTGTTCGTCTTCACCTTCACCCAGTCCTCGGCGATGGCGGGTGTGCGCGCGATCTCCGGCAACCTCGGCCTGGTGCGGGCACTGCACTTCCCGCGCGCCTCGCTCCCGATCTCGTTCGCGCTGCAGCAGCTCCAGCAGCTGCTGGCCTCGATGATCGTGATGTTCGCGGTGGTGATCGGCTTCGGCAGCTACCCGTCGCTGTCCTGGCTGCTGGTCGTGCCGGCGCTGGTCCTGCAGTTCCTCTTCAACATGGGCCTGGCGCTGATCGTGGCCCGGATGGGGGCGAAGACCCCGGACCTGGCCCAGCTGATGCCCTTTGTCATGCGGACCTGGATGTACGCGTCGGGCGTCATGTTCTCCATCCCGATCATGCTGGAGGACCAGCCGGCCTGGCTGGCCGACGTGCTCCAGTGGAACCCGGCCGCCGTCTACATGGACCTGATCCGCTTCGCGCTGATCGACGGCTACGGCTCCGAGAACCTGCCGCCGCACGTGTGGGCGGCCGCGCTCGGCTGGGCCGTGCTCCTCGCCGTGGGCGGCTTCGTGTACTTCTGGAAGGCGGAGGAGAGGTACGGCCGTGGCTGAGCAGCAGCAGGGCGAGCGGGTGCCGACGGTCATCGCGGACGAACTGCACATCGTCTACCGCGTCAACGGCGCCAAGACCGGCAAGGGCAGCGCGACCGCCGCCCTGAGCCGCATGATCAAGAGGGGCGAGGAGCGGGGCGTGCGCAAGGTGCACGCCGTGCGGGGCGTCTCCTTCACCGCCTACCGGGGCGAGGCCATCGGCCTGATCGGTTCCAACGGATCCGGCAAGTCGACCCTGCTGCGGGCCATCGCCGGCCTGCTGCCCGCCGAGCGGGGCAAGGTCTACACCGACGGGCAGCCCTCCCTGCTCGGCGTGAACGCCGCCCTGATGAACGACCTGACCGGCGAGCGGAACGTCATCCTCGGCGGACTGGCCATGGGCATGACCCGCGAGCAGATCAGGGAGCGCTACCAGGACATCGTCGACTTCTCCGGGATCAACGAGAAGGGCGACTTCATCACCCTGCCGATGCGCACCTACTCCTCCGGCATGGCCGCCCGCCTGCGGTTCTCCATCGCCGCCGCCAAGGACCACGACGTCCTGATGATCGACGAGGCCCTGGCCACCGGCGACCGCAAGTTCCAGACGCGCTCCGAGGAGCGCATCCGGGAGCTGAAGAAGGAGGCCGGCACCGTCTTCCTGGTCAGTCACAACAACAAGTCCATCCGCGACACCTGCAACCGCGTGCTGTGGCTGGAACGCGGCGAGCTGCGCATGGACGGCCCGACCGACGAGGTGCTCAAGGAGTACGAGAAGTTCACGGGCAAGTAGCCCGACACGCCGGGGCCGCGCAGGAACTGTTCCCGCGCGGCCCCGCGTCTGCAAAGGAAGCGTCAACTCCTCGCGTTCGCAGGAATCTTGAAGCCGATCGGTGTGTTCTTGTGATGCGCGGAGGACCCCGGCGAACCTCCGCGAGTTGTACAACGTAAGCTGGACCGGTCCCGAAACGCGGCACATGGGGCGATAATGCCCGACACCCTCGAGCGGGCCTGCCGCACGGGCGGTCGGGCGGCGTGTCCGAAATAGTGTGCATTGGGTCGGCAGTGTAGAACGGGAGATGTGACGGCAATGGCTACGGAAACTCCCCACCTCCCCGAAGCGTGCGCCGTCGCCGCCCAGGGCAGTCCGCGATGACGGTGACCGAAACGGCGCACGACGTCGACCCGGAGCGCGGCACCCTCGCCAAGGCCGCGGACGAGAACTTCCCCGTGGCTCCCTTCTTCCTGCCCCGCGACTGGCGCACCGACCTCATGGCCGTGTACGGCTTCGCCCGCCTCGTGGACGACATCGGTGACGGCGACCTGGCCCCCGGCGGCGCCGACGCCCGCCTCCTCGGCGTCCCCGCCGACCGCGCCGAGGACCGGCTGCTGATGCTGGACGCCTTCGAGGAAGACCTGCGCAGGGTCTTCGACGGCACCCCCCGCCACCCGCTCCTGCGCCGCCTCCAGCTGACCGTGCGACGCCGCTCGCTGACCCCCGAGCCCTTCCTCGGCCTGATCGCCGCCAACCGCCAGGACCAGCTGGTCGGGCGGTACGAGACCTACGACGACCTCCTCGCCTACTGCGAGCTGTCCGCCAACCCGGTCGGCCGGCTCGTCCTCGCCGTCACCGGCACCTCGACGCCCGAGCGGATCCGCCGCTCCGACGCGATCTGCACCGCCCTGCAGATCGTCGAGCACCTCCAGGACGTCGCCGAGGACCTGGGCCGCGACCGTGTCTACCTGCCCGCCGAGGACCTGAAGCGCTTCCACGTCCAGGAGACGGACCTCGCCGCACCCACCGCGAACGCGTCGGTGCGCGCCCTGGTCGCGTACGAAGCCAGGCGTGCCCGCGAGCTGCTGAACGAGGGCTCCCCCCTGGTGGGCAGCGTCCACGGCAGGCTGCGCCTGCTGCTCGCGGGGTTCGTGGCGGGAGGCAGGGCGGCCCTGAGGGCGATCGCCGCCGCCGATCACGACGTACTTCCCGGCCCGCCCAAGCCCGGCAAGGTCCAGTTGCTGCGCGAGGTGGGCGTGACCCTGCGAGGAAAGGGGTGATCGGCACCGTGGAGTCGTCAGCGCACACGTCGGCACCGGTACTCGCCGCCTACAGCTACTGCGAGGCCGTCACCGGACAGCAGGCCCGCAACTTCGCCTACGGCATCCGGCTCCTGCCGACGCCCAAGCGCCGGGCGATGTCGGCGCTGTACGCGTTCTCCCGCCGCGTCGACGACATCGGCGACGGCGTGCTGGCGGACGACGTCAAGGTCGCCAGGCTCGAGGAGACCCGAGCCGTGCTCGCCCGCATCCACGAGGGCGCCGTCGACGAGGACGACACCGACCCGGTCGCCGTCGCCCTCGCCCACGCCTCGCGCGCCTTCCCGATCCCGCTCGGCGGCCTCGACGAGCTGATCGACGGCGTTCAGATGGACCTGCGCGGCGAGACCTACGAGACCTGGGACGACCTGAAGGTCTACTGCCGCTGCGTGGCGGGCGCCATCGGACGCCTCTCACTCGGCGTGTTCGGTACGGAACCGGGGGCGCGCGGCGCCGAGCGCGCGCCCGAGTACGCCGACACGCTCGGGCTCGCGCTTCAGCTCACCAACATCCTGCGGGACGTCCGTGAGGACGCCGAGGGCGGGCGGACCTACCTGCCCGCCGACGACCTCGCCAAGTTCGGCTGCTCGGCCGGGTTCAGCGGGCCGACGCCACCCGAGGGCTCCGATTTCGCGGGCCTCGTGCACTTCGAAGTGCGTCGGGCCCGCGCGCTTTTCGCCGAGGGCTACCGGCTGCTGCCCATGCTCGACCGGCGCAGCGGCGCCTGCGTGGCCGCCATGGCCGGCATCTACCGCCGTCTCCTGGACCGCATCGAGCGCGACCCCGAGGCCGTGCTGCGCGGCCGGGTCTCGCTCCCCGGACGCGAGAAGGCGTACGTCGCCGTGCGCGGCCTGTCCGGCCTCGACGCCCGGCACGTCACCCGGCGGGCCGTCAGGAGGCGCGCCTGATGGACACATCCGGCACACTCGACACTCCGGACCCGGGCGACGCCTCCGGCGAAGAACGGCGGGCAACCCTCCGGTGGCGGTCGGCGTCCCTGACTGAGACGGTCTGCCGTACGCCGTTCAAGCACCGCGGCGACCGGACAGGGAAGGGCGCACCATGACGCACGGCAACGGCACGCGTGACGGCGGGCAGCTCGCGGACGTCTCCGCCCTCCGCCCCGGCGGACACGCCGTCGTGGTCGGTGGCGGGCTCGCCGGAGTCACCGCCGCGCTCGCGCTCGCCGACGCCGGAGTGCGCGTCACCCTGCTCGAAGGGCGGCCGCGCCTGGGCGGGCTCGCCTTCTCCTTCCAGCGCGGCGACCTCACCGTCGACAACGGCCAGCACGTGTATCTGCGCTGCTGCACCGCCTACCGCTGGTTCCTCGACCGTATCGGCGGGGCGGCGCTCGCTCCCGTGCAGGACCGTCTCGACGTGCCCGTCCTCGACCTGGCCAGGCCGGAGGGACGGCGGCTCGGCAGACTGCGGCGCGACGCGCTGCCCGTGCCCCTGCATCTGGGGCGGAGCCTCGCCACGTATCCGCATCTCTCGCTCGCCGAGCGCGCGAGCGTCGGGCGTGCCGCGCTCGCGCTCAAGGGGCTCGACCTCGCCGATCCGGCCCTGGACACCCAGGACTTCGGCAGCTGGCTGGCCGCGCACGGTCAGTCGGCGCGTGCCGTCGAGGCCCTGTGGGACCTGGTCGGGGTCGCCACCCTCAACGCGGTCGCGGGCGACGCCTCCCTGGGGCTCGCCGCGATGGTGTTCAAGACCGGTCTGCTGTCCGACCCGGGCGCGGCCGACATCGGCTGGGCCCGCGTCCCGCTGGGCGAACTGCACGACCGGCTGGCCCGCAAGGCGCTCGACTCCGCGGGCGTCCGTACCGAGGTCCGTACACGCGTCACCTCCATCCGTACCAACGAGAACGGCGGCTGGAGCGTTCAGGTTCCCGACGAGACGCTCGAGGCGGACGCCGTCGTCCTCGCCGTACCGCAGCGCGAGGCGCACGACCTGCTGCCCGCCGGCGCCCTCGACGCACCCGGAAACCTGCTGGAGATCGGCACCGCGCCGATCCTCAACGTCCACGTGATCTACGACCGCAAGGTGCTCGCCACGCCGTTCCTCACGGCTCTCGGCACCCCGGTCCAGTGGGTGTTCGACCGTACCGAGGCCTCCGGGCTGAAGGAGGGTCAGTACCTGGCGCTGTCGCAGTCGACCGCGCAGAACGAGATCGACGAGACCGTGGCCGCGTTGCGCGAGCGGTACCTGCCCGAGCTGGAGCGGCTGCTGCCCCGCACCCGGGGTGCCGAGGTCAAGGACTTCTTCGTGACCAGGGAGCGCACCGCGACCTTCGCTCCCGCCCCCGGCGTCGGACGGCTCCGGCCCGGCGCCCGCACCAAGGCACCCGGCCTCTACCTGGCCGGAGCGTGGACCGCCACAGGGTGGCCCGCGACCATGGAGAGTGCGGTTCGCAGCGGTGTCGGGGCGGCGGGCGCCGCGCTCGGTGCCCTGGGCCGGTCCCGCGGCCTCCTCCCCGATTTCTTCGAGGAGGCGGCGTGAAAGCCGATCCGCGTGGGACCGACTCCCGCACTCCCGGTACCGCAACTGGAGGAAAGACTGTGCCCACTGTGCCCCCGGCCCCGAAGGCCGCTCCGAGGACCACGGTGGACGTGACCGCGCTCCTGGAGCGCGGCCGGACCCTTGCCACGCCGGTCCTGCGGGCAGCCGTCGACCGCCTGGCACCGCCCATGGACACCGTCGCCGCCTACCACTTCGGCTGGATCGACGCCCAGGGCAACCCCGCGGACGGCGACGGCGGCAAGGCCGTCCGCCCCGCGCTCGCGGTGCTCTCCGCCGAGGTCACCGGTGCCGCGCCCGAGGTCGGCGTGCCCGGCGCGGTGGCCGTGGAGCTGGTGCACAACTTCTCCCTCCTGCACGACGACCTGATGGACGGCGACGAGCAGCGCCGCCACCGCGACACCGTCTGGAAGGTGCACGGCCCGGCCCAGGCCATCCTGGTCGGCGACGCCCTGTTCGCGCTCGCCAACGAGGTGCTGCTGGAACTGGGCACCGTCGAGGCCGGCCGCGCCACCCGCCGGCTGACCAACGCCAGCCGCGCCCTGATCGACGGTCAGGCGCAGGACATCTCCTACGAGCACCGCGACCGGGTCAGCGTCGAGGAGTGCCTGGAGATGGAGGGCAACAAGACCGGCGCCCTGCTCGCCACCGCCAGCTCCATCGGCGCGGTGCTCGGCGGCGCCGACGAGCACACCGCCGACACGCTGGAGAGGTACGGCTACCACCTGGGCCTCGCCTTCCAGGCCGTCGACGACCTCCTCGGCATCTGGGGCGACCCGGAGGCCACCGGCAAGCAGACCTGGAGCGACCTGCGCCAGCGCAAGAAGTCCCTCCCCGTGGTGGCCGCCCTCGCGGCGGGTGGCTCCGCCTCCGAGCGGCTCGGCGAGATCCTCGCCGCCGACGCCAAGAGCAGCGACTTCGCGAACTTCTCCGAGGAGGAGTTCGCGGCCCGCGCCGCCCTCATCGAGGAGGCGGGCGGCCGGGAATGGACCGCCGACGAGGCACGCCGTCAGCACACCATCGCCATCGAAGCCCTCGACGCCGTCGACATGCCCGACCGGGTGCGGGACCGGTTCACGGCGCTCGCGGACTTCGTCGTCGTACGAAAGAGATGATCACTATCGGTCGAATAGCCCTCGCGTAGTCGCCGGCCGGTGTCGCGGGAAGACGAGCACCGGCCGACGGCGGACCCACAGCAGAAGCACCACTTGTTTACTGCACGAAGGGGAAGCCATGACAGCGACGACCGACGGAAGCACCGGGGCCACCCTGAAGCCCCTCGCAGCCGCGGCCAGCGAAACCGACATCACGATCCCCGCGACGGCGGCCGGGGTACCAGAAGCCGCCGCACGCGCCACCCGGCGCGCCACGGACTTCCTGCTCTCCCGGCAGGACGCCCAGGGCTGGTGGAAGGGCGACCTCGAGACGAACGTCACGATGGACGCCGAGGACCTGCTCCTTCGCCAGTTCCTGGGCATCCTGGACGACGGGACCACACACGCCGCCGCCCTCTTCGTCCGCGGCGAGCAGCGCGAGGACGGCACCTGGGCCACCTTCTACGGCGGCCCCGGCGACCTGTCCGCCACCATCGAGGCCTACGTCGCCCTCCGCCTGGCCGGCGACTCGCCCGACGCGCCGCACATGGCCAGGGCGTCGGACTGGATCCGCTCCCGGGGCGGCATCGCCTCCGCCCGCGTCTTCACCCGGATCTGGCTCGCCCTGTTCGGCTGGTGGAAGTGGGACGACCTGCCCGAACTCCCGCCGGAGCTCATCTACTTCCCCACCTGGGTGCCGCTCAACATCTACGACTTCGGCTGCTGGGCCCGGCAGACCATCGTGCCGCTGACCATCGTCTCCGCGAAGCGGCCGGTACGCCCCGCGCCCTTCCCGCTCGACGAGCTGCACACCGACCCGGCCCTCCCCAACCCTCCGCGGCCCCCGGCACCGGCGGCGAGCTGGGACGGCGTCTTCCAGCGCCTCGACAAGGCACTGCACGCCTACCGCAAGGTCGCCCCGCGCCGCCTGCGCCGGGCCGCGATGAACACGGCCGCCCGCTGGATCATCGAACGGCAGGAGAACGACGGCTGCTGGGGCGGCATCCAGCCCCCGGCCGTCTACTCGGTCATCGCGCTCTACCTGCTCGGCTACGACCTCGAACACCCCGTGATGCGCGCCGGGCTGGAGTCGCTGGACCGCTTCGCCGTGTGGCGCGAGGACGGTGCCCGGATGATCGAGGCCTGCCAGTCCCCGGTGTGGGACACCTGCCTGGCCACCATCGCGCTGGCCGACGCCGGGGTGCCCGCCGACCACCCGCAGCTGGTGAAGGCCGCCGACTGGATGCTCGGCGAGCAGATCGTGCGCCCCGGCGACTGGTCGGTGAAGCGGCCCGGACTCCCGCCCGGCGGCTGGGCGTTCGAGTTCCACAACGACAACTACCCCGACATCGACGACACCGCCGAGGTGGTCCTCGCCCTGCGCCGGGTCAGCCACCACGACCCGGAGCGGGTGGAGAAGGCCATCGGCCGCGGCGTGCGCTGGAACCTCGGCATGCAGTCGAAGAACGGCGCCTGGGGCGCGTTCGACGTCGACAACACCAGCTCCTTCCCCAACCGGCTGCCGTTCTGCGACTTCGGCGAGGTCATCGACCCGCCGTCGGCGGACGTCACCGCGCACGTCGTCGAGATGCTCGCCGTCGAGGGCCTCACCCACGACCCGCGCACCCGGCGCGGCATCCGGTGGCTGCTGGACGAACAGGAGGCGGACGGCTCGTGGTTCGGCCGCTGGGGCGTCAACTACGTCTACGGCACCGGCTCCGTCGTTCCCGCCCTCACCGCCGCCGGACTCCCCGCCTCGCACCCGGCCATCCGCCGCGCGGTGACCTGGCTGGAGTCCGTCCAGAACGACGACGGCGGCTGGGGCGAGGACCTGCGCTCCTACCGGTACGTCAGGGAGTGGAGCGGCCGGGGCGCCTCGACCGCCTCGCAGACCGCCTGGGCCCTGATGGCACTGCTGGCGGCGGGGGAGCGGGAGTCCAAGGCCGTCGAACGCGGCATCGAATGGCTGGCCGCCACCCAGCGGGAGGACGGTTCCTGGGACGAGCCCTACTTCACCGGGACCGGCTTCCCCTGGGACTTCTCCATCAACTACCACCTCTACCGGCAGGTCTTCCCGCTCACCGCGCTGGGCAGGTACGTGCACGGCGAACCCTTCGCGAAGAAGCCGCGCGCGGCGGCGGTCACCGCCCCCGCCGAGCGGCCCTCGACCGAGACGTCCGCGGCCGAGGCGAAGGGCAGCTGATGAACCGAGAGCCCGGCCCGTCCCCGCTGCTGATCGCCTGCGCGCTCGGCATCGAGCACCTCGCCCTGCGCACCGGCGACCGCGGCGGCGCCGTCGGGCCGGTCACCGTCCTGCGCACGGGCATGGGCCCGAAGGCGGCCGAGCGCTCGGTCGCCCGGGTCCTGGCCGATCCCGCGCTCGACGGCGCCGCCGTGCTGGCCACGGGCTTCTGCGCGGGCCTCGCCCCCGGCATGCACCCCGGCGACCTGGTGGTCGCCGAGGAGACCCGGGACCCGCGCGGCACCGTCGCCGGCGTCGGGACGGACCGGCTCGTCAAGGAAATCGCGCGTGCCGTACCGGGGCGCACCGTCCACACCGGGCCGCTGACCGGCTCGGACCACGTCGTCCGGGGTCCCGAACGCGCCGACCTGCTCGCGACCGGCGCGATCGCCGTCGACATGGAGTCCGCGGCCACGCTCCTGAGCGCCGTCCGGGCGGGCGCGCGCCCCGTTGCGGCCGTCCGAGTGGTCGTGGACGCTCCAGAGCACGAACTCGTCCGGATCGGCACGGTGCGCGGTGGAATATCGGCTTTCCGCGTCCTTCGATCCGTTCTTCCCGCATTCTTCGAATGGCACCGTTCCCTGCTGCTCCCCCGGAGGTGAGCCAGATGGCCATGCCGCTGCGCCAGTCCATCAAGGTCGCTACATACCTGGCCGAACAGAAGATTCGCCGACGGGACAAGTTCCCGCTCATCGTGGAGCTGGAGCCGCTCTTCGCCTGCAACCTCAAGTGCGAGGGATGCGGCAAGATCCAGCACCCGGCCGGAGTGCTGAAGCAGCGCATGCCGGTCGCGCAGGCCGTGGGGGCGGTGCTCGAATCGGGAGCGCCGATGGTCTCCATCGCCGGTGGCGAGCCCCTGATGCACCCTCAGATCGACGAGATCGTCCGCCAGTTGGTGGCCAAGCGGAAGTACGTCTTCCTGTGCACCAACGCGCTGCTCATGCGCAAGAAGATGGACAAGTTCAAGCCCTCGCCGTACTTCGCCTTCGCGGTGCACATCGACGGGCTGCGCGAGCGGCACGACGAGTCCGTGGCGAAGGAGGGAGTGTTCGACGAGGCCGTGGAGGCCATCAAGGAGGCCAAGCGGCGCGGCTTCCGGGTGACCACCAACTCGACCTTCTTCAACACCGACACCCCGCAGACCATCGTCGAGGTGCTCAACTTCCTCAACGACGACCTCAAGGTCGACGAGATGATGATCTCGCCCGCCTATGCCTACGAGAAGGCGCCCGACCAGGAGCACTTCCTGGGCGTGGAGCAGACCCGGGAACTGTTCAAGAAGGCCTTCTCGGGCGGCAACCGGGCCCGCTGGCGGCTCAACCACTCCCCGCTGTTCCTCGACTTCCTCGAGGGCAAGGTCGACTTCCCGTGCACCGCGTGGGCGATCCCGAACTACTCCCTCTTCGGCTGGCAGCGCCCCTGCTACCTGATGAGCGACGGGTACGTCCCGACGTACCGGGAGCTGATCGAGGACACCGACTGGGACAAGTACGGCCGCGGCAAGGACCCGCGCTGCGCCAACTGCATGGCGCACTGCGGCTACGAGCCCACCGCCGTCCTGGCCACCATGGGCTCCCTCAAGGAGTCCCTGCGTGCCATGCGCGAGACCGTCTCCTCGAACCGGGAGTGACGTCGTGACCGCCATCTCCCTGGGCGTCCCCGAGGTCCCGGTCCGGCCGATCGCCGAGCGACGCGTGTCGCGACGGATCCAGGTCGGGCCGGTGGCCGTCGGGGGCGGGGCCCCGGTGTCGGTGCAGTCCATGACCACGACCCGTACGTCGGACATCGGTGCGACGCTGCAGCAGATCGCCGAGCTGACGGCGTCGGGCTGCGAGATCGTCCGGGTGGCCTGCCCGACGCAGGACGACGCGGACGCCCTCTCCGTGATCGCGCGGAAGTCGCAGATCCCGGTGATCGCGGACATCCAC